>CAMWXI010000041.1 GCA_947178175.1 uncultured Porphyromonadaceae bacterium | reverse complement strand
ACTATACCCCAGACTCATACTTGACACCCTGGCTGCCGTGCGCTATCCCGGCAATGGGAAAAGCCTTATAGAAAACAATATGGTGGAAGACGACATTCGTATTGACGGCAACAAGGTGGAATTCTCCCTGATTTTCGACAAGCCCACAGACCCGTTTGTCAAAAGTGTGGTGCGCACGGCAGAAGCTACACTGCAGAACGCCCTCGGACCCGAACTTGAAATCAAGGATAATATCTCGGTCAAATATCGCAAGCCACTCCCCGAACCACAGGCAAATCCGCTTCCGAAAGTGAAAAACATAATCGGCATCTCCTCCGGCAAAGGGGGTGTGGGAAAATCCACAGTCGCTGCCAATCTGGCAATTGCCCTTTCCGCCAAAGGGTATAAGGTCGGCCTTCTCGATGCCGACATTTTCGGACCCTCGATGCCTAAAATGTTTGGCGTGGAGAACGAACAGCTCTACATGGTTAATCAGGAGGGCAAAGATTGGATTGAACCAGTTGTCAAATATGGAGTCAAGATGCTTTCAATCGGGTTTGTAGTAGACAAAGACAGTCCCGTACTGTGGCGCGGCTCGATGGCAAGCAATGCTCTTCGTCAGCTGATAACTGATGCATGGTGGGATGAGCTTGACTATTTCCTTATTGATATGCCCCCAGGCACCAGCGATATACATCTGACCCTCGTACAGACACTCCCCATCACCGGTGCCGTCGTAGTCTCCACCCCTCAGCAGGTGGCTCTTGCTGACGCCCGCAAGGGAATTGCAATGTTCCGCAGCGATAAGATTAATGTTCCCATCCTCGGAATCGTGGAAAACATGGCCTGGTTCACACCCGTTACCCATCCTGAGGAGAAATACTACATCTTTGGGAAAGAAGGAGGTGCCAGACTTGCTGAAGAGCTGAATGTCGATCTGCTAGCTCAGATTCCGCTTGTCGCAGACATCTGCGAAAGCTCCGACCTCGGAAGTCCCTCCACCGCCTCCCTTGTGGCCGCGGCCGACACAGGAACTTCCTCAAGCGAAAACCCCGAAGCCAAAGCCTTCGCGGAGCTTGCTGATAAAGTTGTAAAGGCGTGTAAACGCCGCAACAAAGAGCTTCCACCGACTGAAAAAGTTCAGACCAACTAATCCTTAAATATCCGGAAAATCAGTATGAAAAATTCATTACGTATTCTATTGGTTTTTCTTCTTGCATCTGTGTGTCCGGTTGGGTTTGCTCAGATTTTAGGCGTACCAAACCAGGTTGAATTCACCGATTCCCTTAAGCAGGAACTTGAATTCGGGCCATACTTCGGATTGTATAAAGACAACTATTTCACTGTCGGCACCTCCATCGGTCACGTCCCGAACAAGAAAAATTCCGACGTGAAATTTCAGATTTCTCTTGCAATACGTCTCACTAACGCCACCCTCCCCTGGAACACTTTCCTCTTCCTGATGTATACCCAGAAGACCTTCTGGAATATTTTTGAGAACTCCATGCCGATGCGCGACCTTAACTTCAATCCCGGAATCGGATGGTCAAAGCCCTTCTTCAACAAAGGGAGGTACATGGGGAAAATGACCCTCCTGCTTGAACATGAAAGCAACGGTCGTGATGGCGATGAATCCCGCAGCTGGAACAGAATCTCTCTTTCCGGTTCCACCATGGTCTCCGACTGGCTGATGGTTCACTCCAAATTCTGGATTCCTATCGTCGACGGTATGAACAATCGGGATATACTGAATTATACCGGTCTTTTCCAAGCCGGCTTCGTCCTGACCTCCCGGAATAAAAAATATAGCGGTGGGATAACGCTTGTGAAGCGTCGCGGATGGAACCTTAATTTCAACACCATTGCCGAGTTTGCATGGCGCGTGCATGAAAAAACCAACCTTAACCTTTTTGCGCAATACTATAACGGCTACGGCGAATCTCTCCTGGACTACAATCAGTTTCACTCCCGTCTAAGAGTGGGGCTTGTCTTCAAACCAAAATTCTTCTCTGAATTTTAACTTCTCAGCGTATGCCAGAGTTTAATATTACTATATTTTCAATAATCTTCCTCTCCGTCACCCTGATTTCCGGCGTTCTCGGGATTCTCCTGGGAATGAAAGGAATCATTGCCGTGGCCCGACACTCCCCCGCTACTCAACCCTCCGGAAACATTACGGCTGACGAAGATTCTCAACAGGGACCTGAGGATAAGGGGGATTCCGTTCCGAGAGTGTCTGTGGTAGTATACGCATCGGTAACCGAGGAAACCCTCACGGATTATCTCTCCTCCCTGCTCTCTCAGGATTTTAAGGATTTTGAAGTAATAGTAGTCTATGACGCAACCTGCGAAGCAGCCGCCTCTCTCTCCGAATCTTTCTCCGGAAACGATAAGATACGCATTACGTTTATCCCCCCCGGCAGTCATAATCTCAGCCGGCGCAAACTTGCTCTGACTTTAGGAATAAAGGCAGCCCGCGGCGAATATGTGGTCACAACCGCTGCCAATTGTATAATACCGGGGCCGTCCTGGCTGTCTGAACTGACTGATCCGTTCTTCCTTGACAATAAAGATGTGGCACTCGGATATTCACATATCCTTTACACAGAACTGAGCGGACTGCAGAAATGGTATAAGGTGTTCGATGCCGCAATCACATCCATGTCATGGATAGGAGCCGCCTTTGATAATAAACCCTACCGAGGCGACGGCAACAACCTTGCATTCCGACGTTCTCTATTCTTTTCAAACAAGGGATATGCATCCAACATAAATCTCCATTCGGGAGAGGACGACATTTTTATTTCTGAGATTGCGGATAGCTCCAACACGGCCATGGTTCTTACTCCGGGAACTATCCTCACAACATTCTGGGGTCCTTCTGCCAACAGAGTACTATCGGAACTTAAAGAACAATATGAGTTCACCTCCCACTGGCTTCCCGTGACACCATTCCTGCGCCTCGGATGGCTCTCACTGAGCTGCTGGATTGAGTATCTGTCTGTGGCGGCGGCAATCCTTTGTGCTATCCCCTGTCGGTGTCTGTCATTCCCTGCTGCCTCTTCATGGCTTTTACCTGCCATTATAGGTTTATCGCTTATCATAATTCTGGAAACAATTAAGATTATAATCTATCGCACAGGGGCGCGACACATTCAGGCACCACGCTTGTGGTGGTCGCTTCCGATATTCTTCCTGTGGCATCCTGTAGGAAATTTCTTTTTCCGGCTTTCACGACACCGGAGAAGATATAAGAACTATACCTGGCATAATCTTTAAGTCATAATTAAATTCCCGAAGAATAAAAATGGATTTCACATCGTTAGCAAGACTCTTCTTAGAACGAAGGGCACGCCGGTTCGACTCCTGGACAGGCAAGGAGGTTGAGGTGCAGGAAGCACAGTTGCGCTCTCTCTTGCGCTCTGCGTGTACTACTGCTTTCGGACGTGAACATTCTTTTAATGATATTCTCTCCTCTTCCGACCTTTGCTCCTCATATTCCGAAGCTGTGGCTGCCGAAGGTTATGAGAGCTTCCGTCCTTACGTTATGAGGATGACCGACGGTGAACCGGATGTCCTATGGCCCGGCATCTGTAATAACTTCGCACAATCCTCCGGCACTTCCGGCGGCCGCTCAAAATTTATACCCATCACCCGCGAATCCCTCCGGCTCAACCATTATGCCGGCGCTTCAGACGTTGTGGCCTCATATCTTCATCTTAACCCCGCTTCACGAATGTTCAGCGGTAAAGGATTCATCCTCGGAGGGTCGTTTGAGTCGCAGCTTGTCCCTAAAAATCCCCGCGCAAAGGTAGGTGACCTCAGTGCCACCCTCATTGACTCCGTTTCACCGCTTGTCAACCTCTTCAGGGTGCCCGACAAGAAGACAGCGCTTATGGCGGATTGGAGCGAGAAGCTTGAAATGTTAGCCCTTAAGGCATCAAAGGCCAATATCACAAATATATCGGGAGTGCCGTCATGGTTTCTTAGAGTTCTGCAACGGGTGCTTGAAATTACAGGGAAACCTGATATCCACCGGGTATGGCCATCACTTGAGGTGTTCTTCCATGGCGGCGTCTCATTTGAACCTTATCGCGCTGAATACTCCGCAATTTGCCGGCAGACAGATGATAATCTCCCGGCAATGAACTTCTTCGAGACATATAACGCATCCGAAGGATTCTTCGCTGTCCAGGCTGACCTCCTCCCCGGCCATCGCCCCATGAGACTCCTCCTTGACATCGGTATTTACTACGAATTCGCACCGCTTGATGATGAAAATAAGATTATAGGAGTCTCCGGTTTGGAAGTCGGGAGAGTCTATGAACTTATCATTTCGGCCTGCAATGGTCTCTGGCGATACCGTATAGGCGATACCGTGCAGGTGGAAAGCGTGTCACCGCTGCTCATCACCATTGCCGGGCGCACCCGCAGTTTCATTAATGCTTTCGGTGAAGAGGTGATGGAACATAATGCTGAGGAAGCTGTCGGCGCGGCATGCTCTGAGACCGGTGCCAAAATCATCAATTACACCGTAGCGCCCATCTACTCCCGCGACGGGAAACGCGGTTCCCATCAATGGATCATTGAATGGAGCAAAGAGCCTGAAGACACATCCCTATTTCGAGATATTCTTGACAGGGCCCTCTGCAATGCCAACTCCGACTATGCCGCAAAACGAAACGGGTCAATCTTCCTTGACCCGCCGGTTATTGTCAGCGTTCCGTCCGGCTCTTTCGATTACTGGCTGAGCCACACCAGCAGCGGCAAATTAGGTGGACAAAGAAAAATCCCGCGCCTGAACAACGACCGCAGGATTGCCGATCAAATCCTGGGAAGCATTTAGACAGATGCGAATGCCTACATCGTCGGATACATCTTCAGCGCACACAAAACCCTGTAGATGCCGTAAACAGAACTCTTGGGAATCCTGATCGGAGGATACTTCTCATTGCGACTCCTGGCTATAAGACTTTCATTATCCCTCTCGTCGGGGTATAAATCCTTAAGCAACACCCCGTTCTCAGTATCTATCACCATTGCATTACCCCAGGGTATAAACGCACGCTCATTTATACGCTTTATCAGGATTGTTGCGCCATCCTGAAAATCAGGTTCCATGCTGTCGCCACATATAGGTATGGCAAAGTCCGCATCCTTCACCGGACTCACCACACGGGTGCAATCTATTTCCCTGACTCCTTCCGACCATAGCTGCAGGTTTCCAGCAAAAGCCGACACCGGCAACAAAGGCACTTCATATTCCCTCCGTTCCGGATTATCTCTTCCGGAAGATGTCTCCACAAGCATTTCCCCCTCTCCATAAAGCAACCAATCATGATTCAAATCCGGGAATATCTCCCTTATCTTCATAATCTTGTCCGCCGGCATGGAACGTCGCAATGTGGCTACATAAGATTGTGAAACTCCCATCAGTTTTGTAAACTCATACTGAGTAATCCCTTTATGCTTCAAAAACTTACGCAGACGTCCCTTTACCGTCTCCATGTCCTCATCAATTTTTATTCGCTCTTCCATCTTCCACGCTTTTAATTTTAGCTTAAATTTATTTTGCTCTGCTAAATTATATAATTAAATCTAATTATGCAAACGAAATTATTAGCACAAAACAACCTCACTCCTCAGTTTCTTGATATTAGAATATCCCTCAATTCCATAAAGCGACTTCTTCAAACAGAGTCACTTTATATTGCAGAAACCTTTTCTCCTGACGCTGAAATTTTTAATATTCTTGCCATTAACGAAAAGGATAGCGTATGGATCGAAAACCACCTCCGGTTTATCCTTTCGGATTTAACAGGAAATTTACCGGACACCATATTAACATTCTGCTTGACTTCAGTAAATATGACTCTGCAATTCAAAACAATCAGACTAATGCCGGAGTGTCTTTCTCTTCTTCTCAGAAACCATATCACCAACTATGCGGTGAACAGCCTGCTCCTCGAATGGTTGAGATTAAGAAACAAGGGAGAAGACCCCGGCTTTTCCTCCATTCTATCATATCTGGATTCACGAAAGGCATCAATCCTCGAATCATTAAAAACCAATCTTCATCCCTCCGTAGCCTCGCCCCGCCGTATCTCTCCGATATAATCACGGGCTGCCCATTTAATTAAAAACCAATCTTTCCACCTAAGTATGAATAAATTTTATTATCTTTGCATATTCTAATAAGAAGGGAACAACACACCATAGAAAGACAGGTCATATATGCGACTTTTTAATAAATTAACATCATGGTATGCCACGCGTAATGCAATGCCTTATTGGACAGTGCTTTTCTTAGACTGTATTATTGTATTATTCTCCGGCTTCCTCAGCTATGCCATAATCGACGGCAGCCGCCTGATGTTGCAGAATTTCCACTATCTCCTATATTCCGAACTGCTCACTCTGGTATGCTACCTCATAGCATTCCGGGTTTTCCACACCTATTCCGGAATCTTAAGATTCTCCTCTTTTGTAGACTTGCAGAGAGTGGCAATGGCAGTTATTCTCGGACAATGCCTTACCTTCCTTATGGAACTTGCATTAGTCGGAGTTGTCCCCTGGTTTCTGGAAATACCCTCGATTGTCGAGCTGTTTTCAGCCATAATTGCGATTATCCTTATGTGGTGTGCCCGCATCTGGGGAAAAATGATCTATGAAAGCTACGCACGCCGCAGCCGCACGATACGCGCCTTTATCTATGGCACTCGCGAAGGTGGGATTGCCATCGCCAAAAACCTCAACTCCATGACCGACAACCCCTATCTCATCTCCGGCTTCATCAGCGACAATCCTGAGATGGTGGCCAAACGCGTGATGGGTGTTTGCGTATATCCCAACGATGACAACCTTATTCAGCAGATGAAGAAGCAACACGCAAGCGTGCTTATCGTCTCTCCGCTGAAACTTGATGAACTTCGCCGCCGCGAAAAAATGGTCAACTCCATGATAGACGCTGGCATCAAGATACTCTTCCTCCCCAAGGCCCGCGAATGGGATGGGAAATCCACTCTCGAGATGGATGGCATGCGCGAAATCAACGCCGAAGACCTTCTCCCCCGCCAGCAAATTCAGATTGACCTTGAGAGCGTAGGGAAACTTCTTGACGGCCGACGCATCCTCATCACCGGAGCCGCCGGCTCCATCGGTTCTGAAATGGTGAGACAGATTGCCTCATTCAATCCCGGCGAACTTATCCTCATTGACCAGGCGGAAACTCCCCTCCACGACATCCGCCTTATGATGAACAACAGATTCCCGGAAGTCAAAGCTCACACCATAGTTGCCGACATCTCCAACCATGACCGCATGGAAGATATATTCCGCAGGTTCAAACCGGAATACGTGTTCCATGCAGCAGCCTACAAGCATGTGCCCATGATGGAAGACAATCCGGCAGAGAGCGTTGTCAACAACATTCTCGGAACCCGCATTGTGGCGGACCTGGCTGTGAAACACGGCTCCCAGAAGTTTGTGATGGTATCCACCGACAAGGCAGTGAACCCCACAAACGTGATGGGATGCTCCAAGAGAATATGCGAAATTTATGTTCAGTCGCTTGACAAGGCTATCAAAGAGGGTTCCGTGGAGGGTGAAACACAATTCGTCACCACTCGCTTCGGAAACGTCCTGGGCTCCAACGGCTCCGTCATACCCCTTTTCAAAGAGCAGATCAGACGTGGTGGTCCTGTCACTGTGACCCATCCCGATATTATCCGCTTCTTCATGCTCATCCCTGAGGCTTGCAAACTTGTTCTCGAAGCCGGAACCATGGGAAATGGGGGTGAAATCTTCGTCTTCGACATGGGCGAACCCGTGAGAATAGCCGACCTTGCAAAGCGCATGATTCGTCTCAGCGGAGCCAAAAACGTAGAGATAAAATTCACCGGTCTTCGCTCCGGCGAGAAGCTTTATGAAGAAGTGCTCAATGATGCCGAACAGACAAAACCAACTTTCCATCCCAAAATAAAAATTGCCACCGTGCGCCAATATGACTATGCGGAAGTGGAACGCTCCATCAGTGCCCTGATCAACCTGGGATTCACTGACCCTATGGAGATTGTGGCCATGATGAAAAGGATAGTGCCGGAATTCAAATCACAGCACTCTGTCTACGAAGTGCTTGACAATCCCGAAGAGAACACCGGAACTTCTCATTAGAATACCTCTTTTTCACGGAATCCGAAATCATGAGCAAAGACCTCATCTCCCGTTATGTATGGATTATCGACACGCTGAATCGCTATGAGCGACTGACACGTGAAGATATATCCCGTCTCTGGGAACGCTCTTCCCTCAGCAACGGCACCCCTATGCCTGAACGCTCTTTCTATAACTATCGGCGTGCCATTGAAGAGGCATTCCATATCGACATACCCTGCGACAGACAAGGCTACTATTACATTGACCGGTCAGGGTCGCGTGCCGCTAAATCTCTGACTAATTGGCTGGTGGACACCTACGCCCTCAATCTGGCGCTTAAAGATTCCGAAGAGGCCTACGGAATGGTGGAAGTGGAAGACGTGCCCAGCGCACGAGGCCATCTCCCCTCGGTGCTGCAAGCCATCCGGGATTGCTCCAAAGTGAAATTCACCTATGCCGGATTCAACCGCAGTCGTGCCGAACATGATATCATTTTCCTCCCTTACTATCTTAAACGCTATAAGCAGAGGTGGTATATGATCGGGAGCAAAGAAAAAAACGGCGAGATTCGCACATACGCGCTCGACCGTATACGGGAACTGACAGTCACCACCGACACCTTCAAGCGCCCGGAAGGACTTGACATGGATGAGATCTTCGGAAATATAATCGGCGTCACCGCCTCTAAAGCCGACGTGAGAACCGTCCGCCTGCAGGTCACTCCGATGCAAGCGAAATATTTCAGAGCCCTTCCCTTACACAGTTCGCAGATTGAAGAGGAGATCTGCGATGATTATTCCATTTTTACTTATCGCCTGAAACTCAACTATGAACTTGTCCACGAACTGATGGGTCTCGGGGCTGCCGTCAGAGTGCTCGCTCCCAAAGAACTCATAATCATGGTCACGCAGGCACTGCGGGATGCCCTAAACCAATACTGACTTAAGAGTGACAGAAAACCGTATATACTCAATCCGCCGCCTGCCGAATCTTATTCCTGGCTTCTCCAAACATCCAGACTCTCAACACCGGACTCAGCCGCAACAGATAGCTGACTCCAAGACTGCAACCAACCACACCCGACGTCAACAATCCTCCGATCGTCAACTGCGTCAATATTGACATGCCGGGAAGATTCAACCCTCCTCCCATCATTATCCCGCGCATGAAGAGCATTGACGGGATGAAAAAATAATGAAGAAAATATATATCCAAAGTGCGTCTTCCTATATAGCGCAAGCCGGCGGACACACGTCCCCCGCTCACGAAATATCTTCGCTTCTGATAAAAGAAACCGAACATCACATAGATGCCGATAATTCCCATAAATTCCCCTGTTATCCTGCAGACTATTCCGTCATCCGGTAATATTCCACCCCTCAGCTCCCATATCACCAATGCCAGCAACGCGAAGATTATACCCGTATATAACACACCTTGCGGACGGAAAAGCATGTCACACTTATTCTCAAATCTTCGCATAAGCAATCCAAGACCGAAATAAGGGAGATGAAGCAATGTGCGATAGTCCAATATATTTATCCAGCCTCCCGTATCACGATATCGGTTTAAAACCACTGCCAGCACACTCCCCACCACTATAAGAAAAACAGCCGTCAATATTTCCACACGTCCTTTTTCATCTCTCTTCCTCCAAATATAATGAAGAAGCAGACTTAACATGGCATACATCACGTATATCCTGAATAATACCACTCCGAACCAATACCCCCTCAATTGAGGGTCAAGAAATGTCAATTTCCCTTTCCCGCATGCATAGGAATACAGGAATAAGAAGAAAACGGATGCAAGAAGCTGGGCCCTGAATTTCCTGAGAAGTATAGGCCCTACATATCCGGGAGTCCAAGCACTCTTTACTTTATAAGCCACGAATCCGCTTATAAAGAAAAAGAGGGGCATACGGAAATACCCCATACTTGAACCGAGAAAGCTCTGATAGCGCGTTATCCCAAAACCGAAAAACAACACATGCCCGAACACCACCATGATAATGGCGACTCCGCGCATCGCATCCAGCCAACCTTTTCTCCCCTCGCCGCTCATACAACACCCTTTGCTGTCACACCTTCGGCAACATCATGCACCACAACCGCACCGGCTCCTATAACCGCACCCTTTCCTATCTTAACCCCGGGCAACACCGTGGCGCCGGCTCCAACCCATACATTCTCCCCCGTTTCAACCCCTCCACACAATGTGGCATTAGGGGAGATATGACTATAATCACCTATCCTGCAATCATGCTCAACC
This sequence comes from uncultured Porphyromonadaceae bacterium, assembly GCA_947178175.1. Lineage (GTDB taxonomy): Bacteria > Bacteroidota > Bacteroidia > Bacteroidales > Muribaculaceae > Lepagella. The sequence goes on along the minus strand of CAMWXI010000041.1, from coordinate 1,166 downwards.
ACGGCACCCGTGTTTATGATGCAGTGACGGCCTATCTTCACTCCGCACTGCACGGCGGCAAGCGGCATCAACACACTACCCTCTCCAACCAACGCTGTCGGTGAGATATACGAGCGCCGCGACAAGACTACCGGATATTCCGCCTTAAGATTCTCGCCTATAATCCTTCGTCGTCTATTGTCACCGACAGCAAGAAGCATGGGAGTATCCACGACCGAAGGTATCCTCACACCCTCAATCTCCAAATCACAGTCCTCAAGCCCTAAGAACCCCTCTATCTCATAACCGCACTCTGCTGCCAGCTCCGCTACGACACGGGCATGCCCCCCCGCTCCGATGATTTTCATTTTTCAAAATCCTTTAACAACGGATGATGCTTATCTTTCTCAGAGAGTATCACCTCATCGCTTCCCAATTGCCAGTCTATCCCAAGATCGGGGTCGCTCCATAATATCCCTCCCTCTGACTCCGGACAATAATAGTTGTCACATTTATATTGAAAAATTGCCGTGTCCGACAAGACCGCAAAACCATGTGCCATACCCCGGGGAAGAAAAAACTGCAGCTTGTTCTCTTCACTAAGCTCTACCGACACCCACTTGCCGAATGTCGCTGAACCGGGACGTATATCCACAGCCACATCAAGCACCCTCCCCCGGGTCACTCTCACAAGCTTGGCCTGCGCATGATCCCCTTTCTGAAAATGGAGACCACGAAGCACTCCGCGACGAGAACAACTCTCATTATCCTGCACGAAATGTATATCCCCGACTTCGCGACAGAAGTCACGCTCTGAATAACTCTCGAAAAAATATCCCCTCTCGTCTCCAAATACTCTCGGCTCAAGGATATAAACCCCTTCAATTGCTGTTGCTGTCTTTTTCACGTCAAAAAAATAATAAAAAGTACGGGTCCGCATTATGCAAGACACATCAACAGGTTCAAAATTAACAAATCCTCCCTGTTCCTCAAAATCCTAATGATCTTTTCCCCTAAATTCAGATTATCATGCCTCCGAAGAATATCCGGATATTACTAATAAACCCGTACCGACACGTTTCGGGGTTGCAATGCTTCCCTCGCCGCGTCGGTACGGGCTATAAGTATCGGTCTGCCGGGCAGACACTATTCACTTCCAGGATACTCTCTTTTACCTATAATATATT
>CAMWXI010000040.1 GCA_947178175.1 uncultured Porphyromonadaceae bacterium | reverse complement strand
CCCGCTACGCGGGGATTTATCCATACGGATTTCATGTATGCATTCATTCATTCACACCGCTACGCGGGGATTCGTCCATACGGATTTCATGTATGCATTCATTCATCACGCTACGCGGGGATTTGTGCATGCGGGATGGGGCGCGGGGATCCTTTTTTGTTTTTTTGCGAGAATGTAACTAATTTTGTAGATTACTTCACGTCTAATCATCTGCAAATGACTAAGAGATATCAGTTAGTGAACAATATCGGGGGTTGGCTCGTGTTTGTCATAGCCCTCGTAACCTATTGGCTCACCCTTGAGCCGACCGCGTCTTATTGGGACTGTGGTGAGTTTATCATTCAGGCGGATAAGCTGGAGGTGGGTCATCCCCCGGGCAATCCTATCTTCATGCTGACGGCGCGTTTCTTCGCTAATTTCGCACCGGACATCACAAAAATTTCCGTCATGGTCAACGCCATGAGCGGTTTGCTCTCCGCCCTGACAATCCTCCTTCTATTCTTCACCATCTCCCACCTTGTCAGGCGCCTGCTGCTTCACGACAACAACGGGGAACCGACACTTCCGCAATATATAGCGATAATGGGATCGGCATTGGTCGGATCGCTGGCATATTGCTGGAGCGACACTTTCTGGTTTTCCGCTGTCGAAGGGGAGGTTTATGCCTTCTCCTCCTTCTGCACGGCCTTGGTGTTCTGGCTGATATTGAAATGGGAGAACCATGCCGATGAGCCACATTCCGACCGTTGGCTGATTCTCATAGCCTATATCATAGGTGTGAGTGTGGCGGTGCATCTCCTCAACCTTCTCTGTATTCCTGCGATTGTGTTGGTGTTCGCCTATCGGAAATGGAAGGATATGAACCTTGTGAAGTCGCTGATTGCACTGTTGGTCTCCTTCGCCATAATCGTCCTCGTATTGTTCGGACTTGTACCAGGCTTTATAAAGGTGGCGCAATGGACAGAGCTTCTGTGTGTCAACACCCTCGGAATGGATTTCAATTCCGGAGCGATAATCTACGGGGTTGTGATGACTCTCAGTTTCGTATGGTCGCTCTATGAACTGCGTGTTCAGCGAAGTGCTCTCCGCATCCGCGTCTCTTTCATGCTCAGCGTGTTTCTCTCCGGAATGCTCTTCTTCGGAAGCGGCATCGTGATAGGGTTGATATTGCTGATAGGCTTATGGGTATGGATGCGTTGGGGATGCAAGGCCGGACTGCCGGTGAGAGTCCTGAGCATCGTGATGTGGAGCATGGGAGTAATCTTCGTGGGTTATTCCAGTTATGCGCTGATACTCATCCGTTCGGCCGCTGACACTCCGATGAATCAGAATTCCCCCGACAATGTCTTTGACCTTGCGAGCTATCTCAACCGAGAGCAGTATGGAGAGAATCCTCTGCTATACGGGGAGACGATGTATAGTTCCGGACAGCGGACGGTCAACGGTACGCGCCTGGATACAATCCATGTATATGATGACGGCACCCCGCTGACAATCTCCACACCCATCTACGGGCCGCAGATAGTGAAGCCCGGCCACGCCATTTATGCCAAGGGGGTGAGAGGGAGCGAACCGAAGTCGGAATATCAGTTTCTGACCGAGGGAGACAGGGCGAAGAATCAGAAACTTGAGGCCCGCGGCGGCGACTATTATGTGAAGAGAGACTATAAGCCGGAATTGAAGTTGAATCCGGAATTGAACATGCTCTTCCCGCGTCTTTACAGCCGTCAGCACGCTTCTCTCTACAGGGAATGGGTGAATCTCGACACCATGCCGGGACAGCTGAAGACGCTGAGTGCGGTAGATGCGATGACCGGGGAGAAGGTGACGGAGCTTGACATTCAGGGAGAGCCCCTTTTCAACGAGGTCACCGGCACTCTCAGCTGGCCGGAGAAGACAGCATATAAGCCGACAGTGCTCCAGAATCTCGCTTACTTCTTCAATTATCAGCTGAACCACATGTATATGCGTTATTTCCTCTGGAACTTCGCGGGACGTCAGAACGACCTTCTGAACCAGCATGGGGAACTTGACGCCGGCAACTGGATTTCCGGAATTCCGGCTATCGACAACCAGCGGTTGGGCGACCAGAGTCTGCTGCCGAAGGAGATGGGTTCGGAAAACAGGGGACACAACAAATACTATATGCTTCCGCTGATATTGGGTCTGATAGGTCTCCTATGGCAGTCTTTTGCCGGGAAGAGGGGTATCGAGCAGTTCTGGGTGGTATTTTTCCTTTTCTTCATGACCGGAATTGCGATAGTGCTCTATCTCAATCAGACTCCGAATCAGCCGCGTGAGCGTGACTATGCCTTTGCCGGCTCTTTCTATGCCTATGCCATCTGGATTGGTATGGGAGTTGCCGCGCTGTGGCAGATTGCTCTCTATCTCATCAATCGCCGCAATGCGGGGAGGGGGGAAAAGGCAACTTCCGGCGCTGCGGCTGCGGAGGAGAAACCGGCGGCCAAGGCAGCTGACGATGCGAAAACGTCACTGACAGTGGCTGTTATAGCGGCGATACTCGGCTTGGCGGTGCCGCTGCAGATGGTGAGTCAGACCTGGGACGACCATGACCGTTCCGGACGTTATGCCGCACGCGACTTTGCCGTCAACTATCTTGAGAGTCTCGAACCGAACGCCATTGTTTTCTGCAACGGCGACAACGACACCTTCCCCTTATGGTATGCCCAGGAGGTGGAAGGGGTGCGCCCGGATGTTAGAATCATCAATCTCAGCTATCTGAATTCCGACTGGTATGCCAATCAGCACAGGATGCAGTCATATAGCGCGGCGCCTGTCAGCTTCACAGCCACTCCAGCGGATATAGCCTACGGTGTCAACGACGTGACATTGGTTGACCCTGCAAATCGGGAGCCGGCGGATTTGCGGCAGAGCCTTAAGCTGCTCTATAGCGGCAAGAGTGTTGATTCGGATTTCGGCTACAGGAAGCTGCCCTCGTCAGTGGTGCGTATCCCTGTAGATAAAGAGGCCGTGAAGGCCCGCGGGCTTGTAGCTCCCGGCGACAGCATAGAGGATTTTATCACCATTGACCTTGCAAGCGTTCCGGCACTTCGCCAGAAAGGATATCTGAGTCTGGGAGAAATCCTGATGCTCGACATCATCGCCACTAACGCCGCCGAGGGATGGAAGCGACCCATCTATTGGGCCACAACCGTCGGCGATGACTACCATTTGGGTTTAGGCCCATATCTGAGAGGTGTGGGGATGAATCTGCAGATAGTGCCGACGGTTCAGAATGACAAGAATTCCCGTACGGACATTGGCCCCGGTGTTATCGCCAAGTATCGCTGGGGAGGTGCGGATGCTGAAGGGAAGAAGCCCTATTTCGACGAGACCGTGCGCCGCATGGTCTATTCCACACGCTCCACGATGCTCGACCTCGCGTCGCAGTTTGTTCTCGAAGGGAGACAGCTGCAGAGCAAGGGTGAGAAGAAAGAGGCGGCAGCCAAATATCGTGAGGCAGTCAGACTTGTGCGTCAGTGCTTTGCCAAACTCCCGGTGAGCGCCACTCCCTATGAGCTGAGTTCGGCGCTGACCGCAGGAGAAGTGATGTGTGAAGCTTCTGAAGCCTTGGGCGATCACAAGGCGAAGATGGAGGGATTGGGAATACTGCGCTATGCTTTGGAGCGAGATGCCGAATTCCTGAAATATGGCGTGAATATGAGGATGAACTTTATCAATCCTTCCATGACCTACGAATCGGCGGCCATCTCTTATCAGTATTGGAGAATCATAGAGCTGTTTCTCAAGTATGGCGGCAGCCGCAAGACAGTGGAGGATATTCTCCGACCCACGGGGATGACGATGGAGACATTGCGCTCCGCCTATGAGCGTGCCTACGGAATGACCGACGGGGAATATGACTCTGAGGATGCTTATGACCCGGAGCTGCTGGCAAAGGATGTGGAGATGATAGCCGGCGTTGTCAACGAACTGGCGGCGATGACTCCGGAGGAGTATGCAAAATGTTCCGCTACGGAGCTGCAGTATGACTCCATGTTCCAGTCGGTGATAGATATCTTTGAGGAGGAGGCTGCAGGTCAGGTCACTACGGATATGCCGGAATATAAGAAGGTTGACCGTGCGCGCACACGCCGGCTTCACGATGCCTATGTGAAGAATCATCCGGAGCTGACACAATAGGAGATGGGTGTCGGAAAGAGACTGAAGAGGATATTGGGGAGGCTTATCGAGCGGCCGCCCCGGCTCTTCCGGCTGACAGTGCCGGGGGGACTCTTCAGGGTGCCCGGAGAGGAGAAGACGGTATATCTTACGTTTGATGACGGTCCGGTGCCGGAGGCCACGCCGATGGTGCTGGATATTCTGGACCGATACGGAGTGAAGGCTACCTTCTTCATGGTTGGGGAGAATGTGTGGCGTCATCCGGAGCTGTTGGCGGAGGTGAAGCGCCGCGGACATGCGGTGGGGAACCATACCTATCATCATCTGCAGGGAGCGAAGGTGACGACACTGCGCTATATGCAGGATGTGATGCGGAGTGAGGAGTTGCGTGATTGCGGCTTGTTTCGGCCGCCCCACGGATGGTTGAGGCCGCGGCAGACGCTGCAGTTGCGCCGACGGTTTCTGATCGTGATGTATGACCTTGTGAGCCGTGACTATAGCCGGCATCTGACGGCAGAAGAGGTGGCGGAGAATGTGAAATGTCTGGCGCGTCCCGGTTCGATTATCGTGTTTCACGACTCGAAGAAGAGCCTTCCGCGTCTGGAGAAGGCGTTGACCTCCTCCCTTGAATGGCTCATCTCGGAAGGATACGGCTTTCGCAAATTAAGAGTCAGGAATCGGTAATCGGGATGAAGTGGCGCAGTGCGTTGCGCCGGATGTAAAGAAGCAGAAATATGAAGAGTGTATTGGTTGTAGGTGCCGGAGGGTTTGCCGGCGGATTTATAGTTGAGGAGGGTTTGCGCCGCGGCTATCGCGTGACGGCGGCGCTTCGCGCGTCTACCTCCCGTCGTTATCTCACCGACGATCGGATAGAATTTCTCACCCTTGATTTCGACCGTCCGGAGACATTGGCACAATCGCTCAGGGATTCCCTTCCCGCCGGCGGGAAGTATGACTATATCGTTTATAATCTGGGGGCTACCAAGTGTCTCCGCTTTTCCGACTTCAACCGTATCAATTATACCTATCTTCAGGATTTTACGGAAGCCTTGAAGGAAGCGGATATGGTGCCGGAGAAGCTGCTCTATATGAGCAGTCTGTCGGCTATGGGAAAGGGTGACGAAAAGGGGTATGCACCCTTCACTGAGGAGAGGATTCCTGCCCCCGACACTAAATACGGAGCATCAAAGCTGAAGGCGGAGATGTGGCTGGCGATGAGCGGCGTGCCGCATATCATCTTCCGGGCCACGGGGCTCTACGGCCCGCGTGACCGTGATTACTTCCTTATGTTTGAATCGATAGGGAAGGGTTGGGACTTCTCGGTAGGCTTCCGCAGGCAATTGCTCTCATTCCTCTATATAGAGGATTTGGCACGTGCGATTTATGACGCTCTGGAGAAGGCGCCGACGGGGGAAACATATATAGTGGCCCATCCGCAGACATATACACAGAAGGAATTCCGGGAGATAAGTGCCCGGGAGCTGGGGAAACGTCTGGTCATTCCCATGCGTGTCCCTCTGGCAGTGGTGAAAGTCGTGTGTGCCGTGGCGGAGAAGATAGGGGTTGTGAGAGGAAAACCCTCAACGCTTAACAGCGATAAGTATAACATCCTGGCACAGCGCAACTGGGCCGTGGATGTGGAGAAGGCGAGAAGGGATTTCGGCTTCAATCCGCAGGTAGACCTTGCCGAGGGGGTCAGGAAGAGTGTGGAATGGTATAGGAAAGAGGGATGGCTTTGACAACTCGGGAATTGCCGTTGCAGGATATTGCGGTGCAGGACACGGCGGCTTCCGACAGCATGGCCGGTGTTGCCACGGAGGAGGGGATGGTCTTCACCTCTGTCAGCAGACCGGTAGAAGTGGCTGAGCGGAAGGAGGACTTTTCTTCGTGGATATTGTTGGGTCTGCTGCTGATGTTTGTGGCAGTGTGTCTGAGGGTTAAGAGCAATATCCGTTATCTTCAGGTGTTGGTGAAGGACCTGACGGAGGTCAGGGAACGGCATAACGCCTTTGACGAGACGGTGAGGGAGACATCGCTGCTGGTGTTGCTGAATATCTTCTGGAGCTGTTGCGCGGGAGTATTGCTCTATGCTTTGCTGCATCTGTGGGGTGTGCAGGGTGCGGGAGAGTCGATGGCGGCGGTGAAGAGCGGCGAACTGACGATGTTGTTGTGTATGGGAGTCATGCTCTGCTATACGGTGGTGATGATAGCGGCCTATTGGGTAGTGGGGAATGTATTTTCCGACGCCTTGCATGCCCGGATGTGGGTGAAGGGTTTTGCCGCCGAACAGGGTTTGTCGGTAGTTTTGATGTTTCCGCTGGCGTTGGGAGTCCTGCTGTATCCGGAGAGTACCGAAGGGTTGCTGATAGCTGCCGGGATAACGTTCGTGACAGGCAAATTGATATTCATAGTTAAAGGATTTCGCATTTTTTTTACACAAATTGCGTCGTGGGTGCTTTTTTTGTACTATCTTTGCAGTTTAGAAATAGTACCTTTAATATTGATATATCTTTTAGCGGATATCTGCAGCCGAATGTTATAGTCAGATCTTCCCATGAGGGGAGGATATTTCAAGGAAAAGAATAGCTCATGAGAATCAAGAAAGTGTTAGTGTCGCAACCCCGTCCCACGGGGGAGAAGTCGCCCTATTTTGATATTGCTGAGAAGTATGGACTGGAGCTTGTGTTCCGTCCGATGATAAAGGTTGAGGGTTTGACTGCCAAAGAGTTCAGGCAGAGCAGGATAAATATCAACGATTTCACGGCGGTAATATTCACCGCGCGCACGGCTGTGGATCACTTTTTCCGTCTGTGTGAGGAGATGCGTGTGCGCATCCCTGACACCATGCGCTATTTCTGCACTTCCGAGACAGTAGCACTTTATCTTCAGAAATATATAGTCTACCGCAAGCGCAAGATTGCTTTCGGGAAGTCGGGGAAACTTGACGACCAGCAGCTTGTCAGTGCGATGGTGAAGAATAACAAGGAGAAATTCCTGATGCCGGTGTCGAGCATCAATCATGACGACATGAAGGTGCTGGAGGATAATAATCTGGACTTCACCAAAGCTGTGATGTATCGCACCGTGAGCAATGACTTTGCTCCTGACGAGCCGTTTGATTATGACGCACTTCTCTTCTTCTCACCGGCGGGGATAGACTCGCTGAAGAAGAATTTCCCGGATTTCGACCAGACATCTGTGGCTATCGGCGTTTTCGGCTCTTCAACGGCGAAGGCCGTGGAGGATGCGGGACTGCGCCTGGACTTCTCGGCGCCCTCGCGCGAAAATCCATCAATGACTTCCGCACTCGAAAGCTTCCTCCAAAAGCAGTCCCCGGAATGACAGGGATGTCTCTCTCCGGGTGTTTACTTTAGCTATGATTACTTACGATGACAGTCTGCTGAGCAGACTATACCTCAAGGAAACCTCTTTTGCCGACCTGATGCAGAAGCGCATTTTCAATGTGCTGCTGATCGCTACTCCTTACGATGCCTTTATGATGGAGGAGGATGGGAGAGTGGAGGAACAGGTCTATTTCGAATATGTCTCCCTCAATCTTTCGTCACCCCCCCGCTTCACTAAGGTAGCAACCTACGGGGAGGCCTATCGTGAGCTGGAGAACAAGAGCTTTGACCTTATCATCGCCATGCCGGGTGTGGATATCAGTCAGACTTTCGAGGAGGCTAAGAGAATAGATTCCCTGTATCCCGACATCCCGTTTGTGGTGCTCACACCTTTCTCAAAGGAGGTGCGCCGGGCTATCGCCAATGAGGACCTGAGGGGTGTGGACTATGTGTTCTCCTGGCTGGGGAACGTAGACCTTATTCTGGCTATCATCAAACTGATTGAGGACTCACGGAATGCACCCGCGGACATAGGCGAGGTGGGAGTGCAGTCCATCCTCTTTATCGAGGACTCCATACGTTTCTATTCCTCGCTGCTCCCTCATCTATATAAGTTTCTGCTAAAGCAGAGTATGATATTCTCAACCGAGGCGCTGAATGAGCATGAGCAGATGCTCCGCATGAGAGGGCGTCCGAAGGTGTTGCTGGCGCGTGACTATGAGGAGGCGATGGCGCTATATGAGCGCTATGGGAAGAACATCATCGGTATCGTCTCCGATATCCGCTATCCTCACGAAGGAGTGAAAGACCCGGATGCGGGATTGAAATTCGCACGTGAGGTGCATAAGCGTGATCCTTATATGAATATCATCCTGGAGAGCCAGGAGAGTGAGAACCGCAGCAAGGCGGAAGCGGAGGGACTGGTGTTTTTAGACAAGAATTCCAAGACGCTGCCCCAGGATTTACGTCGCGCCATGCGCGAGAATTTCGGCTTCGGCGACTTTGTGGTCAACGACCCCGCTACCGGCAGCGAGATTATGCGTATACATAATCTCAAGGAACTGCAGAGGGAGATTTTCAATATCCCTGACGACGCGCTGTTTGAGATTTGCAAGACTAATAATGTGTCGCGTTGGCTATATGCCAGGGCATTGTTCCCTATCGCAGACGCTATCAGAAGTTTCCGCTTCGACGACCTCTCGCAGGCTGAGTCGGTGAGGAAGCTGATATATGAATGTATCGTGAAATATCGCCGCATGAAGAATCGCGGCGTAGTGGCGGTGTTTAAGAAAAACCGTTTTGACCGGTTCAGTAATTTTGCCCGTATCGGTGAAGGTTCGCTGGGTGGCAAAGCCCGCGGTCTGGCCTTTATCGACCAGATAATCAAGCGTAATCCGGTGTGTGATAATTTCGAGGGGGTGGAGATTACCATTCCCCGCACCGTAGTTCTCTGTACGGATATCTTCGACGAGTTTATGGAGAACAACTCCCTCTATCCGGTGGGACTCTCCGACCGTCCTGATCCGGAGATTCTGCAGGAATTTCTGAAGGCGTCGCTCCCGGTGGAGCTTATGGAGGATTTCATGGCGCTCTTCGAGGTGGTTGACAGGCCGTTGGCCGTGCGCTCCTCTTCGCTGCTTGAAGACTCGCATTATCAGCCGTTCGCGGGTATTTACGCCACTTATATGATTCCGGCTCACGAGGATGTGAATGTGAGGCTCAGGATGCTTTGCGATGCCGTGAAGGGCGTGTATGCATCAGTGTTCTATGCCGACTCAAAGGCATATATGGACGCCACGAGCAACGTTATCGACCAGGAGAAGATGGCGGTCATAATACAGGAAGTGGTGGGGGAAGAACATGGTGACTTCTATTACCCCTCATTCTCCGGCGTGGGCCGCTCGCTCAACTATTATCCCGTGGGGGAAGAAGTGGCGGAAGACGGAGTGGTGGAAGTGGCTGCCGGACTCGGCAAATATATTGTTGACGGAGGAATGGCGCTCCGCTTCTCTCCCGGGCATCCCGACAAGGCGTTGCAGACGTCGACGCTGCAGCTTGCCCTCCGCGACACGCAGAACTATCTCTGTGCACTCCCGCTGGAACAGCCTTCCGACCTCCCCTTCACTACTGACGACAGTTTCAATATTCAGAAAGTGACGGTGGCCGATGCTTTCAAGACCGGCGCCCTGAAATATCTGGTGTCTACCTTCGATATTAACGACCATATACTGCGCGACAGTGAGTTCGGTGAGGGAAGAAAGGTGCTGACGTTTGCCAATGTGCTGAAACAAAATGTGTTTCCATTGGCATCAGCTACAGGCTTCATGCTCTCGAAGGGGCAATATGAGATGGGACGGCCGGTGGAGATAGAGTTTGCAGGCAACATCAATCCGAAGGCGATGAGCGAGGAGAAAAAAGGGACTCTTTACTGGTTGCAGATGCGTCCGATTGTTGACCGCAAGGAGATGCTTGACGACAGTATAATGGATATTCCCGACGAGCGTCTGATATTACGCAGCAACAAGGCGCTGGGTCATGGGATAATGGACAATGTGAAGCATATCGTATATGTGAAGAGCGAGACTTTCAATTCGCTGAATAATGTGGAGCTTGCGCTGGAGATTGAGAAGATAAATGCCGGATTTACTGCAGCCGGGATGCCTTATATCCTTATCGGTCCGGGGCGCTGGGGCTCGTCGGACTCCGCATTGGGAGTGCCGGTGAAGTGGCCGCAGATAGCAGGTGCGAGACTGATTGTGGAGTCATCACTCCCCGGGTATAGAATCGAGCCGTCGCAGGGCACGCACTTCTTCCAGAATCTCACAAGTTTCGGAGTGGGATATTTCACCATTGACACAGAGGGTGGAGAAGGGTTCATCAACATGGACTATCTGAATTCCCTGCCGGCGGTGCATGAGAGCGAGAAAGTCAGGATTGTGGGCTTTGAGGAGCCGCTGACCATCGCTATCAACGGCCGGAAATCAACAGGGATAGTTGAGAAGCCCGGGGCATCATGAATTTCTGGAGCCTGATATTCCATCCTTTCCGGTCGCTTAGGGAATTGCGTGGAGCGGAGGAACTGCGAGGGGAACTTCAGAGGGAGCGGCAGCTGACGCAGGCGCTGAGTTCCGAACGGGATGCACTGCGGCAGAAACTAATGGAAACCCGGCTGGAGGTGGAGAGTGTCAAAGCTTTAGGAGAAGAAGAGATGGCACGTATAAGGAAAGAGGGAGCCCTGCGGGAAGCCGCCCTGAATGAAGAGATAGAGCGATTGAAGGCCAGGATCAGGGAGGATAAAGAGATAGAGCGGGAGATAGTTCTGGAGATAGAGAAGATAGAGGGGAAACTGAGCGAGGGGGAGACGCTGAAGCGTGAATTTGAGCGAGAGAAGTTCAAACTCGAGCAGCAGCTTGCGGAGGCACGGCGCGCACTCCGGCAGACACGTCGCCGGCAATACGCCAATCCCGCCGGTGACAACGTCAGGAGCGCGGTACATGGCGGTCGTGCTGAGCCCAAGCCCCGGCCCGATTCCGACAATTGGTTTCAATTCCTCCCCCCGACAATCTGATATACGGAAATCAGGTTACTCCCGGACAGCTGAAATAAACCTTCCTCCGACAGGAGTGTCTAATTAATAAAAATCAAGAATTATGAAGAAGATATTTTTGGCATTTATGATGTCGGCTCTGTTTGCCGGATATGCGTTGGCTGATGAGGCGTCGTTTCCCGGTGGTGCTGAGGCGATGGATAAGTATATTGCATCAAGTATGGTCTATCCCGCGCAGGCACAGGATAACGGCATTGAGGGTGTGGTGCAGGTGCGCTTCACTGTCAGGGAGGACGGCAGCATAGGCTCAATCAAGATTGTGAGAATGGTCGACCCTGACCTGGAACAGGAGGCTATCCGCCTGGTGAAGAATATGCCGAAGTGGACTCCCGCCACCGAGAACGGCACTCCGGTGAGCTCCGAACAGACGGTGAAGATTTCGTTTAAGCTCTGACAAGGCGGTTTGCAGGGGTGTGATGTATTTCACTCTATTTCTGCAGACGAAAAATTTGGCGGAGTCAAAAAAATGATTTAACTTTGCATTGAAAACGAGCGGCATGGGGAAATTGCTCATGACTGATGCTATTTGATTGCTCCCGTGTCTCTGTTTTCTTTAAGGATTGTCTTATGGTGTAATGGTAGCACTGCAGTTTTTGGTTCTGCCTGT
>CAMWXI010000039.1 GCA_947178175.1 uncultured Porphyromonadaceae bacterium | reverse complement strand
GTATTCATTGATATCTTCAGTTGCAGTTAGCAGAATAATTTGTAAGGATATTTTTGCTTTTGGCTGTAGGGATATTAGTTTCTTTTATTAATTTTGTAGAAACAAACAGAAGCAACCTATGAAATTGAGTATTGACGGACTTCTTGAGCGTGCAGGGCTTGTCAGTAAGCCTCGCATTGGAGTTGCCCTCAGTGGGGGAGGAGCAAAAGGGTTCGGTCATCTCGGAGTCCTTATGGCGTTTGAATCGTTCGGACTCAAACCGGAAATCTTATCCGGAGTTTCAGCCGGTTCGATAGCTGCCTCACTTTACGGTGCCGGATTATCTCCCCAGGATATCATAAGCTGTTTCGCTTCGACTCACAAGTTCGGAGACTTTACAGAGTTTGGTTTGCCTAAGAATGGTCTGTTTAAATTATCAAAATTTGCAAGACTTCTCGAAAGCTGGCTCCCTGTGAAGAATCTTGAAGACATGAAGATTCCTACAATTATATGTGCCACAAATTTTGATAAAGGAACTTCCAAGGGTTGGGCAAAAGGAGAGATAGTTCCTCGTGTAATTGCTTCCTGCAGTATTCCGATCATTTTCCATCCGGTCAAGATTGATGGCTCGCATTATGTTGACGGCGGCGTCTTGAGAAATCTGCCTGCCTGGGCAATCAGAAATTATTGCAAAACGCTCTTTGGTGTGAATTGCTCTCCTTTGAAATCTCATTTTCAATATAAGGATTCCATTTTGGATATCACGCTTAGAAGCTATCAGCTGATGACGAAAGCAAACACTCTTCAGGACCTTCAGCTTTGCGACCATGTGATAACACTTAATCAAGGCACAAGCATTGGGACTTTTGACCTTACAGCAATGGAGGAAGCCGTAAGAAAAGGGTATGATGATGCTTGTGTGGTTCTCGAAAATATCTTAGATAGATAATCATTATGAAAGCAGAAGAATCCAGAAATAGAATTTGTTGGTCCAGGAACGAAAGACCCATAATCTATCAGACATTTCCAAGGATTCTTACAAACACCAACCCCATATGTGTTCCAAACGGTACTCTTCAACAAAATGGATCGGGTAAACTGTCAGACTATAGTTACAAGCTCCTCAAATCATTAAAAAAATTAGGTATAAACACACTTTGGTTAACCGGAGTTATTGAAAATGCCACTAAAACTGATTTCTCTGAATACGGTATTATAAAAGATAATCCAAATGTGGTCAAAGGAGAAGCCGGCTCTCCTTATGCAATAAAAGATTATTATGATGTTAATCCTTGTCTGGCTGATATCATTCCGGAGAGAATGAAAGAATTTGAAGAGTGTGTTAAGAGAATCCATAAGGAAGGGATGAAAGTGTTGATTGATTTTGTCCCTAATCATACAGCACGATTCTATCATTCTGACAATTCCCCGGAAGGTGTGTCTGATTTTGGATCCAATGATAATAAGGAGATGTTCTTTTCTCCTGATAATAATTATTATTATATAACCCACCAGCAGTTTTCTCCGGATTTCAATCTCTCGGAAGAGGGAGAAAGAGCATACATTGAATTTCCGGCTAAAGCAACAGGTAATGATTGCTTTTCAGCCTTTTGCGGTAGGAATGATTGGTATGAGACGGTAAAGCTTAATTATGGACATGATTATGGTGACCATTCCAATCATTTCAATCCCATTCCGGACACTTGGAAAAAGATGCTCGATATTCTCAAGTTCTGGGCATCAAAAGGTGTGGATGGTTTCAGATGTGACATGGTCTTTATGGTGCCTCTGGAGTTTTGGCACTGGGTAATTCCACAGATTAAAAATGAATATCCGGATCTTATCTTTATAGGTGAGATTTATGATATAGGATTATATCGTCCCTTCCTTGATTATGGAAGTTTCGATTATCTATATGATAAGGTAAACCTGTATGACACATTGGTTGGAATTGCAAGATACGGAACATCAGCGGCAAAACTCACAGATTGCTGGCAAACTGTTGATGGAATAGGCAGCCGCATGCTGAACTTTCTTGAAAATCATGATGAAGTTAGATTTGCCTCAAAGGAATTTGCCGGAAGTCCGGCAAAGACTTTACCCTTTTTGGTTGTTTCATCTTTGATTTCTTCAGGTCCGTATATGATATACTATGGACAGGAATTAGGAGAACCTGCCATAGAGAACGAAGGATTTGCCGGTTTTAATAACAGGTCGACAATTTTTGATTATTGGAGTTATGAGACATGTCGGCGATGGTTTGATTCCGGGAAATGCGACGAATCAAAACTGAATAAGCATGAAAAATGGCTCAGAAGAATTTATTCAAAAGTATTGAGTGCCTGTAATGAAATCCCGGCATTCAGAGAAGGAGGATTCTTTGATTTGATGTATGTCAATCTTCAGAATGAATTTTTTAATCCGCATAGTCTTTTTGCATTTCTACGATATGACTCTGAAGATGTATATCTTATTGTAGCCAATTTTAGCGAAGAAACTCAAAATATAAAAATTAACATTCCGGAGCATGCTATAAATATTTCAGGATTACCTGAAGGAGAGTTGAAGGCAAAGGATTTGTTGACCGAAGAAACAGAAGGATTACTAATCTCACATTCCTTACCGACTCAACTGAGTATAGATGGATATGGAGCAAAAATTTTGAAAATAAAGAAGAAATAATTAAACCCAATAAATAAAACCTATAAACATGAGTACTAATCTACATCCCATCAAGGTATTTGCGGGAAGCAAGAGTCTCTACTTAGGAGAATCAATCTGCAAGGAACTTGGCATTGAATTGGGAAAAATGAAAATTGAACGCTTTGCTGATGGCGAATTTGAAGTAGGATTTGAAGAGTCTATACGTGGTGCTGAGGTTTATCTCGTTCAGTCTACTTTCCCCAACTCAGACAATCTTATGGAGCTTCTTCTGATGATTGATGCAGCCAAAAGAGCATCTGCCGCTACAATTGTTGCTGTAATTCCTTATTTTGGATGGGCTCGTCAGGACAGAAAAGACAAGCCGCGTGTGTCAATTGCTGCAAAACTTGTTGCAGACCTTTTAAGTGTTGCCGGAATTGATCGTCTTATTACAATGGACCTTCACGCAGACCAGATACAGGGATTTTTTGATCTTCCTGTTGACCATCTTTATGCTTCTTCAATTTTTATCCCATACATTCAGAGCTTGCACCTGAAGGATATGGTGATTGCTTCTCCTGACGTCGGGGGTGCCAAGAGGGCAAACTCCTATGCAAAATATTTCGATGTGCCCTTGGTGCTTTGTCACAAGCAGAGAGCTAAAGCCAATGTAGTGGAGAAGATGACTGTTATTGGTGATGTAGAAGGTAAGAATGTGATTCTCGTGGATGACATAGTGGACACTGCCGGAACAATAACCAAAGCGGCAGACCTCCTTTTGTCTCAGGGTGCGGCATCTGTCAGAGCGCTTTGTTCTCATCCGGTTATGAGCGACCCGGCAACAGAGAGAGTCCTTAGCTCCGGTCTGACAGAGATTATATTTACAGATTCAATACCTTATGGTAAAGATGATACTAAAGCTGTTGTTCTTCCTGTTGCAAAACTATTTGCGGACACAATCAGAAGAATTCACAATAAACAAAGTATCTCTTCTCAATATCTTTTCAAATAATCAGACTGATATACTCAACCTATATAATGTTAAAGGATGCAACTCAATGCATCCTTTAATGTTTATATACTGTCCAAATTCTATTTTCCTCAAAATCGTTATTAAAAATATTGGGTGTTAATTAAAAGAGGAGAGTGTTTCGTAATTTGAAATAAGAAACACTCTCCTCAAGTAATAGTCAAGAGAGGGAGAAATTACTCCTCATTATTTACCATATAATTACCCGTTCGTTTTCAGGACGGAACATCGGGTCACCCTCAACAATTCCAAAGCTCTCGAAGAAGGGAGCTATGTTGCGGATTGCAACATTAACGCGATTTTTGCCAAGAGAATGAACGTCGCTGATTGTGAGCACACGTACTTCTTCAGGACGAACATTCTGAGCCCAGAGGTTAGCGAAGTTCATATAAAAAACCTGCATCGGATCGAATCCATCAATCTTGGCTGCATCACTCTTAATATCCACCCCTTTCTTTTTCTGAGAGTCAAGGAAAGCAGTCATTGCAATTCTCAATCCACCCTGGTCTGCGATATTTTCACCGAGAGTATACTCACCGTTTGCATTTAGTCCCGGGAGGACTTCAACTGCGCTATACTGGTCTACGAGGCCTTTTGTAAGTTTGGCAAACTCCTCGGCATCTTCTTGTGTCCACCAGTTTTCAAGATTACCGTTGGCATCGAACTGACAGCCCTGGTCGTCAAATCCATGAGTAAGCTCATGACCGATTACAACACCGATACCTCCGTAGTTTTCTGCATCACTCGCTTCAGGATCAAAGAATGGAGCCTGGAGTATACCTGCCGGGAAAACTATTTCATTATTTAGAGGATTATAGTAAGCATTAATAGTTTGAGGAGTCATGTGCCATTCAGAACGGTCAACAGGTTTTCCCCATTTTGCAAGATATTGGTCGTTGGCCCAGAGTTGAGCGTTATGAACATTTTCATAGAAAGAGAGTGTAGGGTCAACATTTAAGGCAGAATAGTCTTTCCATTTGTCGGGGTAACCAATCTTGACAGTAATTGTGTTAAGCTTTTTCATAGCCTGCACTTTAGTGTCATCACTCATCCAGGGAAGGTGCATGATATGCTTGCAAAGAGCATTTCTCAGGTTTTCCACGAGTTGCTCCATGTATTTTTTAGAGCTTTCCGGGAAATATTCTTCAACATAGAGTTCACCTATAGCCTCACCCATAAGATTTTCTGTTGTTGAGAGAGCTCGCTTCCAACGGGGGAACTGCTGCATCACACCGCTTTTCACTTTATTGAATTCAAAGTGAGCATCTGTGAAGTTGTCAGAAAGATAGGGTGCAGCATTCTGAACAAGCTGCCATAGATAATAGTCTTTCTTTTCGCGGTCAGAGAGAGAAGAAAGAAGATTATCAGCCTGTTTTACTGTTTTAAGCTCTGTCACGTAGACCATCTCGGGGTTGTCAATCTTCATTGTTTCGATGAAAAATCTGTCCCAAGGGATATTGGAATACATCTCTTTGAGCTGAGCGAAAGAACGGGGATTATCCATTGCCTGCATGTTGCGGCTTTCTTCGCGGGTCCAGGTGGAGTCAGCAAGTAAGGTTTCAACTTTCAATACGTTTTTTGCAATTCGGCTTGCGTCCTTTTTAGAAAAACCTGCGAGTTGCATATCCTTATTGATAAGTTTTATATACGCATCGCGGACTTTTTTATTGTCCTTATCATTTTTGAGATAATAATCACGGTCGCCTAATCCAAGACCGGTGCTACCGACATACATTGCATATTCTGCGCTATTATGAATATCTTCCTGGGGAGCTGCACTGAAGAAAGGAGATGCAATCTTCGTATGCATCCAAAGAAGCAAGTCTGTCATATCTTCCGGCTTGGTGTTCTCAATCTTTGCTATCTCATTCTTGATAGGAGTGGCACCAAGGGAGTTTCGTTTTACAGAATCCATGGCGGATTCGTAGATTGAAGCAACTTTGTAGGCAACAGTGCCCGGAGCAGGGTTTGTTTTGGCAAGATTTGTAACAATCCTGCGGACTCTGTTTGTGCTGCTGTCCTGAAGGGTATTAAACTGACCGTAACGTGCATACTCCGGGCTGAGGGGATTTGCATCCATCCATTTCTGATTGACGTGGCGATAGAAATCCTCTTTTGCAGGGATGCCATTATCAATCCCTGCAGCGTTCAAACTTTTTAAGTGTTCAGCAGATGCCGTCATTACTATAACAGCGGCTGATGCTAATAAGAACGGTTTAAGCATTTTCATTTATTATGATTTTAGGTGATTTAATATTTCTTTGTAATCTATTCCGGTTCTTCCGATTTTCTGTATTCAAGAATATCAGCCGGCTGGCAATCCAGAATTGAACATATATTTTCCAGAGTAGAAAATCTTATAGCTTTCGCTTTTCCTGTTTTAAGAATTGAAAGATTTGATGGAGTGATATGCATTTTTTCCGCTAAATCTCCTAAGGAAATTTTACGTTTAGCCATCATCACGTCAAGGTTCACTATAATTGGCATCGTCTTAACAATATGCTAAAAAAAATTATATAGTCAATTCGCTATCTTCTCTCAAATAAATACCTCTTTTCCAAATTTGTGCAATCAGCAGGGTTGTAAATCCAATCAAGAGATTTGACCACGGAAATTCCCATGAGGAGCCTAATGATATTTCAGAGGAACTCAGATTCAATGAACCGATAGCCATATAGTCGGCAATACCGCTGCATATAGAGAGAAATGCCATTATTAACAGACATATAGATATGGCGTTGAGAATTTTGACATTCTCCCTAACAAAAATTCTTCCTTTATTTATAGAGATAATTAAGCGCACAAAATAGTAAATCAAAATTATCAATGCAATCATGGAGATGAACATTGAGGTAATTATGACCCAATCTAAAGTGTGGTTATTGTAATGAGACTCCGGAACCATTATTATGGCTGCTTTAGTCATCATTGGATATTTCTGACCGTCTGAAGTGATAAAATGTGTATTTGTTTCAAATATTTTATTATTCTTCGGAGATAGAATCACCTCAACGGGTGTGGAATTGAGATATGCTATTTCGGTGAAATTCTTATTCTTCTCAATAAAGTTAAAACCGAAAAGCACAATGGGAATTCCAATGGAGCATGCAAGTATCAAAATGATAACTGTACTCAGTGTGTTTATTAAAATTTTATTCATGTTTAATAGAATTATCGGTTTTGTTGCAAATTTTGCTTACATTTTTCCATATAATAATGTGCAAATATAATTATTATTTTTGAATAACAGAAAGAATTTCCCCTAAAGTGGATAATTTTCGTTCAGTTTCATCCCATTCCTTCTCAGGGACTGAATCTAACGTAATTCCTCCTCCGGCAAACAGTATCAACTCTTTCTGACTGACATTTCCGCTGCGAAGATTAACATATAGTGAAAATGTTTCAGTGTCTTTTACATATCCCATAAATCCACCATAATATGCCCGATTAAAGTTCTCAGTACGTTTAATCATGTTCAATGCGAATTCTTTGGGAAATCCTCCCAGTGCGGGGGTAGGAGAGAGTTCTTTTAATAATGTCTCAATTTCTTTAGGTTCTAATTTTCTTTTTTGTTGTGGATATGCATATATATCATTACATATATGCTCAATCTTGCCGGCCCTTTTTGTATATTGTTCTCCGATTATAATATTATAACCGGTTTTATCTAAACATTTTGCAATATATTCTTTCACCAATCTCTGTTCCTCGATATTCTTATTGTCCCATTTATCAGAAACTCCAACATTTCTTGTTCCGGCAAGAGCCATGGTTAAATAAATCCCTTTATCTGATTTTAAAAGAAGTTCCGGTGTGGCACCAAGCCACATACCGGTCTGTGGAGTATAAAAACAGAAAATATAAGCATCCTCAAATGTTGAAAGTAATCTTAGGAATACGTTTCGAGGATTAATATCGCTTTTGATTTTAAGAATACGTGCGCTTACTACCTTACCGGTAATATCTTTATTCATTTTTAAATCCCCTAATGATTCTATAATAGTAGAGACGGCGTTATTGTGTTCGATGCGTTTAGTAGAATCCGGTTGTGTATGATTTGAAAGGATTTGCAAATTATCTGTGTCCTCCGGAAGAAGAGAAATCAGATCGTCACCCTCCCGGCACTCTGATAATATTGTGTAATCCCTGCAAGTATCCTCTGCAATGAACGGGTAGATATAAAATCCTCCCGGGCTGAAACCGGGAGTGACGTGATTTGAGCAACCACCCTTTAAAATTTTGGTGTGCGGTTCTCTAAAAAGAAAAAAAGATTGTATCAATTCAATTAAATGTTTTAGCAATTAACTCAAATGGAAGTGCTTCAACAACCTCCGCTTCAATAAAAGTTCCCGGTTTAGCGTGGCAATTCAGTACAATAACTTCAGGGTCAACCTCAGGACTATCCCATTGACTCCTTCCGATGGCGTTGTCGCCTTCATGCTTTTCAATAAGGACCTTGACTTTTTCTCCAATACGCTCTTCATTAAGTTCCGTTGAGATTTCAGTCTGAAGTTCCATTAACTTTTCAAGCCGTCTTTGTTTTATATCATGGGGTATGTTATCAACAAGATTTTTTGCTGCAAATGTGTCTTCTTCCTCGCAATATGCAAAGGCTCCCATCCTGTCAAATTTCTGTGTCCTTACAAACTCCAGAAGTTCTTCATATTCTTCTTCTCCTTCTCCGGGGAATCCAACCATCAGAGTTGTGCGAATTTTAATCCTGGGAACTTTTTCTCTTATTGTCTTAAGAAGTCTTAAGGTTTCATCTTTGTTTATATGACGACGCATGTTTTTGAGCACCGGATTAGCGATATGTTGCAAAGCAATGTCAATATATTTGCAAACATTATCGTGCTTATTCATGACGTCAAGTATGTCAATCGGGAAATCTGCAGGATACGCATAGTGAAGCCTAATCCATTCAACCCCCGGAATTTCAGCCATATTATCTATAAGCTCCGCCAAGAGATGTCTTCCTTGAATATCAGTACCATAGGAAGAGAGATCTTGTGCTATTACATTAAATTCTTTAACGCCATCTTTTACAAGAGTTTTTACCTCTTCAAGAATCTCATCAATAGGTCGGGATTTATGTTTGCCTGTAATAATGGGTATTGCACAGAAGGCGCAGTACCTGTTGCATCCTTCTGAAATCTTTAGATATGCACTCCAAGAGGGTGTTGTAAGAGACCTTTCCCATTCTTCAGGAGCCGGTTGGATTGATTTGTCAGGTAAACTATCTATAAAATTATTCCAGTCAAATTTCCCGTACCATTTGTCTACTTCGGGAATTTCACTCGGTAGATCTTTAAGGTATCTTTCAGAAAGACAACCCATGACAATGAGATTGCCGATTTGTCCTTCAGATTTTCTCTTTGCGAGTTCCAAAATCAGATTAATTGATTCTTCCTTTGCATCTGCAATGAATCCGCAAGTGTTAACAACTACATATTCTCCCTCAGGATAATCAGAATCATGAGTAGTAAAATAACCCCGTGTTTTAAGACGCTTAATGAGTCGCTCCGAATCAACAAGATTCTTGGAGCAACCCATTGATATAATGTCTATTCTTCCGGGGGTGTACTTATTTTGTTTTGTCATTTTGCTGCATCTCCGAAGAGTGATTTAACAAAAGCTTCCGCATCAAAAAGCTGCAGATCTTCTACACCTTCACCAATTCCAATATATTTTACAGGTACTTTAAACATATCACTTATCCCTATAACAACACCACCTCGCGCAGTGCCGTCCAATTTTGTGACAGCCAAAGCATTTACTTCAGTAGCTGCTATGAATTGGCGAGCTTGTTCGTAAGCGTTCTGACCTGTTGATCCATCTAAAACCAAAAGTACTTCCTGTGGAGCATCGGGAACTATCTTTTGCATGACACGTTTAATCTTAGTGAGCTCGTTCATAAGACCTACCTTATTATGCAAGCGTCCTGCCGTGTCTATTATGACTACATCTGCACCGGATGCTTTTGCAGAGGCTACTGTGTCATAGGCAACAGCTGCCGGGTCGCTCCCCATTGATTGCTTAATGATGGGAATACCTATTCTCTCAGCCCATATTTCCAATTGGGAAATTGCTGCCGCACGGAAGGTGTCTGCTGCTCCTAAAACAACCTTTTTACCTGCCTGTGAGAATTGATAGGCTAACTTACCAATAGTTGTTGTCTTTCCAACACCATTCACTCCTACTACCATTATTACGTATGGTTTCTTTTCTTCATCAATGTCGAAATCATTGTTCTCTGATTTCACGAGAAGGTCAGATATTTCCTCACAGAGAAGAATATTCAGCTCTTTTAATCCGACATATTTATCTCGAGCAACCCTTTCTTTGATTCTGTCAATGATTTTAAGAGTGGTGTCTACTCCAACATCGCTTGTAATAAAGGCTTCTTCAAGATTGTCAAGAACATCTTCGTCAATGGTGCTTTTCCCGGCTACTGCGTGAGTAATTTTTGACCACAAACCCTCCTTTGTTTTTTCTAATCCGGAATCAAGCCTCCGTTGTTCCTCTTGTTCCTGTTCTTTATTTTTTTGTCCAAATAATTTTTTAAAGAATCCCATAATTTCGCGATATTTTATTGTTGCAAAAATACTCATTTATGATGAATCCTCAAAGATATATAAGCTGATTTCACGATATTTCATTTCTATTTCACCTTATATTAATCTCTGTTGTGATCGGTTCCCTGCGATTATTGTACTCAGGATGCGCATAAGAGAAACCCCATAACCCTAACAGCATTACTATACCTACTGACCATGTAATAATTAATGTGATTCCGGAGCGTCTTGAGAATATCGGCTTGGATGAGTTAAGAGATAATGCACATTTTATCACTGCAAGAGTGGGAATCCCTACTGTTAAAACAAGTCCAAAAATTAAGCATTGATAAAAAATCGTTACACCCGGAAGATCATTATACCCAAAATAATTGGTTAAATAATCAAGGAATACAGGGTTAAACGGGTATAATATCAAAGCAATGATATCTATCGCCAATAATACCGCTAAAGAAATGGCAATTGGAACAGCAGCCACTGCAATTATCAACAATAATATCTTCCCGACTGCTCCGAGAAAAGAGAGGAATTTATTTAGCCAGGTTCTCTTTTGATTGTTAGGTACTACCGTTTCCCTTGTTGAATTTCCTATATTATTGAAAAATTCGGTTACAGCGATTCCAATATCCTTTACCGTGGTTGTTTTACCATACATCTGCATTCTTTCAAAGGGAGTGGATGCAGGAGGGATAATGACCCACAATATTATATAAAGTATGAAAAGAGTAGAAAATGAGCAAAAACCAAGTAGTACGGCAATAATTCTTATCCAAACCGGATCAACCCCTAAATAGTGGGCTATACCGGAGCAGACTCCCCCTAAAATCTTTTCTTTAGGATCTCTGAAAAGACGTTTGTTGAGTGTAATTTCCTCTTTAACGAAAGGGGGAGGGGTGTTGCTTCCTGTATGTTCTGAAAAACTGACAGTTTCTTCTGTTCCGTCAGACAAATTCAGGGTGCTGTCGTTTTCAATAAATGTATCAGGTTCTCCGATTCTGGATATGACGGCACGAATATCTTCTTCCGTCAAAATGTGATTATTTTCCGGATATTGTTCGGTCAGAAGTTCACTGATTCGCGCTTCGATGTCTTCTTCAATAAATGCTGATTCCTGATTTCCTTTAAATACTGAATCAAGCGTTTCAAGATAATCATTTAGCAACAGATACGCATCTTCATTAATAATGAAAGACAGTCCACCGATATTGATATTGACAATTTTTTTCATAATCTTTTAATTAATTGTTTCTAATTTGGTTAATTGCATTTGAAATTTCATCCCAGGCCTCAGTCATTCCAACCAATGCATCTCTACCATAGTCCGTGATATAGAAGTATTTTCGAGGTGGTCCTTTAGGCGATTCTTGCCATTCATATTCCAGTTTACCTTCCCGTCTCAATCTCGAAAGGAGGGTATAGATTGTGGCTTCAACTACTATAAGGCCGACTTCGTCAAGTGATTTGATAATATCTGAGGGATAAAATTTACCGTGTGAGAGTTTTAACAGGACACAATATTCAAGCATCCCTTTTCTCATCTGAGATTTAATGTTTTCAGAATTTGTTACCATTATCTATTTCAAATAAATCAAAATATTTCTGTTAATAATAATGAAGCCATCTAAACCTAATTTCGAATAATTAATCCTCGGTATAGAGTTAAAAACTGAAAAGTAATAGTCATTAATCGTAACGTAAAATAAGTTTAGACGTCTTCAATATTACAACTTAGTATAAGCATTTAAATGCATATCAAATTTATTAACAATGCAAAGATATAATAAAAAATAGTACTATGCAAGACATAGTACTATTTAATGAGATTGATTTTTGAAATAAGATGATTATTCGTAAAGAACTAAATATCTGAGAATAGTTACGTTATGATAACAAATAATGATATATTATCAACTAAAAATTTTTTACGCTGAAATATTATACCCTCATTAATG
>CAMWXI010000038.1 GCA_947178175.1 uncultured Porphyromonadaceae bacterium | reverse complement strand
ATTCAGGGTTGTATAATACTAACAGAATAGTTAATTTTGTAGATTAGAAATGAATTGTTTCATTCTGATTTTCAAAAATGAATATGATAATGAATAAATATTTCCTGTCCTGTTTAATATCAATAATATCACTTGGTTATATTTCAGCTGAGCCACTGCTCCCCAAGGTTGAAATTCTTGGGAAACACTATTATATGTACGAAGCTAAGAAAGGTGATTCTCTTTACGGAGTGGCAATCAGCAATGGTTGGGACCAGAAAAAAATCAAAGAATTAAATCCCCATCTCAAATCACCATTCACAAAAGGAGACATTATTTATTATCCAGTAGATGAAAATGAAAGAGTTTCTGATTCATCCACGACTATACATCATAAGATTACTAAAGGAGAGACAGTATATGGGATAGCGAAAAAATATGGTGTCAGTCCGGAAATAATCTATAAGAATAATCCGGGGTCGGAATATGAGATTAAATCAGGAGATACACTCGTCATAAACATGGGATATGAACCTTCTATAAACTCAGACAAGGTTATCCACAAAATTAAAGAAGGTGAAACATTATATTCTCTTGCTCAAAGATATAATACAAGAGTTGAAGATATAATGAGAGATAACCCGGGTGTATCAGAACTGAATTTCAAGGCCGGCTCTGAAGTTAAAATCTCACCTAACACACGTCTCAATAAAATGATTAAAGAGACAGTGGTAGAAAAAATATTATTAGGAATTGACACATATAAAGTAGAGAAGAACGACACCTGGGAAAAGATTTCCCAAAAGTATGACGTTGATATTTCTACTTTAAAAAATGTCAACAAGAATGTTGGCACTCTTGAAAAAGGATTGGAAATAGTCATTCCCATCACAAGTGATCGTAAGGTTGAGAAGATGATCCCTGAAACAGACCCGCGCGAAAAATCTCCGGAAGGGAGAATGGAGATTTACGAAGAGGTGGTTCAGGAAGTGCAACAACAGAAACAACAGGAGCATGTGAAAGCTGTAATTGTATTGGCCGAACCGGAAACTAACAAGGATATGGAATTTTTACGTGGCTTTCTCACAGCTGTCAACGAATTAAAGAAATCTGATATTAAGATTTCCTTAAAAGTAATAAACGGTAAAGACTCAGAAGATGAAATCATAGCTCTCCTCAACTCGTTTGAACCGGATATTATATTTTCAACCGCCGATAAAAATTTCCCTGAATATCTACAGAAATACTCGTTATCCAACATTTGTTACCTTGTCAATGTCTTCGATACAAAGAATGAAGGATATAAGACAAATCAAATGGAAATACAACTTCTTACTCCTTCCGAATATTTCAACAAATCAATAGCTGAATATCTGAATGAAGCGTTAGGGACAGACAGTAAATTCATAATAGCAGGGGAGACAGAAGCAAATGACAGTCTCCTTGAGAATATATTTAAGTATTTAAATCCTGAGGATACAGAGACTATTTCTATTTCCGAATTGAAGGATTATGACACATCGGATATTAGAAAACTTATTATCTACGGAACTCCGACTAAAAAGCAAGATGTTAAGAATCTACTTGACGAAGTTGAGAGTCTGAAGATTAAGGCACCCTTTATTGAAATTCTCACTTTAGGGCGTCCGAGTTGGATAACACTCATGGGTGATTTAAATAGTAATTTTGAGGAAGGTAACGTAATGATTCCGACACGATTCTATTTCGATTCCAATGAATTTGAAAATCGTGAATTTATTAATGAATATAATTATTTATTCGGACACACACCGATGAAATCTTATCCTGTTTGCGGAGCTTCCGGTTATGACACTGCGATTTATTTCCTCAAAGGTATGTTTACCTCAGGGGGGAATCTTGCCAACCTTAACTCATCATTCAAAAATAAGTTCCTGCAAAATGATATTGAATTACGCCAAAACAGCGGCGAAGGTTTTTATAATCCAATAATCTACATCCTTAAATATAATAATTTCGGTGACATCAAAAAAATAACTCTTAAATAAAATGAGTATACTGCGACATATCCCAATCATCGCTACATTGTCGGTTGGAATACTACTTGGAAATTATAACCTTTCCGCACAGACACATTATAATTCAAGAGTTTCGCTTGGAGTGAAAGGTGGTGTTGAGTTGTCAAGAGTTTTTTTCAATCCTTCAGTCAGGCAAAAACTCCCGATTGGAGGAGTAGCCGGTGTGGGAGTAAGATATGTTGAAGAGAGTCATTTCGGTCTAATAGCAGAGGCAAATTTCGTGCAAAGAGGATGGGAAGAAAATTATGAGAATACAGACTATCAGTACAGGCGCACAATAAACTATTTAGAAATCCCGGTTCTCGCACATGTGTATTTCGGAAATAGAGGGAAATTCTTTTTTAATGTAGGACCGGAAATTTCATTTGCACTCTCAGAATCCACAAATAGTAATTTTGACTATAATAACGTAGCCTCAATTAAAAATCATCCGGCACTCAAACGCGAGTACTCTGAACTCACTACACCAATACAGAATAAGATTGATTTCGGCATATGCGCAGGGTTAGGGGGAGAATTTAACATTGCCACGAAACATTCAGTAACACTTGAGGCTCGTTTTTATTATGGAATCGGGAATATATACAAATCAGGAAGGAGAGACCCCTTCAGAGCCTCAAATGGCATGACTATCGGAATAACCGCCGGTTATTGGTTGAGAATAAAATAAAGGAACAACACAACTGCCGGCATTACAAAAAGCAAGGAATCAATTCTGTCAAGAATTCCTCCATGTCCGGGTATCAGGTTCCCTGAATCTTTGATATTCAAACTTCTCTTGATAAGAGATTCGAAAAGATCTCCCCAGGTAGAAAAAACCGATACTATAACACTTAAGATTATCCACCCTGACAAAGTATCTATCTTAAATTCCGGTTGACTCCAGAAACAGAAGAACAATACACCAACGATAACAGCGAAAAGCATACCTCCCCAGAAACCTTCCCAACTTTTATTTGGAGAGATTCTCTTAAACAATGAATTTCTTCCTATCAACGAGCCTACTATAAAAGCACCCGTATCATTAAGCCAAATCATTATAAATATCGGGAGAAGAAGAAGGGTAGAGCCGCTCATTTCAACAATTAACAGCATTGCCAGAAATGGAACTCCAATATAAATCTGTGAAAAGAAAGAAAGAGCTATATTTTTTACATGTTCACTATTTTTTGAATAAATTTCAACTATATTTCTGAAGAGGAAAAGAGCAAGGAATAACGAGACAGGAAGAATCAAAGAAGAAGAGAACAGGGGCGAGATAACTATTATCAAACCCAATACTATATCCAGAATCAATCCCGGAATAGAACGGATATCTATAATATTACCATGTGAAATTTTAAAAAATTCCGTTATAGCTAAAAACGCAAAAACTAATGCAAGAGCATCAACA
The DNA here is from genome assembly GCA_947178175.1 of uncultured Porphyromonadaceae bacterium. Lineage (GTDB taxonomy): Bacteria > Bacteroidota > Bacteroidia > Bacteroidales > Muribaculaceae > Lepagella. The sequence goes on along the minus strand of CAMWXI010000038.1, from coordinate 8,835 downwards.
TAGACTGCGCCTCCTAAAATTGCCAATATAATTATTGCAACATATAATCCTCCTGATATGGAACGTTTAATCAAAGAACTTATCTGCATATTTCAAAAATTTTAACAAAGATAGTGAAAAAACCGAATTTGCAAATATTGAAGTCCACTAAACTTATTATTCTCGTAAGATTTAATATGTGTATATATGTTCAGAAGACTTAATTAAAAAAAAAGGGATACAAAATTTGTAATCCCTTTTTCAATCGTATATGATAGATATTCATATATATGTCAAAATGGTTCGTTCAACCACATTAACTTATTTATTTTGATTAATCAAAAAAATCCGTTTCTGATTTTGCAGATGCAATTTTCTGGTCATGGGCTTCTATAAAGTCAATGATTTCATCGCGCTCCACACATTCTCTAACATCAGATTTCATCCTCTTTAAAGCATTAAACACTGAAGTGTTGCTCTGGTAAAGATGTCGGTAACAACGGGCAATATCATCAATCTGTTCCTCGGTGAATTCACCTTTTCTAAGTATAAAGGCATTAATACCACAATAGGTGATTGGATTATGAGCCATAATTGTGAAGGGAGGCACATTATTATTTACGCGGCATCCACCTTTGACAAGCACCCAGCGACCTACATGGCAATTCTCATGTATGAGAGAATTGGATGACAGAATGGTAAAATCACCGACCCTGCAATTTCCCGCTACTCTCACGGCATTTCCCAACACACAATGATCACCAATGGCTGAATCATGCCCTATGTGGGTCTGTGCAAGTATGAAGGAGTCATTACCAACGACTGTTGCTCCACCCGCATGAATTGACCTGTTTATAATTACATTTTCCCTTATAATGGTATTTCTTCCGATTTTTACGAAGGATTCATCTCCCTTCCATCGGAAATCCTGCGGAATGGCTGCGATAATCGCACCTTCGAAGATACTGACATTCTCTTCGAGACGAGTACCGGCTCTTAAAGTAGCATGAGGGAAAATATGACAACCATCCTTAATTTCTACATCCTTATCTATAAATGCAAACGCATCAATTGTGACATTATCACCGATTTTAGCATCCGGATGTATAAAAGCAAGTGAACTGATAGAATTCATAATAATTAGTTTAGAGTTAAAGTTAACGTCCACCACCAACAGCCTGATAAATGGAAATCAGTGAGTTTGCTTTATTATGCCAACAAGCTAAAGCGGAAAGCTGGGCTGAAAGGAGCTGAGAACGTGCTGTTAGAACCTCAAGATATGTTGTTGTTTGGTTAAGAGTCAGTAGTTCTGAAGTAATTTCAACTGATTTCTCAAGATTCTCCACCTGCTTTTCTACATATTTTCTCTTCTCGTCATTTGCATTATACTTCAACAGAGCATCTGAGAGTTCTCTACCGGCATTCAGGACAGTATACTGGAAATTGTTCAGCGCAATCTGTTGTTGTGCTTTAGCTGCTTCTAAGGCGGCGATGTTTTGACCTCTTGAAAATAAGGGAGCTGTCAGGGCACCTGCCAGCTGCACAAACCATTCTCCCGGATTCATAATCATAGAACCGAGTAGATTTGTAAAGCCTCCCTGAGCTGAAATACTTATAGAAGGATAGAAAGCAGCTCTTGCTGAGTTCGTAGCATAATAGGCAACAGCAAGGGCTCTCTCAGCCGCAGCTACATCCGGACGGGCCGCAAGGTAATAAAACGGAATACCGGCGACCAACTCGTTCGGAATATCAAAATTCAAATCCGAAGTGACACTCCATTCTGTGTCGGCTTGAGTGTTAAGCAGGAGGGAAAGAGAATTGTTGGTAGTCCTGATCTGAGCTTCAATATCGGGAATTGATGAAAGTATAGCATAATACTGAGCTTCCGATTGAACAACCGCTGCTTCATTCACCATACCGGCCTGTTTCATTAATTTCATGGATTCAACCTGATCTTTCCATATCTCAGCAGTTCTTTTAGTCAGTCCAAGTTGTTGATGAAGTAAGACAAGCGCATAGTATGTACTTGCAACTCCGCATACAATCTGGGAGCGGACCGCCTTTTGATATGAATCGGCTTGCTCCACACTTGCCTGAGCACCTCTTTTCCGATTAAGTATTTTTCCAAACGCATCAATCTCCCAATTAAGGGCAACCGGAATAGAGTAACTCCAGTTCATTGCACTTCCACCGTAACTTGCTGTTCCACCATTAGGTTGAAGAGCAAGTGACGGGAAATAACTAAGCTTGGCACCTTTAAGTTGAGCTTTTGCTATTTCTACATTTAAACGGGCGTTTTCGATATTAGTGTTTGCATCTAACGCTACCCTTATGAGACTGGCGAGTTGAGGATCTTTGAAAATCTGTTCCCAACCTAAATAGGGGAGAGATGTTGAATCAACTTCTGCTTCAACAGATGCTTTATAATCATTCACAATCTTACTTTCATCGGAAGGGAGCTGATATTTCTTGTAAATATTACAGCTTCCAAATGTCAACAGCAAGATGGTCAAGATGAAGAAAGTCTTTAGTTTATTAGCTGACATGATTTAATCCTTCTTAATAGAATATTGTTCAATTTCGGAATTAACTTCATTATTCTCCTTATCATTCCATTTCAGGGGTGAAATCTTTTCCTGAACTGACTGGAAGATACAGAACAAAGCAGGCACGAAAAGCACCTGAAGAATCATACCGATAAGCATACCGCCGACTGCTCCGGTTCCAAGAGCCTGATTACCGTTTGCACCTGCACCATGAGCAAACATAAGCGGCAACAGACCGATAATCATAGCCAAAGAGGTCATAAGAATCGGACGAAGACGTGCGGACGCTCCTTGAATTGCTGAACTCATTATAGAAATACCTGTTTTACGCCTGTCAAGAGCAAATTCCACAATTAGAATTGCATTTTTTGCGAGAAGACCGATAAGCATAATTAAGGCAATCTGCAAATATATATTGTTTGCAATATCTCTCATCTGAGCGAATATGAAAGTACCCATGAGTCCGAAAGGCACAGACAGGATAACAGCCCAGGGCAAGATATAACTCTCGTACTGAGCACTCAGAATCAAATACACGAAAAGAAGCACAAGTATGAAGATATAACCTGTAGATCCGCTGTTACCACTTGCTTCCTCACGTGTCATACCTGAATATTCAAAAGAATAACCGGTAGGAAGTGTTTCATCCGCCACTCTTTCAATAGCCTGAATGGCCTGACCGGATGACACACCCTGAGCCGGAGTTCCGGTCACTGAAATTGAGGTAAACATATTAAAGCGGTTGATGATATCGGGGCCATAAACGCGAGTCAGCTTGACAAAGTTATCGATAGGTGCCATCTCCGCGCCATTTCTTACCTTTATAAGCTTAAGCGTCTCAGGACTGATACGTGATTCAGGGGGGGCCTGCATCATTACACGATAGAGCTTGCCATAACTGTTGAAGTTTGATATATACATACCACCATAATAACCCTGAAGAGCTGATAAGACTGCATTTTGTGTAAGTCCGGCCTGCTTGACTTTTGCCACATCGATATCAACAAGATATTGAGGAAAATTAGGGTTAAATGTAGAATATGCCATCTGTACCTCAGGACAAGAATTCAGTTTGGCAATAAAACTCTGATATACCTTATAGAAATTCTCAAGGCTACCACCGGTTTTATCCTCCAGTTTGATTTCAAAACCATTAGTGGCTGAGTAACCGGAAATCATAGGAGGCTGGAAGAACATTATATTTGCGTCAGTGATAGACGCACACTTTGCAAATAGCTGACCTACAATTGCTGCCGCACTCTCAGTTTTTTCATCACGCTCTTCCCAGTTTCTAAGTTTGATAATAAATGAACCATAGGTATTACCTTGACCACCAATAAAGCTATAACCGGTGATTTCAGTGCGACTCTTGATTGCCGGAATTGTGCCGATAATACTATCTACTTTATTCATGGTTGCCTGTGTGCGCTCCTGAGAAGTTGCCGGTGGAAGTGTTACAGCACCCATGATAGTACCGGTATCCTCATTTGGGACAAGACCGGTCGGGGTGATAGACATGAGCCAAACCAAAACACCTAAAGACACAGCAACTATTCCGATTGACAACAGTTTATGTCCCGATGTGAAGTGAACGAGTCTTCTATATCCGTCAAGTAATTTATCAAATACTATATTGAAAGAATCAATAAACTTCTTCTGGAATATTCCTATCACAGCAAGAATACCCACAACAACAGCCACGCAACTAAGAGCAATATTCTCAAAGGAGTACCATCCTAATACAAGGAATGTAACCGCTGCAATAAGGAAAATCAGTGTGATAAATGGAGGGAAACTGAAACGCTTCTTATAAGTTTCTTTAAAAGACTCGCCCGCTGCACCATAAGCAACCTTCATTCTCTCCTTAAGGGTAGAATCCTCTTTATGAGGTTTAAGGAAGAGTGCACACAGAGCAGGGGAAAGTGTCAACGCATTGATAGCGGATAGGCCGATTGCCATTGCCATCGTCAGACCAAACTGGCGATAGAAAATACCAGAAGTTCCACCAAGGAATGACACGGGAATGAACACCAACATCATCACCAAAGTAATTGAAATAAGAGCACCGGCAATTTCATTCATAGCATCAATCGAGGCTTTACGGGCTGATTGATATCCTTCATCAAGCTTGGCATGGACGGCCTCAACCACCACAATCGCATCATCCACCACAATCGCAATTGCGAGCACTAGTGCAGAAAGGGTAAGAAGGTTAATCGTGAATCCAAAAATGTAAAGCAGGAAGAATGTTCCGATAAGCGCCACCGGAATGGCGATCATCGGAATAAGTGTTGAACGGAAATCCTGAAGGAATATAAATACTACAAGGAAAACGAGGACGAATGCTTCTATAAGTGTTTTGATTACCTCATGTATTGAAGCGAAGAGGAAGTCATTAACACTCATAGTAGTCTCAAGTTCAAGACCTTTAGGAAGATTCTTCGATTCATTGTCAAGGAGCTTCTGCACACTTTCAATAACTGCGGTAGCGTTTGAACCTGCAGACTGGAAAATGATTGCAGCTGATCCTAAGTGGCCATTGTTACGGTTTTCGAATCCGTAAGTAAGTCTTCCAAGTTCAACCTTTGCAACGTCTCCAAGACGAAGGATTGATCCATCGGAATTTGCTCTTATAACAATGTTTTCAAATTCCTTTGAATCCTGAAGACGACCTTTGTAACGCATTACATATTGGAAGGTTTGATTCCCTTGTTCTCCAAATTGGCCCGGAGCCGCCTCAATATTTTGCTCAGCCAATGCAGCCGATATATCCGCCGGCATAAGACCATACTGAGCCATTACCTCCGGTTTAATCCAGATACGCATAGAATAATCCGCACCGAATGACATAGCATCACCTACACCGGGAACACGCTTAATCTGTGGTATAATGTTTATTGACATGTAATTGTCAATAAACTGAGTACTATATGAGTCTGTCTTGTCATAAAGTGCAGTCACCATCAGCATTGAAGTCTGACGTTTCTGAGTGATAACACCAACCTGGTTAACCTCGGAGGGAAGGAAAGAAGAGGCTTTGGCTACACGATTCTGAACATCTACTGCAGCCATATCCGGATCTGTTCCCTGTTTGAAATAAACCTGAATTTCTGCAGAACCGTTATTGGAAGCAGACGAGACCATATAGTCCATATTTTCTGCGCCGTTAATCTGCTCTTCAAGTGGTGCTATTACTGAATTAAGAACGGCCTGTGCATTCGCTCCGGTGTATGTAGTGCTTACACGGATGGTCGGTGGTGCAATATCAGGGTATTGCTCAATTGCGAGTCCCATCAATCCGAGAATACCAAAAATCACAATAAATATTGAGATAACGGTTGAAAGGACCGGACGCTTTATAAATGTTGAAAGATTCATTATTTATCTTTTAAATTTTGAAACACTCTCTCCAATAAATAATCATTAGAATTGGATTTATCAATTCTCGATATATACGATTATTCACAGAAAGTCTTCCGTATTCAAGTTTTACGTTTTAGCGAGAAACAACCTTTGGCTTGATTGTCATTCCGTCCTTGACAGTAATACCGACTCCTTCAGTAACGATTTTGTCACCGATTTTCAGTCCTTCGGTAACGATATAATTTTGCCCGTCATTCTGAGAATCAATCTTAATCGGAGTAGAACGGACAATACTTGAATCGTTGACAACGTAAACAAATTTCATGTCTTGCACCTCAAAGGTCGCACTTTGAGGAATCATCATTGCGTTATTATGAACGTTAGGAATAAGGACCTGACCGGTATACCCACTCTGCAACATTCCATTGGGGTTCGGGAAAATAGCCTTAACGGAAGCAGACCCGGTAGAGGGGTCTAAGACTCCGGAAACAGAAACGATCCGACCCTTCTCCGGGTATCTTTCACCGTTGGCAAGAAGGAGTGTTACACTTGGAAGAGATTCCAAGGCTGTTTTAAGAGAACGCTGACCATTATCAGTAAGAGCTAATACATCTTTCTCATTAAGAGAGAATGATGCCTGCATATCTCCATTTTCAGAAAGAATAGTAAGAAGAGTCTGAGGGGAGACTAAAGATCCTTCCTTATTAGCGATAGTGCCGACAACTCCGGCAACGGGAGCAGTCACGATAGAATAAGAGAGGTTCTTTCTTGCAGAAGTAAGATTAGCCTGAGCCTGGTTGAGCTGGGCTTTGGCGGCATTAAGCTGATCAACAGAAGTTTGATAAGCGGGAGCACCAATAATATTTTTATCCAAAAGAATTTTATTGTTATTGGCATTAGTAGTAGCTGTATTTACGTTAGCCTGAGCTACAGCCACGGCAGCTTGAGCTGCATCAACCGCCGCTTTTAAAGAAACTTGATCAATTTCAAAAAGTACCTGACCTTTAGAAACTTTTTGTCCTTCCTTCACACATACTCTTATAAGAAAACCAGAGATTTGAGGACGAATCTCCACATCATTCTCTCCCTGAAGGGTAGCCGGGAAGCCGGTTTCAAGAGTTGTTGCATCTTCTGATATCGCCATCACTGCAAGTTCGGGAGGAGCCTGTTCTCCTTGCTGCTGAGCATTTCCCTTACAGGATGTAAGTAAAGAAAAACCACCAAAAGCCAACAGGCTTAGGGATAAAACCTTTTTCATAACTGATAGATATAATGTTTAATTGTTGTTTATATTTTCTAAATTCCAACAGGAATAAAGTGTGATTAAACCGGAAAACGACCCCATAAAAATTAAGGGGTCGTAACGTTTAATCTTCTTTATCAAATGGGGGAGGAGTGCCGGGATCATCATCATCTCGCAATTCCGGTTTGTCATTAGTGTCGGAAGAAGATGGATAATCCTTTGAATATGGGTTTTCCGAAGTCTTAAGATTCGGTAACTCCTTAGTTGAGGACAAATCTTCTTTCTTGTTGTTAATTTCGATTATTTCATCAGTCCTTGATTTCCATTTCCTTGGACCAAGAATAGCCTGGACATCATCATGATATATAACTTCATTCTTAATCAAAAGGTCTCTGATTTTATTATGCTGGGCTGCATATTTACGAAGGATCTCTTTTGCACGCTCATACTGTTCGTTGATAATGCGTTTCACCTCTTCGTCTATTATTCTCGCTGTCTCTTCAGAGTATGGTTTATTAAAGCCGTAATCCTGTCCTGTAGAATCAGTATAATTTATGTTAGGAAGACGATCGCTCATTCCATACATAAGGACAAGGGAACGTGCTATTTTGGTGCAACGTTCAAGATCATTGCTTGCACCGGTGCCAATCTCGCCCGTAAATACTTCTTCGGCTGCACGACCTCCAAGGAGACCACACATAGTGTCGAGTAAAGCCTGAGTAGGAATAATCTGTCTTTCCTCCGGAGCATACCAAGCTGCACCTAAGGCACGTCCGCGAGGAACGATGGTGACCTTTACCAACGGATTTCCATATTGAGTCATCCATGAAATTGTGGCATGTCCTGCCTCATGTGTTGCGATTGAATATTTTTCATCATCCGTGATAACCCTTGAGCGTTTTTCAAGACCTCCAACTATCCTATCTATTGCACCCATAAAGTCAGACCAGTCAACAGCGTCTTTATTATTTCGTGCTGCTATCAGTGCAGCTTCATTACAAACATTTGCAATATCAGCTCCTGAAAATCCTTGGGTCTGACGTGCCAATTGCTCTACGTCAAGATTACTGTTTACCTTAATATTTCTGAGATGAACATTGAAAATTTCAACTCTATCTGAAAGTTCCGGCAGGTCAACATAAATCTGTCGGTCAAAACGACCGGGGCGTAGTAAAGCCTTATCAAGCATATCGGCACGGTTTGTAGCTGCCAAAACAATCACACCATTATTGGATCCGAAACCGTCCATTTCGGTAAGCATCTGATTGAGCGTATTTTCACGTTCATCATTAGAACCCATGTTGGGATTCTTACCACGGGCACGTCCTACGGCATCGATCTCATCAATAAAGACAATACATGGGGCCTTATCTTTTGCTTGCTTGAAAAGATCTCTCACACGGGCTGCTCCCACACCTACGAACATCTCGACAAAGTCTGAACCGGACATAGATAAAAATGGTACATTAGCCTCGCCCGCCACAGCTTTCGCAAGCAAGGTTTTTCCTGTTCCGGGAGGGCCGACAAGGAGAGCTCCTTTCGGAATTTTTGCTCCTAATTCAGTGTATTTCTGTGGATTTTTAAGGAACTCAACGATCTCTTCAATTTCCACTTTGGCTGCTGCCAGTCCGGCAACATCCTTAAAGGTCTTGGTGTTTCCATCTGACTTGTCAAAAATTTTCGCCTTTGACTTTCCAACATTAA
>CAMWXI010000037.1 GCA_947178175.1 uncultured Porphyromonadaceae bacterium | reverse complement strand
TAAGGATTGTGAAATTCGTGATGCTCTCGAACAGCTCAACGACCTTTCCGGGGGGAATCTCACCCTCTTTGTTGTGGATGCGGATGACTCCCTTTGCGGAAGTCTGACCGACGGAGATATTCGTAGAGCTCTGGTGGGCGATATCTCCTTGACAACACCGGTTGGACATATCTGCAATCGCAACTGCCTGCGCATTTCAACAGATGACAGTCCGTTTGACATTGCTCAAAGAGCCGTGGCCAAGGGGATCACTCTCCTGCCGGTGGTGGAAAGAGGGAAAGTGGTAAGACTTGAAGACCTTCGTACACGAAAAGCACTACTTCCGCTGGATGCAGTGCTTATGGCAGGCGGAAAAGGGGAGCGGCTCCGCCCTCTGACCCTCCGGACTCCCAAACCATTGCTTCCGGTGGCCGGGAAACCGATAATCGCCTACAATATCGACCTTCTATACAGCTACGGCATTGACAATATTTTTGTCACCGTCAACTATCTCAAGGAGCAAATTGCAGATTTCTTCGCCACCGGGAACGATTCGCATCTCCCGCGTGTGGAATGTATTGCCGAGCCCACGCGTTTAGGGACTATGGGGAGTCTGAGCCTTATTTATGGGTTGACCCACGAGAATCTGATTGTCATGAATTCAGACCTCCTCACAACAATTGATTTTGAAAAAATGTTTCTATATCATAAGGAAACAGAAGCGGCTCTGACTATGGGATGTATCCCATATAATGTGTCTGTGCCCTACGCCATTGTCCGTCAGGAAGATGGAATCGTAAAAGGGATGAGCGAAAAGCCCACTTTCACATATCTTGCCAACGCCGGCATCTATATGATGCGTCGTGAAGTGGCAGACAGTATTCCTCATGGAGAATATCTTGATGCACCCGAACTTATCGAGACCCTCATTGCCCGTGGAGAGAAGGTCGTGAGTTTTCCGATTGACGGAACATGGATAGATATAGGGAATCCTGACGATTATGCGGCCGCCGACCGCCTGATGTCAACCGCTAAAAACAGATAATTAAAAGATTATGGCAGACTCCAATTTCATAGACTACGTTAAAATATTATGCCGCTCCGGTAAGGGAGGAGCAGGCAGCCGACATTTCCATCGTGCCAAATATGTGCCCAAAGGAGGTCCTGACGGAGGCGACGGGGGACGCGGAGGGCATATCATCCTCCGTGCAAACCGTAATATGTGGACACTCCTCTCCCTACGCTATACCCGCCACATCTTCGCTACAGACGGACAGAGCGGTGGAGAAGGGAGATCATCCGGCAAACAGGGTGAAGATAAAATTATTGACGTCCCTGTAGGCACCGCCGTTTTTGATGCGGAAACCGGTGAATTTATCTGTGAAGTGACTGAAGACGGAGAGACTGTCCACCTGCTTCGCGGAGGGAAAGGAGGATTGGGAAACTGGCATTTCGCCACTTCCACCAATCGCGCTCCCCGCTATGCACAGCCCGGTCAACCGGCTATCGAGAAAGCTGTGGTTCTCGAGCTGAAGCTCCTCGGTGACGTCGGGCTGGTCGGTTTCCCCAATGCCGGGAAGTCAACACTTCTCTCTTCCATCTCAGCAGCCAAGCCTAAGATTGCCGACTACCCTTTCACCACTATGGAACCCTCTTTGGGAATCGTCAACTATCGCGGAGACAAATCCTTCGTGATGGCAGATATTCCGGGAATTATCGAAGGTGCCAGCGAAGGGAAAGGACTCGGACTGCGGTTTCTGCGCCATATCGAGCGCAATGCCGTCCTGCTGTTCATGATTCCGGCTGATTCCGATGATATCCGGAAAGATTACGAAGTCTTGCTCAACGAGCTCAGAACTTTCAACCCCGAATTGATGGATAAAAGCCGTATTCTCGCAATTTCCAAGTCCGATATGCTTGATGATGAATTGCGTGAAGCAATATCTAAAGAACTCCCGGAAGGAGTGCCCGTTGTGTTCATATCAGCTGTCACCGGTCAGGGACTCACGGAACTTAAAGACCTCCTCTGGCGGGAGATTAATTCAGAGGAGAATAAGATAGCCGGTCCCATAACCCATCGAAAACTCAATATCCGCCACCAGGGAGAGCCGGAAGACGACTTCATATTCTCCCAGGACAACGATGATGAATACGAATTTGATGAGTATTCCGGTCTGGAGTCCGATCAGGACTGGGAAGATGAATTCTGGGATGAAGAAAGCTCAATCAACAGCTGATTTTCTGTCCCTATGGAGCTAATACAAATCAATCTTGACAAAATCCTGCGAAGCCGCCTCGGAGGATGGAAAGGGAAGCTAATCCCCGGCTTCCTGATCCGGATGCTTGAAAAGATTATTCATCAGTCTGAACTGAATGAACTTCTCCGTTCGGCCTATCCCAACTGCGGGAGCGCCTTTTCAAAGGAAATTCTTCAACATCTGAACATCTCAGTGGATGTGGCCGGTCTCAACGGCTTGCCCCAAGCGGAACCTTTTATCTTTGCATCAAACCATCCGTTAGGGGGCCTCGACGGCATAGCCCTGGTGGCTGTACTCGGCAACCATTATGGCGATGAAAACATGAAAGTGCTGGTCAATGATATGCTGATGAATGTAGAGCCCCTGCGCGAACTCTTCCTTCCGGTCAACAAATATGGTTCTCAAGGGAGAAATTCAATCTCCTTGCTCAATAATGCACTTTCCGAAGGGAAACAGCTCGTGATGTTTCCTGCGGGGTTGGTGTCGCGACTGGGAGACGATGGCACAATCGCCGATCTCCGTTGGCAGAAAAGCTTTGTCAGCAAAGCCCTTGAATTCAATCGTCGTATTGTTCCCGTCAGGTTTGAGGCTCTTAACTCTCCGAGATTCTATAAAGCGGCTCGCCGGCGCCTGAAATCAGGTTTGAAATTCAACATCGAACAGATTCTCCTCCCCTCGGAAATCTTTCGTTCACGCAATAAGCGATTCAAGATCAGCTTCGGGACTCCCATAGATGCTGACGCTCTCCACCGGGAAGGGAAGTCCATCTCCTCTATTGTCAATCTGTGCCGGCAAGCCTCCGATTCCCTTTAAACAAATATGTAAAAATTACAGCATAGTATAGTTCGGAGTTATTCCGTGTAAGCATTATTATGCGGGCATTGTCAGAGATAAGAGACCCGCGGGACTCTCTGCAGGAGAATTCCAATGATGAGATTTCATAAAAATATAGCACCGTACTTTGTAAATGTATTGTGTAATGTACATTGCGGATTATATAAAGTTTTATAATTTTGTGCTACGAATTAGAATAATACGAAACGGAAATGTCAACCAATACCACGGATAATTCCCGTAAAGTAACGACCCGCCGGCTCATTGAGATGAAAAGCCGGGGTGAGAAAATAGCAATGCTGACGGCCTACGACTATTCAAGTGCCCGCATCCTTGATGAAGCCGGAATAGACGTATTGCTGGTAGGTGACTCTGCATCAAATGTGATGGCCGGCAATCTGACTACACTCCCCATCACACTTGACCAGATGATATATCACGCCAAATCAGTGATGAAGGCCACCCGCCGGGCACTCGTTGTGGTCGACCTCCCCTTCGGAACCTATCAGGGCAATTCCAAGGAAGCGCTTGCATCAGCCATCCGCATCATGAAGGAAAGTCATGCAGAGGCGGTAAAAATGGAAGGAGGGTCTGAGATTCGGGAATCCATAGAGCGTATCCTCTGCGCCGGGATACCCGTCATGGGGCATTTAGGCCTTACACCACAGAGTATCAACAAATTCGGCACCTACTCCGTACGCGCGCGCGAGGAAGAAGAAGCTCTCAAGCTGATTGATGATGCCAAAATGCTGGAAGAAATCGGGTGTTTTGCAATTGTGCTTGAGAAAATCCCTGCAGCCCTCGCAGAACAAGTGGCTAAAGAAGTGACTATCCCCATCATCGGCATCGGTGCCGGTGGCGGTGTTGACGGACAAGTGCTCGTGATGCATGACATGCTCGGTATAAACCAGGGATTCTCTCCCCGTTTCCTCCGACGATATGCCGACCTTGCCTCCATAATGCATGAAGCGGTCCAGTCATATGTCGGTGACGTCAAAAGCTCCTCTTTCCCCTCGGAGGCAGAATCTTACTGAAAGAAATTCATTCCAACCCCTTGACCCATCAATCAACATTTCGGGAAAGGGGTTCAAACAGAAAAACCATGGAATATAATCATAAAGAAATAGAGAAGCGCTGGCAGGAATACTGGCGCGACAATCAGACCTACAAATGCGAGATTGATCCCTCACGTCCTAAATTTTACGTGCTCGACATGTTCCCCTATCCGTCAGGAGCCGGGCTGCATGTAGGCCATCCGTTAGGATATATCGCCAGCGATATTTATTCACGCTATAAACGCCAGAAGGGATTCAATGTGCTCCATCCCATGGGATATGACGCATACGGACTTCCCGCCGAGCAATATGCAATCCAGACCGGTCAACATCCGGAGAAGACAACGCGCGAGAACATTGCGCGCTATCGCTCCCAGCTTGACAAAATAGGTTTCTCCTTCGATTGGAGTCGCGAAGTGCGCACCTGCGACCCTGACTATTATCGCTGGACCCAATGGACCTTCATGCAGATGTTTAATCATTACTATGATACTCTGCAGCGGAAAGCACTCCCCATCTCCCTTCTTGAAGAGCATTTTGCCAAAGAAGGGACGTCAGGAATCCACGCCGCATGCTCACGCGAACTCTCTTTCACAGCCGACGAGTGGAACGCCATGACAGAAAAGGAGAAGCGTGCGGCACTTATGAACTATCGCATTGCCTATCAGGGTGAAACAATGGTCAACTGGTGTCAGGAGCTCGGCACCGTTCTTGCAAACGACGAAGTGAGTGAAGGTCTGTCAGTGCGCGGGGGCTACCCCGTGGAGCAGAAACTCATGAACCAGTGGTGTCTGCGTGTCTCAGCCTACGCTCCCCGCCTTCTCGACGACCTCAACGCCCTCGCCTGGAGCGACTCGTTGAAAGAGACGCAGCGGAATTGGATAGGGCGCAGCGAAGGCGCGGAGATGCGCTTCGGTGTTAAAGATTCCGACATTGAACTCGAAATCTTCACTACACGTGCCGACACCATCTTTGGTGTCACCTTTATGGTGCTCGCCCCGGAATCTGAGTATGTAGAACAGCTCACCACTCCCGGACAGAAACAAGCCGTCGCCGACTATCTCGAACAGGTGAAGCATAAGACAGAACGTGAACGCCAGATAGAGAAAAAAGTGAGTGGAGTCTTCACCGGGAGCTATGCCATCAATCCGCTGACCGGCAAAGAGATTCCTATCTGGGTGAGTGACTATGTGCTTGCAGGCTACGGCACGGGAGCCATCATGGCGGTGCCGGCACACGACTCCCGTGACTATGCTTTCGCGCGTCATTTCAATCTTCCCGTAATCCCACTGATAGAGGGTGCGGACGTCAGCGAAGAGAGCTTTGACGCCAAGGAAGGGAAGATGATTAATTCCTGTGGACCCGAACTGGATCTCAACGGTCTTGACGTGAAAGCAGCTATTGCCAAAACAAAGAAATTTATTGAAGAGAAAGGGCTCGGCAAAGTAAAGACCAACTATCGACTGCGCGATGCCATCTTCTCCCGTCAGAGATATTGGGGCGAACCCTTCCCTGTGTATTATAAGGATGGAATCCCCTATCTTATGGATGAATCGGCGCTGCCGCTTCTCCTCCCCGAAATTGACAGCTACCTCCCCACATCGGAAGGTGAGCCGCCTCTGGGACGTGCCAAGGACTGGACCACACCTGAAGGATACCCCATCGAACTTTGCACCATGCCCGGTTTCGCCGGCTCATCAGCCTACTATCTCCGCTATATGGACCCGCATAATTCAGAAGCTATCGTCGGAAAAGAAGCCGATGAATACTGGAGGAATGTAGACCTATATGTCGGAGGTGCGGAACACGCCACCGGACATCTCATCTATTCACGCTTCTGGAATAAATTCCTCTTTGACCTCGGACTCGTTGCCGAACCCGAACCTTTCAGGAAACTCGTAAATCAGGGAATGATTCAGGGAAGAAGCTCCTTTGTATATCGTATCAAAGACACAAATACCTTCGTGAGCCACGGTCTGAAAAAAGATTATGATGTCACACCCATCCGTGTGGATATCAATCTTGTACATAACGATCAGCTTGACCTTGAAGGATTCAGAAAATGGCGACCTGAATTTGCCACAGCCGAATTCATCCTTGACAACGGCCGATATGAATGTGGAAGTGCCGTGGAAAAGATGTCCAAATCCATGTTTAACGTTGTCAACCCCGACGACATTGTGGAGAAATACGGTGCCGACACTCTTCGTCTCTACGAAATGTTCTTAGGTCCTGTGGAACAGTCAAAGCCGTGGGACACCAACGGCATTGACGGTGTCAACCGCTTCCTTAAGAAACTTTGGGGTTTTTATACAAAAATTAATCCGGAAGATCGCCGGGCGATGACCCCGGAAGAGAGGAAGAGCATTCATAAGCTCATCAAGAAGGTATCGACCGACATCGAGAACTTCTCATTCAACACCTCCATCGCTGCCTTCATGATTGCGCTCAACGAGCTGACGGCACTCAAGTCTGACTCCACCGAGGCATTCGAGCTCTTCACCCGAATCCTTGCGCCGTTCGCGCCACACATCGCAGAAGAATTCTGGCACGGACTCGGACATGAAGGGAGTGTGGCCGATGCAGAATGGCCAGAATGGGACGAATCAGCTCTTGTAGAAGCAGTTAAGAAATATCCTGTAAGTTTCAACGGCAAAGTACGCTACACTATAGAAGCGCCGGCAGATGCCTCCAGAGAGGAAGTGGAAAAGATAGCTCTCTCAGCGGCAGACGCATCTAAATGGCTCGAAGGGAAAACACCTAAGAAAGTGATTGTGGTCCCCGGTAGAATCGTCAATGTGGTAATCTGACACTCTTAATTTCTATCCATAAAAGGGGGATGTTTCAATAACAGAATTTTGAAACATCCCCTAACTGATTGTATGGAATTGAATTAGGAATATTGGATAATAATTGTTATTTTTGTGGATTGATAACAATAAGCAAGTAGTTGATACGTTAAATTATTGATGAAAACTGACCTCTCAACCATAGTATTCGCCACCAACAATCCACACAAGCTTGAAGAGGCGCGAGCCTTGGCCGCAGGAAGATTAAACATCCTTTCGCTTGCAGAAATCGGTTGTCAGGAAGATATTCCGGAAACAGCCGACACACTTGAAGGGAATGCACTGATAAAAGCACGTTGGGTCAAGGAACGATATGGTTATGACTGCTTTGCGGATGACACAGGACTGATGGTAGAGTCTTTGGACGGCGCCCCCGGAGTGTATAGCGCCCGCTTTGCCGGCGACCACTGCTCACCAGCCGACAATGTCCGTCTTCTGCTCCACAAACTGGAAGGAGTAGAGAACCGCAAAGCTAAATTCCAGACAGTCATCGCACTGTTGACAGACGGAAAGGAATATCTCTTTCGCGGTCAGGTAGAAGGTTCCATCGCCACTGAGCCACATGGAGAAGGCGGTTTCGGCTACGATCCCATTTTCGTGCCGGCAGAAACCGGCATCCCCTTCGCCGCCATGAGTCCGGAGGATAAGAATGCTATCTCCCACCGCGGACGCGCAATGCGGAATTTCATCAATTTTATTTCTAATACTAAACACTAAAGTATGCTCCGCATACCTCTCACTATATAATGAAGACATTAAAATTTCTTTACCTACTGTTTATCCTGTCCCTGTTGCCGCTGACTTCCAAGGCAGCCATTACCGGACAATGGAAAGTTTATCCAACTTTTGACAATAATGTCAGCCAGATAATCGATACTCCGGAGACTGTCTATTTCACAGCTCTCCCACAGCCTTATAACAAGACTGTGGCTATCATCAGCGAACCCCTCTGCAATCTCTTCTCCTACGACAAGAAGAGTGGCGAGCTCCGTGGACTCAGCATCCATGACAAGCTGAGCGAGCCCCTCGTAAGGAAGATCGCTTATAACCCTTACAAGAAATATCTCATTGTAGTCTACGACAACCTTAACATTGACTTCATCTATGACAACGGCAAAATTGAAAATATCGCCGGACTCATGAACAGCAACCTCCCAGGCAAGAAGGAGATTTATAACATCACCTTTGACAATGAAAAAGACGGGGTCTACATCGGCACTGAATTCGGTTATCTTCTCCTCAACGACAAGAAACACGAGATAACCGAATCACGCAACTACGGCTCTCCCATCTGGAATATTATCCGCGTGGGTGACCGTATAATGTATTCCAACGATGAGATGGTGTTCATGGGTTGGGCTAAAGACCCCCGCTTCAACCTTTCCGACTACTCAAGAATCGGAGCTTTAGGTGGTCTTAAATATCTGTTGCCTATGGATGATTCCCACTTCATTGCCATTCAGGGCAACAAAAGCGGTGAGATTAGTTCCATAAAAAAGATGGAAATCCATCCCGCAATCCTCTACGTTCCGGGAGAAAATGCAGAAACATTGGGCCGTGGAATGGTCAACTCCGTTACTTATCAAGAGGATGGCTACCTCATTCGCCTTGAACAGGAAATGATGAAAGTCAACCTTGACGGCAGCCGGCAGATCATCGCTATGGAAGCTGAAGATAAAAACAAAGCGGTTGACTCCTACGACTTCAAGACCTTCTGGAAAGCCGAACCCCGCAAAGGGATGCTTTCAAAGACCTATATCGACAAGGTCTGGACCCGCACAAGCGACTATATAGCCCCTAACTCTCCCTCAACTTTCATGAGCTTTAACATCACATACCATCCCAAATATGGTATGCTCGTGCCCGGACGCGGGCTTGACGGACGCTTCTTATCTGAATTCTATGCCAGCATCCCCCCTACAATGGCTGTATTAAGAAACGGCTTCTGGTCAGACATCTCACCCTTATGGCGCGACCCTGACAATAAGAGTCAGTCTTACAATCTTTTCGGCCTTGCCATTGACCCGGACGATTCGAAATATGTCTATCGCGGGAGCTTCTACAACGGTATCACCCGCTATAACCTTGACGACCCGAAAGATGTGCTTTATATCAGCCATCCCTCAGACCCTAATGCAAGTCTTCCCGGATTTGTGGCCCATCGCCCGTCATTAAGAGGCTGGGCTGCCCTCTGCCGTCTGCATAACCCTCAATTCGATAACGACGGAAATCTGCTCAGTATCTTCAACAATGTTGACGATAAGAAAGTAGAGCTCTACCGCTGGAGTCCGGAAGCACGACGCGCTTCCAAAGACGCCGCTTCTTTCCGCCCGTTTGATATCCAACAACTCCCTTTCAAAGGCAGCAACGGCGACCAACTCCTGGTGCTCAGACATAAAAGAAACGCCAACAAGATTATAATCTGGGTATGGGAAGCACAGACGCTCTATGTGTTGGACCACAACGGGACTTTCGACACAACAGCCGACGATAAACTCATCGCCCTGACATCTACCGTAAATCAGGATGGCACCAACTTCTCCATCGAAAATGTTGCCACACTTTTCGAAGACCCGCAGACCGGTCTTATCTGGGTCGGTTCTTCCCGCGGACTTTTCACCTTCAATCCTCTGACCATCGGAACCAACAAGGTCATCAATCAGATCAAGGTTTCCCGCAACGACGGCACCTCTTTAGCCGACTATCTGCTGAATGAAATCAATGTTTATGATATTATGGATGACGGCCAGGGCAGAAAATGGTTTGCCACCAACGGTGCCGGGCTTGTATGCACCACCTCCGACGGACGCAAAGTGCTCGGAGAGTTCACACGTCAGAACTCATATATACCTGACGACCTCGTGTACTCCTCCGCATATAACCCTGAAACCGGCAGCATACTCGTTTCCACAGACAAGGGCATAGCAGAATTCTTCCCCTCTGTTGTCTCTTCTGAAAAGAGTCAAAGCGAAGTAAGAGCTTATCCTAATCCCGTCAATCCTGACTATTACGGTTTCGTAACCATTGACAATCTCCCGGAGAACGCTCTGGTGAAAATAGCCGACGCCCAGGGCAATATAGTCTCCGACCTCGGAATCTCCGAAAGCGGAAGCACCCAGTGGGATGTCACCGGTCTGGACAAACGCAGGGTAAAGACAGGCGTCTACTATATCCTGGTGTCCGGCAGCTCTTCCGGCTCCGGCTCCTCCGTAGGTAAAATCCTTATCATGAACTAATCTTCTCATCTCCGTCTTCTCCCTTTTCCTATAAGAAAGGAGACGGAGAAACCTTAAAAAATAATCTCCCAAGAATTGTTGACTTAATCAGATATGAAAAGAATAATAAGCCTCCTTGCACTCGGAGGATTGATTACATACTCAGTTTCGGCACTTGACCTGCATGTGACTCCCGGCACACTATCTTCCGCTCTTGAGAACACTTCTCTCAATGGAGAAAGCCGTATTTCCCTTGTAGGGGCCATTGATGCCCGCGACCTCGGCACACTCCAATCACTCCCCTCCGGCGTCAAATCCCTGAATCTCTCAGCAACTGAAATAGAGAAATACGTAGTGCGCGACGGGAAACTGTTTAATCATACACTTCTCGAAGCAAACACCATACCGGAGCTATGCTTCTTCCGCTCCCCGCTTACCGAAATTGAGCTTCCGGCCTCAACAAAGGCGATAGCCAGCGCCGCCTTCGCCGGCTCCTCTCTCAAAACCATTACAATTCCCGAAGGTGTGACCTCCATCGGCGATTATGCCTTCTACAATTGTCCTCAGCTGGAAGAAGTGGTGTTTCCCGCCTCAATCGCAGAGATTGGGAAAGGGGCGTTTGCAAATTGTCCGAAACTGAAATATGTGACTCTTCCTCCTTGCAAGCTTACCGCAATTCCGGAAGAATGTTTCGCGGGAGACACCTCCCTGACCGAATTTTATCTCCCGGCTTCAGTAAAGACTATCGGGAAGGAAGCCTTCCGCGGCACCCGTATCAGCAGTCTTGACCTCGCAAGCGTTAAGGAACTGCAGCCATACGCCCTTTCCGGAATGCTACTCCTCACCGATGTCACACTCGCACAGGATTCCAAAATCGGCACCGGAGCCCTCATGGACAATTCCAACCTTTACAGCGTAGCGGGAAATCCGAAGGTCATACCTGATTACTTCGTGGCGAACTGCTATAGCTTCGACCCCAACGAGGCACTTTCCGCAGCTTCCGAAGTCGGCGATTATGCCTTCGCCAACAGCGCCGCTTCCAACCTCGTGCTCGGAAAGAATGTTTCTTCCCTCGGCTCGGGAGTATTCAAAAACATGGGCACTCTTTCTACAATAGATGCCAAACCTCTTGAAAACAACCTTCCGGAAGTGGCCGAAGATTCCTTTGACGGCATCAATCCCGCAGACATCAAGCTCTTCGTCACCGACGACTCATACGACGCCTGGAAAAATCACCCGCAGTGGGGACAGTTTGACGTTCAGTCAGAGCAGAATGTAGGCACTGAAATCATCACAGACTCCGCAGCCGATTCCTCAATCGCTATCAACCTAAACGGAAACATACTCGTGATTACCTCCGCTGACGCAATTGACGTAGCTGAAATCTTTGCGCTTGACGGAACCGCGCTTCTTTCCGCGGGTGGCAGCAATGAAATCACTTTCAATCTTGACGAAATCAACAATAATGTCGTGATTGTCCGCGTTGTTGCCGGCAATGCCATGCGCACTCTTAAAGTGATGATCCGATAAATATAATATCGTAAATTTTAAAGAGCCTTTCTCTCCCCCCCTTTGAAATATGGGAAAGAATAAGTTGAAGAAATTCGCTGATATGGCCTCCTACGGATGTGTGGTGGAGTGTACACGTCAGCAGCTCGAAAACGAAGAATTTAAAATGAAGGGAAGTTGGAATCGGAATTTTTTCGATTCTAACTTCCCTCTTACTTTGGAGTTAGGTTGCGGCAAAGGTGAATATACTGTGAATCTTGCACTTGCAAATCCACAGCGAAATTTTATCGGCATAGACATTAAAGGCGCACGGATGTGGACCGGAGCCTCGCGCATCGAACGCGAAGGGATAAGAAACGCCGGATTCCTACGCACCCAGATTGAGCTCATCGATCAATTCTTTGCTCCGGATGAAGTCAGTGAGATATGGATAACTTTCCCTGACCCGCAGATGAAGAAAGTCAACAAACGACTCACCTCCACACGCTTCCTCGAAATGTATCGCACGATCATGCGTAAAGACGGTGTCATAAATCTGAAGACTGACTCCCCCTTCCTCTACGAATACACCCGGCGACTCGCCATTGAAAATAATTTAGAGATACTTGAAGACACTTCCGACCTCTATGGTTCAGGAGGTATGGATGAAGCCACGGCCATCAAGACCCACTATGAGACCCAATGGCTTTCCCGCGGGAAAAAGATTAAACTGCTCCGGTTCCGTCTTCACTCCGGACCCCTCGCGGAGCCCGACGTGTCAGACCTCAAACCGGATGACTACAGGGCTCTCCCCCGCTTTAATTCGGAAGACAAAGTAAACTTCGGA
>CAMWXI010000036.1 GCA_947178175.1 uncultured Porphyromonadaceae bacterium | reverse complement strand
GTAAAGAAAAGTTACCTCCGTCCCCTGCATTAACATTTTTTGTGGAAAGGAGTCTAAACTATTTTACCACAGTGATATGGAAGCAGCATGTCTTTCTTTCAAATTTTACAAGACACCTTCCCTCACGACGCTTGTCCAACAACACCTCCGCAAGAAGATTCTTCAGGTCGCCGTCATTGATCCGTCGCGTGGAATCGGCACAATAGAAATTAGACCATGATATGTCGAAGGTGGTGGCAAACTGATGAGTGGAACTGTCGGTGGCATTACGATTGACCCTCCTCAGCCTCTTCACAGTGGAGGGGGTGCGCAGCAGACTTGTTACCTTTATCTTATATCCGGAACCTCCGCGACTCTTAAGAGAATCCTTAAAACTTTTTCCTATATCGGTAAGCAACCGGGATGCTTCCGGCACAAGATAGGGAAGTGAATGAGTCAACGGCGCCACAAAATAGTCATCGGTGGTGCTGATTTTCTCCAGGGGACGTTTTGTGAAGTAAGCATCTCCAATGTTCCTTATAGGAGTGATTCCCAAGCGTTCGGCATGGGAATATTGCCGATAGTTGCTGTCATTAAAAACGTCCGCAAGACGTCCTGCAAAATGAATCGGTATCCTGCTTGCTCCATAGTTTGCAGACTCATTATTTTGCTGATTTTCTGAAATTTCCGGTTGCATCTCCATTCCCGGCACATCATCCTCTATCCATTCATCAGTGCGCGGTATATCAGGGTCTATCTCCCCTTTTTCCTTTCCACAGCCCCCTGTCAGCATAAGGGCTGAAATCGCTATTATAAGTGCCTGCAGTTTCATCCTCTTTTCTTTTTGCGAGCCCAAATTTAACAATTTTTTTATTCTTTCACACCCTTTTGACTCCTATATTTGTTATGGTTATAGATTCCAATATGACTATGGCTAAACCTGGCAAGATTTTAAAATGGACCGGAATTTCTCTGGGAGCGGTGGTTCTGCTGATTGTAGCGGCACTATCCGCCGTGACTCTATATCTCACTCCCGAACGACTCCAATCTATTATCCATCAGCAAGCTGATAAATATCTTGATGCAGATGTAAGAGTTGTGAACCCTCGCTTCACAGTGTGGTCATCGTTTCCACATTTCCGACTCTCCACCGATTCAATCATTATTGTGTCGCGATCTCTTAAAAATATTGACCCCAATCTGCGGAGAGGCTTGCCGGCAAACTCCGACTCCCTGGCAACTCTCTCTTCTTTTGACGGTGAAATCAATATCATCCCGGCTCTCTCCGGGAAATATGAACTCCATAAAGTTGTCGTAAACCACCTGAATCTTAACCTGGTGGCTGTCAATGATTCTCTCAGCAATTTCAATATCATACCGGAAGGGCTCAATTCCTCTTCCTCTATTCCATATATCAGCGCTGACATTATTCGCATTGCCGGCCCCGGAAAGCTCGCATATTTCAGTGCCGCCACCAACACCCACGCCTCGGCTTCGCTTAATGACATATCTCTTATCCGTACCAACCGCCGACATAACGAGTATGAATTGCGGATTCCCGGAAAAATTTCTCTCGCCACCGACAATCTCCGCGTTCTTGACAATTTCCCCTTTACTTTCGACGGAAATATCAAACTCGGATTCTCCCCGTTCTCCCTCGACCTATATGACTATGCCATTAATTTAGGTAATACACGTGGCAAGCTCAATCTGAACCTCGCTATGGGTAATACTCTGCAAATCAATAAGCTCTCTTTCCATCTCGAACCTTTTAATGTGCCGGAACTGTTAGCTTATTTCCCCGATTTGCAGTTAGCGCGACTCAACCGGTTTGCTGCTAATCTGGAAGTGGATGCCACCGCACGTCTTGTAGGTCCCTACAAACTTTCTTCCGATTCTCTCCCTTCAATCATCGTAGACTTCAATATCCCGGCAGGAAATCTCGCTCTTAACCTTGACAATGGAAAGACAATACCTCTTTATCATTCCGATTTCAACGCTAATCTGAAGTTTAACGGTGACAATCCCGACCTCTCAGTCCTCTCAATTTCTCCTCTCTCTGTATCCACACCTGGAGCTGAACTTGACCTCTCGGCTTCTGTGGCCGACCTTATGACTTCTCCCAAAGTCAATGCTGAGCTGACAAGCGAAATTGACCTTAACCCCTCGCTCAAACCCTTCCTGGATTCTTCCGGCACCCATATCTCCGGAAAGCTGTCATCACGCTCTAAGCTCTCTTTCTCTCTTCCGGAGCTTTCAGTAAAGGCTCTCTCGCAGAAGCTTAATGATGTCACGATAAGTTCCGACCTTTGTCTACACAATTTTAAAGCAAGACTGCCGGAGGCTAACATCACACTCTCTTCCGATAATTCATCCCTATCACTCTCCTCCGCTCTGAAATCGCTGAACCCGGCCGACCCGGCCACCTCTGTGCTTAATAATCCGCTCTCTTTCTCTTTCAATTCAGGATCTCTTATTCTTTCCGCTCCTGCCGACTCCCTGAACTTATCCTCCACAGGTCTCGCTCTAAAAGGTTCTGCTGCCATCTCCGCACTCTCAAACCTCCTCTCGAATCTCTCTTCCGACATTCAGATTTCCGCCGGAAAACTCCGCCTTTCCTCGCCTGAGGCTAATCTTAGTCTGAACGCATTGGATCTGTCAATCGCTTCCTCATGTTTTACCCCCCGCAAAAGCGTTGGGAATATCTATAATTCGGTTCTCTCTCCTGCCGACAAACGCGCTCTTGACAATATTCCGCATTCTCCGGAATTCCTGACTGTCAACACTCCTCTCCCGTTCAGAAATTTCTTGAACAATACAGCTTTCACTGCCAATCTGAAAGTGAACAGCGGTTCCGTTCTCTCGCCGGCTTATCCGGTAAAGAATTCATTCTCCGGTCTCAATCTCGCCGTCTCCAACGATTCGATAAAGCTTCGCAACGTTAACATCAAATCACAAAAGAATCGTATTAAACTCAGCGCATCTGCCGGAAACCTTCGACGGTTTCTTACTTCATCTACCCCGGTGTTGCTGCCGGTGAAAGTAGATGTGGCTCTGGACACTGTCAATATCAACAAGCTGGCACGGGCCTACGAAAGCGGTCAGACCCTCAGACATGGAGTGGGAGCAACACTCGACAATCCTTCTCCCGTCTTGGATGCCATGGACACAACAGCTTTCCTCATCCCGCGCAATATACGTGCCGACATCAACGCCTCCATCATGGAGACCGTATATATGAACCTTCATCTATATGACCTTGCAACAAAGGTCAGCATCGCAGACGGGAAAGCCGACATCAAAGACCTTACAATCTCCTCCGACTTCGGAAAAGCCCGGTTGGGACTTATATATGACTCTTCCGACATTGAGAATATCGGAATAGCTACCGACGTATCCGTATATGACATCAATATCGTTAATTTCTTCAAGAATTTCCACACCCTGCTGCTGATGATGCCCCAGGCTAAGAATATTTCCGGAATATTGACGGCTGATGTCACGGGTAGCATGAAGATATTCCCTGATATGTTTGCCAACGTTCCCTCTCTCAATGCATCCCTCACAATCCGTGGACGTGACCTCACCGTGCATCAGAACAAATTCATCCATCATCTTGCCCGCATGATGATGATTGACACCTACGACGATATTCATATCCGCGACCTTGACGTCAATGCCTCTGTCCACGACAACCTTATTGAACTTTACCCCTTTGACTTCGAGTTTCCCAAATATAAGCTGAATATGGTCGGCACCAATAATTTTAACGGTAAACTTTATTATCATATCGGAGTTGAGAAATCTCCCGCTCCAATACCTTTCGGTATTAATATTGTAGGATATTTCCACGACCCGGAGCTTCGCTTCGGCGGCCCGACCTTCAAAATAAAGAAGGGTGAAGAGGTGACCTCCTCCATTGAGGAATCAAATACCTTCAATCTGGTGAAGGAGGTGAAGAAGTATGTGCGTGAGTTCATCAGGAAAGCTGCTGAATCCGATTCTTCCGACAATTCTGAATATGCTTATCCCGTGCCGGATTACCGCACTGCCCGGAAAAACATGCAAACTAAAAATAAATGACTGATACCGACTTCCCGCAATTTAATCTGCTTACCGGAAAGCTTCGCTCCACCAAAGGGGCTCTGATTGACATGGATGGTGTTCTCTATGACTCCATGAAATATCACACCCTGGCGTGGCATAAAATGATGACTGAGCTTGGTCTTCCCGTGACTCGTGACGAATTCTATCTCTATGAGGGAATGACGGGAGCGGCAACCATAAATCTTCTTTTCAAGCGTCATCTTAACCGCGAATGTGACTGCGAGGAGGTGAAACGTCTTTATGCTGTCAAAACCCGTTACTTCCACGAGCTTGGTCAGCGGGAGCCGATGCCGGGAGCTGACAGAATGATAAATGCCCTTATGTCCGCCGGAATTCCGCGTGTGCTTGTGACCGGGTCTGGACAAGCCTCTATTCTTGACGGTCTTAATACTGACTATCCGGGAGCTTTTCCCGACAATCTGCGTGTCACGGCTGCTGATGTGGTCAAAGGGAAGCCCGACCCCGAACCATACCTCAAAGGACTGGAGAAACTGCAGATAACCCCCTCGGAAGCTATCGTGATTGAGAATGCCCCCTTGGGCGTTCGGGCCGGGAAAGACGCCGGAATCTTTACAATCGCTGTCACCACCGGACCTATTCCGCGCATTGAGTTTGAAAAAGAGGGGGCTGACATCATTTTTCCCTCTATGGATGATTTTGCAGACACTCTCACCAAGTGTGTGACCCTACTCTAAGACAATGGCAATCCTCTCAATCTCCCCTTTTTCAATCCCTTCATCCGTGTATCGGGAAACATCTCCGGTATCATCGCAAGATTTGCTCCATTATTTGAATTATTCTCAGTTTTTGCTAATTTTGCAACAGAGTATGCTTAGGTTTCTCATATTTATGACGTACCCATCGCACTACCCCACACTTCAGGGGTTTGACGCAGCTTCATAAATCCACCTGAGTTTTCAACCATACAATCACGGAGTTATGAACTATACAATTCTGGATTTTCTATGCCTTCTGGCCTCTGTCTGTCTCTTCCTTTACGGTATGAAAGTGATGAGCGAAGGCCTTCAGAAAGTTGCCGGTGACCGCTTGCGTAACATTCTGGGTGTTATGACTAAAAACCGTGTGACAGGTGTCCTTACCGGTCTGGCCATAACCGCTCTCATCCAATCATCCTCCGCCTCCACTGTGATGGTAGTCAGCTTCGTTAACGCAGGCCTTATGTCGTTGGGCCAGGCGATGGCCGTTATATTCGGTGCAAACGTCGGTACTACCGTAACTACATGGATTATTTCTGCATTCTCTTTTGAAGTCAATATATCCGACTATTCTCTCGTTTTCCTCGCTGTCGGAGTCCCCATGCTCTTCATGAAGAAGAGCACCTATAAATCTCTCGGAGAATTCATCATCGGATTCTGCTTCCTGTTCATGGGGCTGGACATGATTAGTCAATATGTCCCCAACCTTCAGGAGAATCCGCAGATGCTCAGCTTCGTCAAAGACTACACTTCTCTCGGTTATGGTTCCGTACTGATTTTCTTCGCACTCGGCATTGTCATCACGATGGTGGCTCAGAGCTCTGCCGCAACCTTCGCAATTACACTTATCATGTGTTCTCAGGGTTGGATTTCTTTCGCTCTCGGGTGCGCCATCATCCTCGGTGGAAATATTGGAACGACCATCACTCCTATCCTCGCCTCTCTCTCCGGTAATCTGGCGGCGAAACGAACTGCCATGGGTCATGTGCTTTTTAATGTACTCGGCTCACTCATCGTCCTCGCTATCTATTACCCGTTCCTACACCTTGTTGCCGACATCACTTATGCATGTCAAGGGATTGACCCCATGCATATCGACTCCCTGTTAGAAGACAAAATGGCAGACTCCACTCTGATAAATCCGCAGGGTGGGCTCACATCCAGGGCCCAGAGCTCTATCGCTTTCGGACTCGCCATGTTCCCTACGGTCTTCAATGCATGCAACCTACTGATCATGATATGGTTTACAAAACTATATGTCAAGATTGTATGCATCCTCATACCGGCACGTCATAAGGATGAGGAAGAGGACTTCTCTCTCAAATATATCGGTCGCGGTATGCTCTCAGCCTCCGAGCTTAACATCACTCAGGCACAGAAGGAGATTCTGCTCTATGGCGAAAGAGTGAAACGCATGCTGGGCATGGCCCGTCAGCTTATACACACTGACGAAAAAGATGATAACTACATGCCTCTCTATTCACGCCTGGAAAAGTATGAGGAAATTTCCGACCGTATGGAGATTGAAATCGGGTCGTTCCTTAACCGTGTGGCTGAAGGACGGCTGTCGCCGGAAGGTAAGATGAGAATATCTGGAATGTTGAGAATCATTTCTGAAATCGAATCTATCGCTGACGGCTGTTTCAATGTAGCCAAGACACTCATGCGCAAGAGTGCCAACCACGTTAAGTTTGACGACTCTGTGGTGCGCGAAATCGACATGATGTATGACCTTGTGGATTCTGCCATGGACAATATGCTCAATATCCTCAAGGAGATGGAGACTCCTGAAGACTCCCTCATCATCGCAGCCTACAATAAGGAACGCGAAATCAACAACTATCGCAACGCTCTGCGCGATGCCAATATATCTAATATTAACAATAAAGAATACGACTACGAACAGGGCATCTTCTTCATGGACCTCATCGGGGAAGCCGAAAAACTCGGCGACTATATGCTCAATGTAGTGGAAGGGGTGAAACATCAGTTCCGTCCCGCTTCTGAATTAGCCTGATAATCTGATATGCAATATTGTGTCATAATGTGTGGTGGCATCGGTAGCCGGTTCTGGCCCTTCAGCCGATGCGGAATGCCCAAACAGTTCCTCGATTTCTTCGGCACAGGAAGAACTCTGCTCCAAATGACCTTCGACAGGGTCGCTCCGGTGGTCCCCGCAGAGAGAATCTTAATTCTGACCAATCAGCAATACGCTCCAATAGTGCGGCAGCAATTGCCTCAGATTCCCGAAGAGAATATCCTGCTCGAACCCGCCCGCCGCAACACCGCCCCTTGCATCTGCTGGGCTGCCAACCATATCATTGCCTCCGACCCTGACGCTTCTATAGTCACTCTTCCCTCAGACCATGTGGTGCTTAAGGAAGAAACATTCCACCGCACTCTCCGGGAAGGATTTGACTTCGTTGAACAAGGCGACAGACTCCTCACTCTCGGAATCACTCCTACCAACCCTAACACCGGATACGGATATATACAGATCGGCGATAGCGTGGAGGGGTGGAAAGATATACGCAAAGTGAAATCTTTCACTGAAAAACCGGACCTTAAAATGGCCGAATTTTTCCTTAAAAGCGGTGAATTTTTCTGGAATGCCGGAATTTTCCTTTGGAAAGCCTCTTCCATTCTCCGTGCATTCGAGAAATATGACCCTGAAACATATCAGGTCTTCGAGGCAGGGAAAGATGTATGGGGCACCGAGGACGAAGCTCTGTTCATCGAACGTAATTTCTCCACCGCTCCCTCCAACTCCATTGACTATGCTGTCATGGAGAAGGCTGATAATGTCTTTGTGCGCACTGTTGACCTCGGTTGGAATGATCTGGGGACATGGAATGCACTCTACGATATCTCACCCCGCAATCAGCAAGGCAATGTTTCGCAGGGTTGTCGCGTTATTACTCATGACTGCACCAACTCAATGTTTGCCGTAGGCTCGGATAAGATCATCGTGGCTGCCGGACTTGATAACTTCATTGTTGCCGACAACGGCAACGCTCTCCTGATTTATCCTCTCAGCCGTGAACAGGAGATTCGCAGCATTGTCAACGAAGTGAGAGAAAACTTCGGAGACGATTTCGTATAATATCATTACCTCTCCTCTCTCTTCCCCTCTCCTATGGCTCTTCCCCCCGCAATCCTACAGCAGGGGAATGAGATCACAATAGATTGAAGCTTAACTAAATAATAATTTTTTATCATGCTTAACATCAAAAAGATGATAATGCCGGCATTGGTCTGTGCCGCATTATCACCCTTGGCACCTGCTGTTCAGGCAGCCACTTTCATCGGCGACAGAACGGATTTCAGAGATGAAACCATCTACTTCGCCATGACTACGCGCTTCTATGACGGCGACCACTCCAACAATACTTATTGCTGGGATGGAAAACTTAACGTCAATGACCCTGAATGGCGCGGTGACTTTAAAGGTCTGATTAAGAAACTTGACTACATCAAGGCTCTCGGCTTTACCGCAGTATGGATTACTCCTGTGGTTGAAAATGCCTCCGGTCTTGACTATCATGGCTACCATGCCATCAATTTCTCTAAAGTTGACCCTCGCTATGAATCCGAGGACTGCAGCTTTCAGGACCTGATTGACGCTGCTCACGCCCGCGGAATGAAAATTGTGCTCGACGTCGTGCTCCAGCACACCGGAAACTTCGGTGAGGAGAACCTTTGCCCCATGTTTGAGAAGGATTACACTCAGAATCTATCTAACATTGACAAATCCCTTAAACTTCACCCCCGGTCCAAACTCCCCAAAAATTATTTCTCCCTCTCTGCTAAGGACCAATATGAGTCACGCCTGGGATTGATGAAGAACACCCGCGGCAAAAATGAGGATGTCAACAATTATTGGCACCATTACGCTCATTTCAACTGGGATAACCCTACCCGCTGGTGGGGCCAGATTGCCGGCGACTGCGTCGACCTCAACACTGAGAATGCTTACGTCACCAATTATATCGTGAAGTGCTACACCAAATTTATTGAAATGGGAGTTGACGCTTTCCGCATCGACACCGGCGGACATATAGCCCGTCTTTCTTTCAATAAGATGTTTAACGAGCAGTTTAAAGCTGCCGGCGAGAAATTCAAGGATAAACGCGGCGGCACTCCCTTCTTCATGTATACCGAGGTTTGTGCCCGCGCTGAAGAGGTGATATATCGCGGAGAAAACCAGAACTGTTCCCCCTTCTTCTATACATGGAAAGAATCTAAAAACTATCCCTGGGATATGTCGGAGACTTCCTGGAACAATATCGTCGTGATGGAAGGCGAAACCGGCTCACACACCAATGCAAAGTCCGTTCTACAGCAAGGTGAAGACTATCTGGGCCATTCAAACATGGCTACCTCCAACAATGCATGGCTCAACGGAAACGATTATCGCAAAGAAGACTACTCCATGAATTCCGGACTCAGCGTCATCGACTTCCCCATGCACTGGCGTTTCCACTCTGCGAAGAATGCCTTCAATGTCAACACCCAGGACAACCTCTATAATGATGCACGCTATAATGTGGTGTATGTCGACTCTCACGACTATGGTCCGAACGGCAACGATAAATGCAGATTCTCCGGAGGGGAAGCAAAATGGGCTGAAAATCTCTCTCTTATGTTCACCTTCCGTGGAATCCCCTGTCTGTATTATGGCTCTGAGGTTGAGTTCCAGAAGGGGAAGGTAATCGACGAAGGTCCCAACCTTGCCCTCAAGAACTCCGGACGTGCATATTTCGGTGGATATATTGAAGGTGATGTCAATGTCAGCGACTTCGGAGAATACTCCGACGCCACCGGCAACATGGCAGCCACACTCTCTCATCCTCTGGCTTCACATATACGTCGCCTTAACAAGATTCGTGCGGCTGTCCCGGCCCTTCGTAAAGGACAGTATTCCACTTCAGGATGCTCCGGCAACATGGCCTTCAAACGACGCTACACCGATGACAAAACAGACTCTTACGTGCTCGTGACCGTAGGGGGTGATGCCACCTTCTCAAATATCCTTAACGGCACCTACACCGACGTTGTCACAGGTGATGTCAAGACTGTCTCCAACGGTTCTCTCTCAGTGAAATGCCCCGGTGCGGCCAACCTCCGCGCTTACGTTCTTTCTACCTCCAAGACGCCCGCACCCGGAAAAATCGGCGAAGATGGCAAGTACCTCTATACTTCCTCTCCCGCCACCCTCACCCAGCTTCCTTATACTTCAGAGAAAGAACCTCTTGACACTGAAACCGTCCGCGACAATGGCGGCGGTGGCGGCGGTGGTGAAATCGTCGAACCGGAAAATCCGATTGAACCGTCTATGGCCGAAGGTGAGCAGGCCGTTTTCTTTGAAAACACTGCTGACTGGGATGGATATATCAACTGCTACTCATGGAATGGCGGCTCCTCCTACACCGGCTCATGGCCCGGAACTGCCTGCACATATCTCGGAAATAAGGTGTGGAAATATACCTATAATGTTTCAACCAAAATTCCTGATTCCGCAGGCGTAATCTTTAATAATGGCAGCTCTCAGACCTCAGACTTCACATTCACAAACGGCGGATACTATAACGCTAACGGACTGGTGAAAGTGATCGAAGGTGCCGGAGATATCCCCACTCCTCCCACACCCCCGGTAGTGGAAAGTGACTGGCAGTTGTGGTTCCAGGATGCTTCCGTCAGCTGGGACAATATTTACTGCTACGTATGGGATGGTTCAAATGAG
This sequence comes from uncultured Porphyromonadaceae bacterium, assembly GCA_947178175.1. GTDB lineage: Bacteria > Bacteroidota > Bacteroidia > Bacteroidales > Muribaculaceae > Lepagella. The sequence continues at coordinate 2,308 of CAMWXI010000036.1, read as the reverse complement.
GTGCTCGGGAAATGGCCCGGAACGAAGATGACAACTTCATCTTTCAACGGCGCTCCGGCCTACACCATCACATTCAACGGAGCCTTCTCCAATCCGATGGTAATCTTCAACAATGGAGGCAACGGCGCTCAGACAAGCGACCTGGTGGCTCAGAACCGTGGCGTCTACAACTACGACGGACTCTTCGGCTCAGGTCTCAATGAGGTCAACATTTCAAATATACGTGTTTCTGCAAATAACGGCATACTTGAAATAGTAGCACCCGGAGAGACTGTTGCCACTCTCTTCAGCATTGACGGCACAGCCCGCACGCTCCACCTCTTGCCGGGACTCAACACTCTCGACAATCTTCCCAAAGGTCTCTACATCATAGCCGGCAAGAAAGTCCTCCTTTAATTCCGGCAAAATCTTCCCCCGCTGACTGCGGACCCACAAAAAAAAGACTGTCTGGCAAATCAAAGTCAGACAGTCTTTTTTTGCAGTTTCCGATTATTTCCCCTCATACGCCCTCAGCACTCCATCCTGCAATAAGTCACCAGGGGAAGCCCGGGGATTCGCTGAAGAAATCAGAGTTTATCTGTCGGCACTATCGTGACGTTTTCTAACGATAGTCTTGCCTTAAGATATTTTCGGAATTTAGTAGATTGGGAAGGACCCATCAGGCGATTGTATTTAACCAATGCTATATTTAGCGTGTCAAGTTTCCCGGAATTAACATTGCTTGCGATGGCACGTGTAACAGCTATATCAGTCACTTCCGGAAACAGAACGTTCAGCTCCGGAGCGATAGCCGCTCCTATAGTGTCATTATGCGCAATAGCTGAAGTAATGTTTTTCAGAGAATCGATAGTTTCGCGTTGGGTATTGATTGTAGCCTGGGTTATCTGGTACATATCCTTCAGCATAGTTGATGTTGCTTCTGTTGCATCGAAGGCATTTTCGGGAGAGTCCCCCTGAACAATACGCAGACGTGTCCCCTCAAGATGATAATCAGGTAATTTGTCCGTAAGAGCAAGCATGAGAGAATCCTGAGGTAGTATTCTCCCCACGAGATTAACCGTAAGAGTTCTGTTATTTCCATTCATTTCCGATTGGGTCCGCAATACCTGAGTGCCCGGGAAATTGAACTGTTGTTCAACAAAACGGTTGCAATTCAGGTTGAATGCTGATCGTTGATACATCCTGTAAGTGAGCCAGCATGCCGGAATCATCGTGAGTATAGCGATAGTATATACGATATTTCGAACGCGATGCGCACGACGCGGATTTGAAAAGTCTTTTGGCCGATAGCGCATTAACTTTACTCCTATAGTTGTAGCACACGCTATGAAGACGGAATTGATAAAGAAGAGGAAAAAGGCTCCGAAGAAGAAATGCATCTGCCAGGTTGCGAGACCATAACCAACAGTGCATAATGGAGGCATAAGTGCAGTAGCGATTGCAACTCCGGGCAGAACATTACCCTTCATGCGACTCCCTATCGCAATGATTCCTGCAGCCCCACCGAAGAATCCGATGAAAACATCATATATGGTTGGTGTGGTGCGTGCCAGCAGCTCACTATGACCCTCGTTTACCGGAGATATCAGGAAATATATACATGATGTGGCGATGCTGAACAAAGCAGCCATAAGCAGATTGCGGAAAGAACGCTTCATCAGTTCGAAATCCTGAATACCCACAGCCAGCCCTATTCCGATAATCGGGCCCATGAGAGGCGAAATAAGCATTGCCCCGATAATAACTGCCGTAGAATTGGTGTTCAGACCCAGCGAAGCGATAAAAATGGCAATTATCAGGATAATGATATTGGTTCCGCGAAAAGACACTCCTTCGCGAATTGCATTTTCTGTCTCATCCTGAGGGAGTAGATCTCCCGAGAGATCAAAATATTCTGCGATTCTCCTCTTTCTTCCGTTCAGAAATTCCTTAAACTCTGTCAGATTCATAAATAACTAACCCATTAAGACCCCCTCAGTCAAAACTGAAAGGCAGTTTCAAATCGCAAAGTTAACGAATTACCCCCACAGAACAAATTCCACCCGACACCCCGTCACCATGTCGGCATATAACTCTTTTTAATATAAACAATACATGAGATTGATGCCTCCCCCCTACGAGCACCACAGCACAAACATACGATTATGGGGAGGGGAAGATGTCAAACTCTTAAGTTTTTAAATTCAGTGTTTCTGCCCCTCCAACTTACTTTTCACCTCTGCTATATTTTCTTTTACTATCTTGACGTGCGGATGATTCTCTCCAAAGATTCCCAACAGGATTTTCAGTGCCTTTTCATAATTCTCCA
>CAMWXI010000035.1 GCA_947178175.1 uncultured Porphyromonadaceae bacterium | reverse complement strand
TTTATATTTAGGCAATAATATTTTTGCACTTTCATTCTTTTAAAGGGATAATTGTGACAAAGTTGACAGAATCCATCATGTTTTTGTCAATTTATATTTCCATTATCAGTCTTGATTTTGAATTGCTTTCCAACAGATTGAAGTCTCTACACGCGCAGCGGAAAGAATAGTTTGACAATGTGGAAAATTTTTCGGATATTTGCAAAAAATTTGTCCCTTTATTTCCTAAATATAGAAGAGACTTTACCTTATAATAAATATGAAGATAACCCCAAATTTACTTGCATCCTTCGTGAACGGAGAAGTTGAAGGAGATGGTGAGATTGAGATCAGCGGATTCTCTAAGATTGAGGAAGCAAAAAAAGGCCATATAACATTTATTGCAAATCCCCAATATGCACACTTTATTAACACTACAGAGGCTTCTGTAGTACTTGTTTCCAAAGATTTCAAACCGGAGGGTGAATACCAGGCTACTCTTCTGAGAGTGGCTGACCCATATTCCGCTCTTGCGGAATTATTAACTGCATTTGAAAACGTGAAACCGAAAAAAGTCGGTATAGAACAACCATGTTTTATATCAGATGGGATTAATATTCCGGAAGATGCTTATATAGGAGCTTTTTCATATATAGGGAAAAACGTGAAATTGGGGAACGGTGTAAAGATTTATCCACAGGTGTATATTGGCGATGATGTTGTATTAGGCGATAATACGATATTACGTCCGGGGGTTAAAGTCTATGAAGGATGTAAAATCGGAAAACGCTGTATTCTTCATGGTGGAGTAGTAATAGGAGGTGACGGCTTTGGGTTCGCCCCAAAGGATGGTAAATATGAGAAAATCCCACAGATAGGAATCGTAATTATAGAGGATGATGTTGAGATTGGCGCCAACACTACTATAGACCGCGCAACATTCGGCTGTACAAAGATAGGAAGAGGCACTAAATTGGATAATCTCATCCAAGTTGCACACAATGTGGAATTGGGGGAGGACAACGTAATAGCCGCACAGACCGGTATTGCCGGGAGCACAAAGATTGGCAATTCCAATCGTATCGGTGGGCAAGTTGGTTTTGCAGGACATATAAAAGTCGGGGATTATAACGAAATTGGAGCACAGTCCGGAATTCCGTCCGGCATTGGAGATAAAAAACGCATTATAGGTTATCCGGCAATTGAATATAGAGATTTCTTCCGGAGAGAGATATATCTTCGCCAGCTTGGTGAAATAGTAAAAGATTTCAATAAGAATAAATCAAACTAACTATATGAAACAACTGACTCTCAAAACTTCTTTCACTGTAAAAGGGAAAGGATTACATTCAGGACAGGTTATAACAGCTACTTTCAATCCTGCACCAGCCAACCATGGTTATAAATTCAAGAGAATTGATCTTGAAGGAGAACCTGTGATAGATGCTCTTGCAGAAAATATTATTGACACAACCAGGGGCACTGTATTAGGGAAGAAAGATGTCATAGTAAGCACTGTTGAGCACGGACTTGCGGCTCTCTATGCGCTTGGAATTGACAACTGCCTTATTGAGTTGGATGGCCCGGAACTCCCTATTCTTGACGGGAGTGCCGTAGAATATGTGAAAAACATTGAAGAAGTTGGTATTGAAGAGTTGAATGCTGACAAAGACTTCTTCTACATTAAGGAAAAAGTCCAGATTAAGGATGAGGAGACCGGTTCCATGATCACTCTCTATCCGGATGATAATTTCAGTGTTGAAGTGATGGTAGAATATAACTCACCGATACTTCCTAATCAATTTGCAATATTAGACGACATTGCAGATTTCAAGCAGGAAGTATCTTCAGCCCGCACATTTGTATTCGTGAGAGAGATTCAGGGGTTATTGAAAGATGGACTCATCAAGGGTGGTGACCTGGATAATGCAATTGTAATCTATGACAAACAGGTTTCTCAGAATGAGATAGATTCAATCTGCGACCTTGTGGGAGTACCTCACATGAAACTTGAAAATTTAGGATATATCAATCCTCAGCCCCTTAAGTGGGATAACGAACCGGCTCGCCATAAACTGATGGATGTGATTGGAGATCTCTCACTTATCGGGAAACCTCTGAAATGTAGAATCGTAGCAATTCGTCCGGGTCATAAGATTAATAGTACTCTGACAAAGAAGATTCGTAAAGAGGTTAAGCACACAGAAATTCAGGCGCCTATTTACAATCCTAATATTGAGCCTATTATTGACATCAACGGCATACGCAGTATGCTCCCTCATCGTTATCCTTTCTTGTTGATAGACAAAATTATTGAGATAGACAGGAAGCATTGTGTTGCGATAAAGAATGTGACAGTTAACGAGCCTTTCTTTGTGGGCCACTTCCCTCAGGAGCCTGTAATGCCCGGTGTTTTGCAAATTGAAGCTATGGCTCAGGCTGCCGGAGTTTTGGTTCTCAACTATCTTGAGGAACCGGAGAAATATTCAACCTACTTCCTTAAGATAGATAATGTTAAATTCCGTCAAAAGGTTGTTCCCGGTAACACATTGAAGCTTAACGTGAGCCTTATGACTGAAATTCGACGAGGGTGTGCAGTAGTAAAAGGTTATGCATTTGTTGGCGAAAAAATAGTCTGCGAGGCAGAGTTTATGGCACAGATCGTAAAGAATAAGTAATTATCATGGAAAAGATGTATACGGTCAGTCCTGATGCAAAGATTGGAAATAATGTCAATATTGGTAATTTTTCTACAATTTACGAAGATGTAGTAATTGGGTCAAATTGCCAGATATATGGAAATGTGACAATTTTTCCAGGTGCACGCATCGGAGATAATGTTACAATTTTTCCGGGAGCTGTTGTTGCCGGTGTTCCTCAAGACCTTAAGTTTAAGGGTGAGTATACATTAGCTTATATCGGTAATGGAACAACACTGCGTGAATGTGTTACAGTCAACCGAGGCACTGCTTCAAAAGGAAAGACTATCGTAGGAGAAGAGTGCCTGATAATGGCATATTCTCATGTAGCTCATGATTGCAAATTGGGTAACAGAGTAATAATTTCAAATGCCACTCAGCTTGCAGGAGAAGTTATTGTAGATGACCAGGCTGTTATTGGCGGCGGGAGTTTGATTCACCAGTTTTGTCATCTCGGAAGAAACATTATGCTTCAGGGTGGTGCCCTTGTGAATAAAGATATTCCTCCATTTGTAAAGGCTGCAAGAGAACCGATAAGTTATGTCGGGCTTAACTCTATTGGGTTGCATAGACATGGATTCTCTCAGGAAGATATAAAAGAGATTTCAGAAATTTATAGAATCATATATCTCAGTGACCTTAATGTGACCAATGCGGTGAGGGAGGTAATGCAGAAGGTTCCCGAATCCCAGATTCGTGATGAGATAGTAGATTTTATTATGAAATCAGAGAGAGGAATAATCAGATCAGCTATCTAATTATATTGAATATTAATTCAGCAGGTCGTTTCCACTGAGGCGACCTGCTGAACTTTTATATTCTGTCAATAACAGTAAAGAGATCTCTTATTCAAATATAAGAGGATGTTTCAAATTCCCGGGAATGAAACACCCTCCGACTATATTAAATCTGTTTTAATGTTAGAATAATTAATCAGAGCAATGATTATTCTCCAAAAGGGTCTTCAACATCTCTTTGGTCAACATCAACCACATGGCTTTCACCAACGTCTGAATAGAGACCTTCGGACCATTCGGCTACTTCTTCAGTGAAGCGGATTTCCGGCCCTAAGATTGTAGTGTATTCAAGGTCTTCACGAGCACCGGGTGCTACATATCCGAGACCACGTGAGAAGTCAACTACATATTCTACATATCTTTGAGCACTCCAAAGAGAACCGACAGGGAAAGAAGCCCACGCGTATTGCTTTCCATCAACAGTCTCTGTGATATCTTCAACCCCTTCTTTGAAGGGGTACATAACAGCATTTGAACCGGTATGAACAACTCTTACGAGCAGGGATATGTAGGCTACACCTTCTTTGAAGTTGAAAGCAATCATATTGCTATCTTCGGTAAACTTTCGATCGTTCAAAAGTTGCTGAGGTATGAGAAGGAAGCTTCCATTAGCGGCATCACGGTCCATAAGAGGAGTGGAATCTTCTTCAATCTTTACGGGATTGTCAAAGATGTAGACAACTTCGCCAAGTTCTGATGAAGGAGTCCAGTCGAAGTGTATTTCATCATCTTCGCGACTAAGTCCGTTGAAAACACAGTCACCCTTCATTGCAATATTGCTGATTTTAACTCCTGCAACTTCAATATCAAACTCAGGGTTAGAGTTTTTAGCTGCTGAGACATATACTTTAGTGAGTGCATGCTTGAAGTATAAGAATAGTTCATCCCAACCATCCAATTCGGGATCTTTTGCTCCAGCACCTGCCTCTGCAATGAGATCAATCTGCTTTTCGATGTCCGGGTTTACTTCAAAATTTGAGAAATGTAATTCACCGTTTGTGTTTGAAGAGACACCTGTAAGATCAGAGGGTGCATATGCAAGGAATGAAAACCAGCTGCCATCATTGGGCCAATAATAAGTCTCATCAGAGGTGAAGTACATGGAAAGATTGTCATTGTCAGTCATATCTCTCTTGAATTCCACCGCTTTCTTGAAGTAGTCAGTGAGGGGACCTTCAGTTTCAATTTCGTTGATGTCACCTAAGTAACCATAAACCTTGAAAGAGTCAAGATTTTCAGTTGTGAAATCCTGAGCTTTTGTTGGTCTGTTCATTCTTGCCCGGAACGTGATGGCGTCATCATTCCGATGGTTGACGTAAACCACATCTTCTTGTGAGCAGGAGGTTAGTGCTAATCCTGTCACCGCCAACATAAACAATGTTTTCTTCATTCTGTTAGTTATTAGTTATTAGTTATAGTTAAATGTTATTTACATTCCGATAAATTCAGTATTTCCTGTCCAGCCTCCGACAGAAGGATTGAATCCGCCTTCTGAACCTTGAGAATGATTGGGAAAAGTCACTGTGTCAATTTCTATGATATGAGAAGAGTTATTTTCATTGTGAATTTGAGAAGTAATATCGTGTGAAGACACCCAGTTTTTCCCATTTTTCCAGACGGCATGAATCCTTAACGAATGAAGTTCGCTATCTTCTGACGGTTCGGATTTCATGGCCTGATTTGTGCAGTGACCGAATGTCAGGAGTTCTCCGATTAGTTCACCATTATTATTTTTTTCAAATATGAAAGTATGTGAAACCGTTTCATTCCCAGTCTGGAACACTCCTGGATGGATTGTGGACGTCATACCTGTAACAACTCCAAGTATGCTGAATGCATCTGTATAGTTTATAGGATGATGAATAATGAATTTGTATTTATTGACTATAGGAATCATTTTAAACCGAATCACTATAGAAGTATTCGTGTCTTTACCGATTTCAAGAGATTCTATGGAGCTAATCCACATTTTGTCAGGTGCGTGTGCAATACGCTCCTCGTCTATCGAAGGTTTGAGAGAAGGGAACTGATTGAGAAGGCCGTTGTCATTATAATCGCCGAGTCTGATCCCAAAGTCATAAAAACTGTTTTGACCTATCAAAGTATGATTGTCAGAATCGCTGTTATAACATATTGCAGAATATATGCCGGGAGGGAGCTTGATGGTTCCTCCATTTAAGTCGTGAAAATCATATATATATGGTCGAACAGATCGTTTAGTGGTCCTGAAGAAGTGTACGGACATTTCTTCGGGAGCGGCATCATCAATACCCTCCCAATCAAATATTATAGTTACGTCAACCTGATCACCCGGTATTTCATCCGCCAACTCAATATGGTTACAGCTATTTAGAATTATAAGGAGAGTGGTAAGAAAGAAAAGTAAATTCTTCATTTTTTACCTCCTTCCCTTAAATTAAAATTCGATTTCCCTATAAGCCAAACTAAAGAGATTTCGAGTCTTGTAGGTCCGAAATAGTGTATTTTGGATATGGATTCTCTGATATATAGATCGTTATGAGGTCTGTATTTCTCAATTTTACCTGTAATATATCCGAGTCCAATAGAAAAATCAAGATCAAATCTGCTGGAGATAGGTAGTGAATAACCATATACAACCCCGGTGTTGACCAAACACTGATTCCATAAATTGCCACCAGGTTTACCACCAATATATCCAGTTTTTCCCCATTCAAAAGCAAAGGTGAAAATTCCGGCATATAATCCGAAATGATGACCTGAAAATTTATTTCCTGTAGAAGATTGTAAGTGATAACTGACTGTTATGTCTCCACCATATAATCTCCAGAAACGATTATGATGAGAATTCTTCCACCATGCATACATCCATTGAGGAGAGATGGATATTTGTTTCCCGAGATAGAAATCCAACCCTATGTTTGGAACAGTGAGAACATCCATAAGGAGATTTGTTCTCACGGTCATCTTAAAATCTTCTTTATGATTAGGGAAATTATCGTGTCCCGATTTTTCGATTATGGGATATTCAGCAATAGGAGAGGGAGAGGCTGGTGAAATAGTATCAGTAGAAGAGAGTAAGTAAGTCTCATACTCTTTCGCTTCAAGTGTGTAAAGACAGACCAATGTGAATATGGTCATTGTAAATCTCAAAAAACAAAACTTAAATAGACTTCTCATTTTTGGGAAGACAAATTTTGCTATTTCAATTTGCAATAGTAATTGAAGCGTATGGTTTACCTCTGAATAATTAAAAAAATGTATCTTAAGAGATAATCTATGACACGTTTATCAGTCAAGATACATTGCAAAGATAGTAAATTTCACTAAATTATAATAGAATTATCCGTGATTATCCGAATTTTGAGATTTTACGTAACTGCTGTTCGTTGATTATTTTTATTTTTCTTCCATCAACAAGAATTAATTTTTCGTTCACGAATGAAGTAAGGGTGCGGATAGCGTTGGAAGTCGTCATATTCGAGAGATTAGCAAGATCCTCACGACTCATATATATTTTAATTGTTGAGCAATCATCTTCGAAGCCATAGTTATCTGCCAACAGAAGTAATGCTTCGGCAAGTCGACCTCTGATATGTTTTTGAGTGAGGTTAACGATTTTTGTGTCTGAGCCACCAAGATTTCTTGATAATTCATGAATAAAAAACATTGCGAGATCCGTGTTACCACGAATCAGTGACTCCACAATCTCCATGGGAATATATCCTATTTCAGAGGGCTCAAATGCTGAAGCAGACGAAACGTATGGTTCTTTGGCAAAGTAGGCTCTATACCCGAAATACTGCACAGGTCGATATAGACGAAGAATCTGAACTCGATCGCCGATACCACTTTTATACATTTTGACTTTACCTTTCAAAAGTACCCATAGCATCTCAGGTTCTTCTGATTCAGCATATATGATTTGATTTTTTTTATAATGCTGAATTTTAAAATTATCGGTCACAATTCTTTTCTCCTCAGAGTTAAGTGCTCCCCATAATTCAGCCATATCGTGACTTATTACGTATTCAAAAGTACTCTTCTTAAGCATAGCGTTGTTCACAAATTCATTTCGGAACTCACCGGAGTTTTTGTACCATCAATGATAGAAAACGAGCAGAGAAAATGTTGAGATATGTTAAACAACACAAATTTACAACAATTTTTTGAAACATACTTTATCTTTAAAGAATATTTTCCTTAATCATGCACACAAAACCATTTGTGGGGTGTACAAGGTCAATCATTATAGTTACAAAAGACTCTATATAATGAAGTCGTCTAAACTCATATTTTAATAAATCTAAGTTCAGACGACTTCAAATATTGTATATGTCTTACGAGCCTAAGAATCTTCTTTCAATGATTTCCCAGTCTATTATATCCCATAATTTTTTGAGATAATCTCCTCTTTGGTTTTGATAATCAAGATAGTAAGCGTGTTCCCAGACATCAAATACCAGGATAGGTCGTAGTCCTTTAGTTAACGGATTATCAGCATCTTTTCCCTGAATTATAAACAGAGTATTGTTTTCATCTGCGGCAAGCCATACCCATCCTGAACCGAAGAGAGTTGTGCCTGCTTCTTCAAATTTTTTCTTAAATTCTTCGATGCTTCCGAATTGTTCTTCAATTTTAAATTTTAGTTCACCTTTCGGCTCTTTATTTCCTTCAGGTGAGAATTGATAGAAATAAAAAATATGATTCCAGGTTTGAGAGGCATTATTAAAAAGTTTCCCTTCAGAATTGACGATTATCTCTTCTATAGGCATTTCTTCATATTGTGTGCCTTCAATTAATGAATTCAGGTTATCAATATATCCCTTTTCATGTTTACCATAGTGAAAATGTATAGTTTCTTTGGAGATGACCGGTTCAAGGGCATCAGGAGAATAGGGTAGAGGGGGTAATGTGAATTTCATATTAATAAATTTTATCAAGTTAGACAATATAATATATCAACACGAGTTCCAGGTAAATAGTTCTTTGCCAACCTAACTGAAATTCGTGTTGAAAATTATATGTATGTCGTTTCAGATAAATGTTGAATTTAGTCAAAGACGGCATCCCAGTCTTTCCAAACAGTCTGGTATCCCTCTTTTTCAATAGCTTTGCTCACTTCCAAAGGAGAACGGCCATCGCAGACTTCAAATTGCTCAAGGGCATCGGGTTCTGATACATATCCACCCGGTTCGGTTCTTGAACCGGCACTCATGGAAGTTACTCCGAGACTAAGAAGATGATTACGGAATTCAGGATCTTCTCTGGTAGAATATGAGATGTCAACATCGTGGTCGAAAATTCTGAAGGCGAATGTAAGCTGAGCCAATTGCTTATCGGAAATTATACTTTTGGGTTTATACCCGCTTTCTGAGGGTCTCATTCTGGGGAAATTTACCGAGAACCTTGAGCGCCAATATTTTTTCTGAAGATAACGTAGGTGGCGGGCAAGCATAACCGCGTCTCCTTGCCAATCTTCAAGTCCTAACAAAGCCCCCATGCCGATTTTATGTACACCGGCTTCCCCCATGCGGTCAAATCCATTGAGTCGCCAATCGAAATGACTTTTCATCCCTCGGGGATGAAAGGTTTTGTAGGATTCTTTATTGTAGGTTTCCTGAAAACACACAACCCCGTTAAGTCCTGAATGAGTGAGACGTTCATAATCTCTTGCCCTCATCGGTTGAACCTCGATAGTAAGATTATGAAAATATGGACGACATACCTCAAGGACTTTTTCGAGATAATCTACTCCACATTTGGTTGGGTATTCTCCTGCAACAATAAGGAGATTTTCAAAAGGACCTAACTCTTTTATCGCTTTACATTCTGCTTCTACTTCCTGTAGTGATAGAGTGGTGCGATGGAACGGGTTATCATGATTAAATCCACAATATATACACTTGTTGGTACATTCATTGCTGACATACATAGGGATATACATGGAAATAATATTCCCGAAGCGTTCCTTCGTAAAATGGCGTGAAAGTGCAGCCAACTCCTCAATATAAGGTGTAGCTGCAGGTGAAATTAATACTGCGAATTCTTCTGGAGTCAACGGTTTTCGGTTGGCTCGGGCTTTGGCTATTACACGACGCACATCCTCATCAGACGCGTCTTCAACAAGACGGATTGTATTATTCCAGTCATACTTTCCTATGATATCAGCATAGCCATAACCGAAGACAGAATTCTTGTCGGGATCAGATTTGAAGAATTTGGGTTCAGGCATTTTCTTGGCATTTATCCACGATATTCTGTGAGATTCTCATAGCACAGAAGTTTGGGCCACACATTGTACAGAATCGGTCGTCAGCATCAGGAGCATCCCTGCGAGATTCAAGATAGAACCGTTTAGCCTTTTCCGGATCAAGGGAAAGATTAAACTGATCTTTCCAACGGAATTCATAGCGGGCTTTACTGAGTGCATTGTCACGTACTTGTGCCCCGGGGAATCCTTTTGCAAGGTCAGCAGCATGTGCAGCAATCTTATAAGCAATTACACCTTCCCTTACATCTTCAAGATTCGGCAGTGAGAGGTGTTCTTTGGGTGTGACGTAACATATCATTGCAGTGCCGAGTGTTCCGATGATCCCGGCACCGATAGCTGATGTGATATGGTCGTAGGCAGGTGCAATATCAGTAGTAATGGGACCTAAAGTGTAGAAAGGGGCTTCATGACATACTTTAAGTTCTTTCTCCATGTTTGCCTTAATTTTATTGATAGGCACATGTCCTGGCCCTTCAATCAGCACTTGTACATCATGACTCCATGCTTTCATTGTCAGTTCACCCAAAACATCAAGTTCAAGGAATTGAGCTTCATCATTGGCATCGTTGATTGAGCCGGGACGCATGCCGTCACCGAGAGAAATAGCAACATCATATTTATTAAGGATTTCGCAAATCTCATCAAAATGTTCATATAGGAAGCTTTGCTGATTATGAATGACACACCATTCAGTCATGATGCTCCCGCCACGGGAGACACAGCCGGTCAGACGTTTCTTCACCAATTCAGCATGTTCTTTCAGCACACCCGCATGAATTGTGAAATAGTCCACTCCCTGTTCACATTGTTCAATGAGAGTATCGCGATAAATGTCCCAAGTGAGTTTGGAAACGTCACCATTCACTTTTTCAAGAGCTTGATAGATGGGAACTGTGCCTACGGGGACAGGACAATTCCTGATTATCCATTCACGTGTTTCATGAATGTTGTCGCCGGTAGAGAGGTCCATCAATGTATCGCCACCCCAATAACAGCTCCAAACGGCTTTTGCAATTTCTTCTTCAATGCCGGATGACAGGGCAGAGTTACCGATGTTGGTGTTTAATTTCACACTGAACGCTCGTCCGATAATCATCGGTTCTGCCTCCGGATGGTTGATATTGGATGCGATAATAGCGCGTCCGGATGCAACTTCATCTCTTACAAATTCAGGGGTAATATAGGTTTTAATGCCACGTGCTTCGTTATCCAGATTTTCACGGATTGCCACATACTCCATTTCCGGTGTAATAATTCCTTTACGGGCATAATGCATTTGAGTGACACGTTTTCCTTCTTTGGCACAGCGCGGTTTGTGGCATATCGGGAAACGAAGAGAATCAAGTGACTTATCATCTCTACGCATACGTCCATATTCGCTTGTGATATCGTCAAGAATCATAGTGTCCTTGCGCTCTTCCACCCATGATTCTCTCATGCGGGGCAGTCCTTTGTTTATATCAACATTTAAATTGCTGTCTGTGTATGGGCCACTTGTGTCATAAAGAATTATATCTTCATTTGGATATTCAATACGTTTGCCGTTTTCAATTTTTACGGTAGGATATTGATGAACCTTTCTCATTGCCACCTTAATTGGAAAAAGCTTTCCATCAACGTAGAATTTTTCTGAGTTAGGATATGAAGAGAGGTCTATATTCTGAATGTTCATATTTTTCAAAACTATTTATGTCTGTGAGTTAACTAAGGAAGGAAGTAAGAGGGCTTGTAGCCTGTGCGTTGTTGAAAGTTTCACCGAGACCGGAAAGGAAGGCAAGTCGTCCTGCTTTAACGGCGAGATCAAAAGCCCGAGCCATTTCAACGGGGTCACCGGCAATTGCGATTGCCGTATTGACAAGCACAGCATCAGCCCCCAATTCCATTGCGAGTGCAGCATGCGAGGGGGCACCAAGACCCGCATCCACAATTACGGGAACATTGCTTTGTTCAATAATGATTTCAAGGAGGTCGCGGGTGACAAGACCCTTATTGGTTCCGATAGGAGCCGCTAACGGCATCACTGCAGAAGTACCTGCTTCCTCAAGAAGTTTGCAAAGGACAGGATCTGCCTGAATATATGGAAGAACTACAAACCCTTCAGCTGCAAGTTTCTCAGTTGCTTTTAGGGTTTCAATCGGATCAGGCATAAGATATCGTGGATCCGGATGAATTTCAAGCTTTATGAAATCAGTATGAAAAATTTCGCGACTCATTTTTGCAGCCAATACCGCCTCTTCCGCATTCCTGACACCGGAGGTATTAGGTAATAACTGCACGTGGTCCCGATTTATATGGGTTAACATTTCATCGGTGGCTTCGTTAAGCATGTTTACTCGTTTCATTGCCACTGTTATCATCTCTGAACCGGAGGCGAGAATTGTCTTCAACATCAGATCAGGAGATGAAAATTTTCCTGTACCCACAAACAGGCGGGAATTAAATTCTCTACCACCAATTAAAAGAACGTCTTTTTCCATTATGCACTATTTTAAAAGCCTATCGGTAAGAGAGATATAAATTTGCGTGTTTCGGCCTCCATATCATCTGCAAAAGCAATGGCACCGCTAACTGCTATGCCATTACATCCGGCATCCAATAATGATTTTACATCTTCCGTTTTTATTCCACCCACAGCAACTCTTGGAATTTCAATACCGTTTGACTCCATTTCTTTGCAAATAGTTTTAATTCCATCAATTCCAAGTATAGGAGATAAATTCTCTTTTGTAAGAGTATGCCGGAATGGGCCGATTCCTATATAATCCACGTCAAGCGAGCGGACGGCTATAACGTCATCGAATGTGTTGGCAGTAACGCCTATTATTGCCAATGGTCCTAATTTTACGCGTGCTTGAGCCGGCAACATGTCATTCTTTCCAAGATGAACACCTGTAAGTTCAAGTTTTTCACAAAGTTCAACCCTATCATCAAGAACAAGAAAAGCACCTTTCTCTGCCGCAATCGGTTTTACTTCTTCCACTACCTTCTGAATTTCTTCATCAGAAGCATCTTTCATTCGGATTTGAATCCACTTGCATCCCCCGTTTAGAACAGCCTTTATCTGTTCTGTTACCGGTCTGTCGCATTGTGTATTGGTTATATACTGTAGCATCTTTTCTATTACTTCTACTTGTTTTGCCTATCTAATATACGATGTCAAAAATCGGATTATTCGTTCACTTTTAAATTCTAACATCAATTTATTAGATTGCTTTTAATTTGAATAATTATCTCAGAAGTGTTGAGATTTGAATTCCAAATATAACCCAAAATTGCGGCTCCTCCAAATCCAATCT
>CAMWXI010000034.1 GCA_947178175.1 uncultured Porphyromonadaceae bacterium | reverse complement strand
GTCAGGGAAAGTACTGCTTTCATTACCCTCACCGGCAGATACATTTGAAAAAATATTGCCGGCGAGCTGCATGCCATCACCGGAGTCGCCTGAGAAGCGAACTACAACCCGGTCAATGGTCTTTACGTTGATACTGCTTGCCATAAAATGGTTGTTATCTGGTTTTGAGACGCATTTGCGCTCTCGAATTTAAGGTTAGTCGTTCTTTTTCCCTTTCTTGGGGATGAATTTATTTGGCAAAATTATAAAATAAAACGATACTAAAAACTTATTCTGGAAAAAATTCTTCAAATAATTATTTTACCACTATTTTCGAACTCTTTCCCGAGGGGGTCACCACGATATAGATTCCTTTCCCGGGATGCATTCCAACCTCTTTTCCACAGAGGTTGAAAACACGGCTGTCTGCCGGCGCTGAAATCTCACCTCCGGTTACCACCACAGCCTGTTCTGACTCAATTGTCTCCACTCCCGATTCCGACGGATACCACGGTGTCTCATTCTTGCTTCCCCAGATATAATGACCTAATTCAGGATGGTCAATAAACGGATTCCGGTTGCCTTGAATCTTATATACCTCCTCATTGCGTTTATACTCTTTCTCGTCAACCGGGTCATTATCGCTCCAACGCAATAACAGTTCAATCGCCCACTGCTTTAAAAGAAGAGTATTGGCTGTGTCATACATCCAAGCACACTTGCTTGCCCATGATATATTATTATAGACGGTGAAGACATACATGAACGCACGTGCGAAATCTCCTTTATATTCATCCGCCGGCTCGTATACTTTGGATGAGCCTCCACCCTGTCCGGGCACCGGATTTCCAACATTGGTCACACCGTTTGTCCATGACGGACTCCCGGCGATTTCCCCTAAAGGATAATTTGCCTTACGGTTATTGGCATCGGATTCGGAAGGATTAAGATGAAACAGATCGCAACCCTGGTCGTTACTGTGACCGCCGCCCCACCATGACTGAGCCACGGAATGTTCGATATTCAGTCCGTTGTGTCCCGGAAGATATACAATATTATTCGAATACATATCCCACCATGCCCGTTTGCCATTGACGAGTTTGACATCAGTCTTTTCAAAAGCATCCCACGTTCCGGAGCTATAAGTAATTCGCTTGTGTCCCTTGGCGGTAGCCCCGGCGGCATTTCGCAATGCCACGGAACATTTCCCCTCCAATGCTGAATAATAACCCTCGGGAATTGCTGCTGTCAGGCTTCCGGCCCACAGCAGAAGCATTGCCACATAAAATACTCTTTTCATTATCTGACTATCATTTTCACTGGTTTGGAAATTGCGGGAGATTCGAGCACATAAACACCGGCGGGAAGAAGAACGCTTTCTCCTTCATCAATCACGGAATATTCCGCAAAAATTCTTCCGGAAATATCGAAAACCCTGAGTCCTGACCGGCTCTCGTTGGAGATGATTGAGAAACCACCTTCAACCATGCCGATAACCATCGGTGTGAGAGAATTAATCTCTGAGACGCCGGAAGGCATCACAAGAATAGTGTTGGAAGGTTCAGATAGTAAATCAAGACGGGATGACTGCACTGTATATGACTCCATGACATTCGGGTCTCTTCCTTCTATCACGAGGGAATTTGTGTCTGATTCCAACACCTCGCCCTCTGTACCATCCTCAAGATATCTCACCCTATTGACGATGTAATAATCCACAACCTCCTTAGCCGGTTGCCAGTTGGCACGATATGAATTGTCAGTTATATCAGTCGGGTCTGTAGCTACAAGCGGGGAAAGCACAGGTTTGGCAACACCCTCTCCTTTCAGAAGCACTGCAACACTTCCGGACAATCCACCATCATAAATCAACATTTTAGCTTCAACAGAACCCTCCTCTGCGGGAGTAAAAGCAATCGGAAGATTGTAGACGCCCCCGCCATTGAGAGCTGACGGAATTATAGTAGTCTCTTCAAGCACAAACTGAGACCTCGCACTTCCCGAAACTGAAAGGGAAAGGGGGGTGGTGAAATTCTTACCCTGAACCTGCAGATAAAACACCTTTGTGGAACCGACGGCAACCTGCCCGAAATCAAGCGCTTCTCCATTGACGGGAAGTGTGAGTTCAGGATCGCCGGTGATAGGAGGTGTCACCTGTTCTCCCTGATCCTTGATGTAGAAGATCTCGGTGGTGCGTGTACCCCATATATATTCTGCAAGTTCCGGGAAGTCAATAAAGGGATTACGATTGCGCTGATAGAGTTCCGCTCTATCGTTGCGGTCAATCTCCTTCTGACTCACCGGGTCCTGACGCGACCATTGCAGCAGCATGTCATAGGCCCAGGTGCGTAGTGTCGGCCAACTTTCGGAATTAAACATATAGTTGATAACCCAAGGAAGGTCATCATATACGGTAGCCATATAGAAAATAGAGCGGGCAAAGTCTCCCTTATATCTGTCATCCGGCTCAAAAACCATTCCCGAACCTCCTCCGAAACCGGTCTTTGCAGGACCTACTTTAGAGACACCATTGTTGAAAGTGCCGTTTCCGGAGACAATTCCGAAAGGATAGTTAAGTTTTGCCTGATTTGCAGCGGCATCCGACGGATAAAGATTCCACAAATCTGAATAGGCCGGCGTGTACTCCACATCTCCATTCTGCTTCCACCAAGATTTAGGCACAGAGTGTTCTCTCTGCATCTTATTGGCCGAGAAGGATGTTTTCCCTGATTGCCCTGAATTAATAAGATAGACAGCGTCGGAATACATATCCCACCATCTCTTATTTCCATTGACAAGCTCCGGATATACGTCGGTATACTGCCACTGATTCGGCAAGTCAGAATAGTTCAGGCGTGTATGGGAACTCACACACTGCTTTGCCGCCTCTTTCAGCGCTTCCTTCCGCTTTCCGTTCATAGCATTGTAATACCCTTCCTTATAGGTTGCTTCGGCAACGGCGGGAAGAAGATACACTGAAAAAAGTGAGACTGCAATTAATAATATTTTTGTTCTGCTGTATTTCATTTTGATAATTCTCTTAGAGGGGCATGAATCCCGTTGTTGTTTATGAGCAACAACGGGATTATATATGAGGTCTTAAGCCAAACGTATGTTATTCTACAATCTGATAGCTTTCAGTTGATGAGAGTCCGAAGGCATTCAGATAATTGGCTGTTGTGCCTTTAAACTTCACCTTCTTGCCGTAGATTGAGGGGTTATTACCCATGCCGAGTGCCTGGCGGTCGGAAATTCTGACAGGGATAGCCATTGCAGTATTATTGACATCAGGATTTGGAGCTATGATAAGGTTATTGTTTGCATAGTCCTTGCCGGTTACATCATTCGAGAATACGGCACCTGAGTAATAGTCGCGGCCCTCGACGAAACCTACGACATAACCCTCTACCCATGTTCCTACAAGTTCGGGAGCCACAGATATGATGAAGTCAACAGAATACGGGTCGGACTCAGTACCTGAGCCTCCACCCTGCACGCCGGTATTGATTCCCTCGATAGAGAAATCGGTAAGAGTGCCGGGACAGTCGGTCACACCATGCATTCCAAGATAACTCTTGAAAGTTCCCAATACAGTCAGTTTCTTACCATAGGCAACGGGGTCGTCTACAAGACTTGCATATTTACGCAACTGAGTATTAGCCGGAAGCTCGACTACGATACATTTGTTGAAGTCCTTGCAGTCGGCATTATCGGCGATAACTACATTATTGGCCAATTCCGCTTCCGCTCCGAAGATGATGTCATCTGCAGAAGTCACTTCTGTCACACCACCCTTGACGGAGCCTACGATATAGCCGGCTGTCCAGGCGGTGCGCTGAGTATTATCCTGTTCAATGATTTCAGCAACGGTGAAGGGGAGGTCTTTTGTTCCCTTACCATCGAAAATCATATCGTCAAGGTCGCGGATGAGAAGCTGCCAGTTGGTAGCTTCATTAGGATTGGTACCGTAATAAGAAAGTATGCCGCGGATTGTTCCGCTGCCGGTGGGAAGCGGCGTATTGAAGATACTTGATTTTCCTGAGAAGCGGACATATATTGTATTGCCATAAGCATCCTTGATTGTGCGGTTGATATTCTCATCTGCCGCAGCAAGATTTGCCTGACCGCCCAATTCAAACGACACATTATTGAACTCCACGAGCTGACTCTGAATATTGATATATTCATCGCCTGCGATAGGAATCTGACTGAGGTCGTTAAACACAAGGCAGTATGGTGAATTCGCGGGAGCATCCTGTCCGTAGGGGATAAAGACGGTACTTTCCATCGGATGTCCGTTAAGCTGAGTGTGTGCCTTAAACGTGGAGGACGCCATTCTGGAAGTGACCAAAGAACCATATTCGTTAGCTCCGGCACCGATGCAGACCAGATTGTGATAATTTCCTCCCCAGAGACCGGTGAGATTAATCATCACTTCCTGTCCTACACGATAATTTGTGTAGAGATTTGCTTGATTGACAGATAAGGATATGGCTGCGGTCTCATCCTGAACAACCAGAGTTTTGAAGATATTTCCGGTGACATCGGAGGAAACAACCCTACCGGAGATGATATATGGGATTTTCTCTTCCTCATCTTTATATGGAATCTCCATTGAATTCTTGTCCGCCACCATTTTCTTTATCTCGGCAATGGAGGTGTTACGAACGAGCGTCGCCTTAGGATCGGCAAGCGTAGGCTCGTCATAATCCGTTTGGCACCCGGAAAGGAAACCGGCGCAACCCACCAGCATGCCAAGAAGTGTATGTTTCAGAATTTTCATCATTTTCATTTAAAATATTCTACATTTTCCATCCGGCGGAGGAGAGTATCACTCCCCTCTCAGCCGATACGGGTTGCTTTCAGTTATTTCTCTTGAAGAGTGTGGGGAGCACTCCGGAGTTATTGCTATATGCACTCACATTATTATATTGTGTGCTGTATTGCATTGACACTCCCATCTCCACATTCTTTATCTCAAATGTTCCATTGCTCTGAGCCGTGACACTCCAGATATCACCCTCTGTTCCTCTCGCCGGGGTAAGCTGGAATGATTTATGTGAAGGATCTGAATCCCACCATACATATCTTCCATAACCGTCGCGAATCTCATAGCCACCCTCAACCTCATAGAACATATATGCATTAAGGGTAGAAGTGACAATCTGATTATCGGTGACAGTCACATCCTTTGCGGGTAGATAGCCGTAGGAATAGTTGGAAGGTTCTACCGGGCCTGCCATCTTGTTATCGTTGAAGACAAGGATATACTGACCCGGACCCTCAAACTGCTCGACTTTTGTAAAGGTAACGCCCTCTACAATTCCCGGCATCGGGGGCACCGGTTCCTGCGGCTCTTCATATACACCCTGCGGTCCCCAGTTGAAGGCAGATGTGTCGCGTATACCATAAGCACCGCAATATTTGCTGCCGGAGGTCCCTTTTATTGTCACCTGGCGACAGAGATTGCCGGGATTGCGTGTAAGATTCAACTCATTTCTTACATTTCCTGAAGGAAGCTGAACCGTGATACAATCCTCCCAGAAATTTTCGTCAGCAATAAGAATCTTTTCCCCGTCTTCATTAAGTTTGAAAATAGGGAGACCATCCTCATCAAGCTTATATGAGCCATCCTCATTCATCTCCACTTCATAGGGAAGCTTATAGCTCATCAGCATGTTGGACTCGGAACCTGCCGGCACTGTGTAGCGTGCTGAACGTCCGTCAAGAGTGTGAGTAGGATTGGCGTCTGTATCTATCCAGCCGACAATATATCCCGTGCACCATACTGCGAGACCTTCCGGATCGGTGAAACCCTGTTCAGCCTGCCAACAACTGATAGGCTTCTCATACGAACCATCCCCGATAGATTCTATTCCTCCGATTACCGGAGGTACGGGAACGGGAGGAAGCACCGGGTCTTCATTGCAAGACACTAAGCTCATCATCCCCAGTGCGATTGTTGAAATATATAATGCTGTTTTTTTCATTTTTGTCAAGTTTTAGAAACGGATACCTGCATTGAGGAACACCCGGATACCCTGAGCATACCAATAACGGTTGGGATAGCGGGTAGTGGTGTAGTTAGTGTAGTCAAACTTGCTCTCCTGGAAACCACCTGTCTGAATGTTGGTATTGTTGAGAAGATTGTTGATGCTGAGATTGAAATTCAAGGCGCCGAACTTGGTATAGATAAGCTTACCGATTGAGAGGTTCATTACAAACGCGTTCTTCAGCTTATCCTGATGGGCAATCACAGACATCTTCTGATTGTACTCCTCTACAGAAGAGCAGAATTTCCAAAGACCCGGCATCTCTTCATGACGGGTAGGAGCAAGGTCTACATAGCCGTCGCAGAAATAATTGGCATTTATCTCAAAGAACCACATCTTGGGAGCTGCCCAGTTCAGACCAAGGCTATAAGCCTGCTGAGGAGTGCCACCGACATGATAGTTTTTAAGGTAAGTGCGACGATAAACGTCTTCCATAGCACCATTGTTGGCATTGCGCACACCCATCGGGTTATTCTTATATAGATAATCCGAAACAGTGGCCGCTGCTTTCACACTGATACCGTTCCAGATCTTATATTCCATACCGATTTCCACACCCTTATAGTCTGTTTCGACACCACTCATAGCATAAGCCATCATGGTTGAAAGGTCATAATCATAGAAGAAGTTATGCTTCACGCCATTCCAGAGACGGGTATAGAAACCTGTGACGCTACCGCGGAATTTTGAATAGTTCCATGTGTAGGAAAGGTCGGCGGAGACAAATGTTTCAGCCTTAAGGTCAGGCACTGCCGTATCCTTGATCTGAGAGTTGATGTAAGCGTCATTGGGCTGGGGAGCTCTGTTTCCGAAAGATGCATGAGCCACTATATAGTTACGACCGTCAATCTTATAAGTTGCGCCTGCCTTGATGGCTCCGGTGAGGAAGGAGTGGGAATCTCCCTTGCCGTAGGAATTGTCTGCAGCACGTCCGTTCTGCATGTTACCATAACGATAGAATGAAGTGAAGTTCACTTCTGCCGCATAGTTGACATTCCAGTGCTGTGTTGAAATCTGATTCTGCAGCCATCCGTTGGCAGTGTAACGATGGATATTATAGTCATATCCGTATTTGTCACCTTTCACAACCTTGCGGTTAGGATTCCTCATATCATTCTGGAGTTTATCCTGGTCGCCATTGAAGTCGGTGGTTGAGAAGTTGTCGACATCAAGCCAATAGTTGGCACCGAGCATATTGTCAATACTCTTATAGTAATGACCGTTGGCATAATTGAAGCTTACTCCGGCCTGGAGAGTCATCAGATCGGAGATACGATGATTGAGATAAGAATTGAGCATGCCGCTTGTCACATTGCTGTGCTGACGTGCTATGATATAGTTGGCACGTCCCTGCTCAATCGCACCATTGTTGAACCCGTTTACATTCATAAGGTTCGCCTGATACATTGCATCCCAGTTAATCTGGCGCACGCTTTCATCGTTAATCCATGCATCGCGCACCGTGTTATACTGATCAAGCTGTGCCTGATAAATCTGAGAAGCAATCGTGGTGGGGTCTTCATCAGGAGTGATGGTAGGCTTATAATATGAGGGGAGATTCTGATAATATGTCGGACGAGGATCCGCGGCGTTAAACCAGTCGATTGTCGTGCGGCTATAAAGATTACTGCGGAATGCTATGGCTGTGTTGAGCACTGTTCCCATTTTGGGTTTCCAAATCCAGCTGAGGATTGCCGAGGGGTCAAACGAACGATAGACTCTGTCAGAAATCTTCTTGCCGTTGAGATACCCCCAGTCAGGATTGTACAGATTAGTTCCGGCAAGATCTGCTGCCTCCTGAGTGATGGCGTTGGAGCCGGCACGAAGAGTAGGAGCGCCCCAGGTAGTGAGGTTAAGGCTATGCTTGTCGTTGAAAATCTTCTGTAATGACAATGAATAACCGAAAGA
This sequence comes from uncultured Porphyromonadaceae bacterium, assembly GCA_947178175.1. GTDB lineage: Bacteria > Bacteroidota > Bacteroidia > Bacteroidales > Muribaculaceae > Lepagella. The sequence continues at coordinate 6,003 of CAMWXI010000034.1, read as the reverse complement.
GTCATACCATGTACCTTTCACCACACCCTCCGGAGCATAACGCCCGATGACAGATGCAGACACGGCCCATCCATGCTTGTTAAGTCCGCTGTTATACTGCAGCATCGCTCTAAGCATATAATTGGAATTGGTGTAGCTGATGTTGCCACGGAATCCGGGAGCATATTCGGAGGCGTATGTCGTGAAGTTGGCACTACCACCGATAGAGCCGAAGCCATAGGCGGAGGCATCAGTTCCGATTTCGGTTGACTTATTGCGGAAAGCACTTGAAGTCATACCTCCGAGTCCGGAATAGCTGAAATTACCGCGCATCATGTCGTTAAACTTCACACCATTGATATATCCGTCGCTCCAATTGTCGGCATATCCGCGGAAACGATAACGCTTCACTGAGAAGTTATAGTTTGCAGTCTGGAAGAAGATGTCGTCTGTAGCACCCTGGATAGTACCCACAGCCTGCTGAAGACCATCGTCATCCGAAATCTGCTCTGAGTCGAAAATGTAATTGTCGGAATCAAGCATTGACTGATCGTAGCCGCCAACTGTAAGTTCCAGCTTCCCGAGGTCAGTGATTAATCCCTTGATGATACTCACATCCTTGTTGAATGTTTCGTATCCGTAAGCCACAATCTGAAGTTCATCTTCTCCGGAATGGGCGTTGCTGATTGTGAACACTCCGTCAACACCGGAAGTCACGAAAAGCCCCTGCTCCTTGAGCAGGATATTGGCGTCGGCTATCGGCTTGCCGTTAGCCGCATCAACTACTATACCCTTAAGCCCCGTCTGTGCCATTGACGGCATAAACATCGCCAGAAGTAGCAGAATGGTTGTTTGTATTCGCATATCTTTTGTTTAGGTTAATTCGTTTAGTCAAATTCCTTTATTAAAAATATCTCTGTCGGGAAGTGGTCGGAATATCCGTTGGTCCATACTCCTCCGGAGAAGGTGCGGAAGGGATATCCCTTATATTGTCCTGTCTGCTGTTTGAGAAAATCAAGATTCCTTACCAATGCTTCTCTAAACTGCAGACCGCACTTTCCGTCTACCAGGTTGGAATTGATTATTATCTGATCGAAAAGGTCCCATCCTCCTCTATAGATATATGAGCCGATTCCCTTGTCGAGAAGCTGCCAGTAAGGATTGAAGAATCCTCCGGATTGCATCTGCTCTTTCTTTTTGACAGCGCCCAAAGTCTTTGAGCAACTCACGTCTGACGGGTCGTCATTAAGGTCACCCATCACTATCACACCCATCTTCGGGTCAATATTCATCAAAGAGTCGGTTATATGCTTTGTCAGCTCCGCAGCAGCCTCTCTCAGATAACTGCTCTCCTTGGAACCGCCGCGACGTGATGGCCAGTGGTTCACAATCACCGCTATGCGGCTGCCTCCCAACAGACCTGTCACACACATCTGATCGCGAGTCTTCCACCATTCCCTTCCGGGAATCACAAGACGATGATTGGTCACATTTATCGGCTGAAAAAAACGAGGATTATAGAGCATCGCAACGTCTACACCGCGAACATCCGGACTGTCATGATGAATCACCTTGAGTCCGAGGTCCCTGATAGACTCTGCATTAACCAGGTCCTGAAGAACCGTGATGTTTTCCACCTCAGAGCATCCGATGATTGCCGGGCCCAACGGAGTTGTCTTGGTCTTTAACTGGGAAATGGCGTATGACATGTTCTTGATCTTTGACCAATACTTATGTCCATCCCAGTTATTCTTCCCGGCAGGAGAGAACTCCAGGTCATATTTCCCATTATTATTGATGGTGTCGAAAAGATTCTCCAGATTATAGAAGGCGACACCAAACATCTGATAACGCTTTGCCACTCCCGAAGATGGAAGAGTCAACGCCACCAATGCTAAAATTGAAAGGATAAGTTTTCGCATGATATTATACAGAAACTCATGTCCGGAGGAGTCTGTTTCCTCGGGACATGAGTCAATTGGTTTCTTAGAAATATTTAACCTCTTCTCCGGTCATCACCGACAGCATCGCATTTGCAAGACTGCTCGCTCCGATTCGGAATAAATCCTGACAAAGCCATTCTTCTCCGAGTATCTCCTTGACAAGTGTGTAATACCCCAGAGCCTCTTCAGCCGTGCGCACTCCCCCGGAAGCTTTAAATCCTACCTTACGGCCGGTCTGCTGATAATATTCCTTTATACACTGACACATTACATAGGCCGCCTCCAAACTCGCTCCTGAATATATCTTGCCGGTAGAGGTCTTAAGGAAATCGGCCTCACTCCATAAGGATAGGATTGACGCCTTCCTAATCTCCTCCGCGCTCTTCAACGCGCCGGTCTCCAGAATCACCTTTAACTTTGCATTCTTTGCCGTGTGTTTCAACTCTATGATTTCATCACACACATCCTCATAGTTGCCATCGCGGTACATCCCTACAGGGAACACTATATCCACTTCGTTAGCACCGGCGGCAACAGCTAAGGCCACATCCGCAACCTTTACCGCCGTAAAGGTCTGGGAAGAGGGGAAGCATCCTGCAACTACAGCTATATCCACTCCCTGAACATCAAGGTGCGTGCTGACTACTTCTGCAAAATTACTGTAAACACAGATGGCCGCTACATTCTTAAACTGCGGATAGTCATTATCAAAATCATTAACCCGCTGTGTGAACGCCGCCACACTCTTCTGTGAATCCTCAGTGCTGAGCGTTGTGAGGTCAATAGAACTGAATATAAACTGATAGACGTCCTGATTAGCATTCTCAGGAACCTTCTCTAAAATTTTCTTCACTTCAGCAGCTACAACGGCATCATCACCGGTAACCTTGCTGTCAGCAATAGCTTTCTGGTATCTGTCCATTTAAAAGTTACTTTAGGGAGTTGTAAACGCAAAGTTATTAAATTCAATTTTTTCTACAAACTTTTTAACAGTTTCTTCTTAATTTTTCCTTCATTATTTTTTCCTGCGCACAGCAATCCTGTCGGGGTTTTGTCGGATAAATTGCTCCCAGGATTTGGCTCCGCCCCCAAGATTCGGTTTTCTACGTTCATAATGATGGGTGAGGGCAGCCGCCATAGCGTCTGTAGCATCCAGCAACCCCGGCATTTTCTCCTCCGGAATACTCAATATCCGCTGCAGCATATCGGCAACCTGCTCCTTCCCTGCCTGTCCGTTTCCTGTCACCGATTGCTTTATCTTCAACGGTGCATATTCCGTAATCGGAATATCCCGGCTTAAGGCAGCTGCCATCGCCACTCCCTGTGCCCTTCCCAATTTCAGCATGGACTGCACATTCTTTCCGAAAAAAGGTGCCTCTATGGCTAATTCATCCGGCAGATACTGCTCCACCAATCCAACTACCCTCTCATATATCCTGCGTAAACGGAGATAATGACTCTCCATAGCGCGGAGCTTTAGTACACCCATAACTACAGGCTCCGGCGTCTTACCCTTTATTCCCAACACGGCATACCCCATCACATTAGTGCCGGGGTCTATTCCCATGATAATTAAATCATATTTCTTTATTGATTCTTCCATCCCGCTATACCTGCTTGAGAATGGTGGCAAAATGAAGAGCCTGTCCCCCTTGCGTGGTGTGGAAACTTTCAGTGACCGGGGGCAACAGCTCCCTACCCCAATCACGTGCCAACCCCAAAGAGGAGAACTCCACCTGTAGCGACACACTCAATGCCTGACGCCCGAATTCAGGATCATCAGGCACAGCCACCACTTTCATTATCCGGTGTTCCCGACCGTCAACGGCCCGGATTACCGACGCATCATCTCTCAGCCAAGCCATCAATCCGGCTTCAGCCTCCCGCTCTACCATAAATGTCACATTATAGAGGTACATAATCTTAAAATTTAATTCCGGGCCGATAAAGGGACCGGAAATTCCAGAGGTAAAGATAAAAAAGAAAAGGGTCAATTGAAAAAAACGGCATGCTTATCACTAAACACGCCGCCAAAACAAAATTATGAAAAACATTCAACGCCAATGCTATGCAAGCATTCTGAGCCTCTTGTCGGATTCGAACCAACGACCCCGAGATTACAAATCACGTGCTCTGGCCAACTGAGCTAAAGAGGCAGGTGGATGAGCTACCTGCATCGCACCGCTCAACCTACTACCCTTGCTTCGGTCAAGATCTGGGGGATTTCATAGGGAGCTGGTCGTGAAGGACTCACCCGTTGACAAAATTAGTAATTTTTTATAAACTGACAAAATACCATCCTATCTTTTTTTGAACCTCTTTTCCAATTTATCACCTAAGTGCCTGTCATAACTATTATTTATGCCCTGACCGGCTCTTCTTTCCTTTCTTCCTTCCGAGAGGCTGATTCCTTCCTTTACCTTTCTTCTCACGCAAGGGCTTGTTGGGATTCCCCTCATCGCTTATCAAGGCAAAATCAAGCTGCTTCTTATCCAGGTCAGCCCGTGCAACCTGCACTTTAACCCTGTCTCCAAGCGTGTACTTGTGATGGTGATTACGTCCCGTCAGACAATAGTTCTTCTCATCCAGATCGTAATAATCATCCGCAAGGTCGCGCACCGGCACCAAACCCTCACATAAGTTCTCATCAAGCTCTACATAAAAGCCCCATTCTGTCACTCCGGATATGACTCCCTCGTAAATCTCGCCCATCCTGTCACGCATGAACTCCACCTGCTTATAGCGAATTGAAGCCCGCTCCGCATTTGAAGCCAACTGCTCCATATCGGATGAATGTTTACACTGATCCTCAAGCTTAATTTTATCAGCCGACCTCCCGCCTTCGGCATATTTTGCCAGCAAACGATGAACCATCATGTCGGGATATCGACGTATCGGAGAAGTGAAATGAGTGTAATAATCCAGTGCAAGACCGTAATGACCCACATTGTCCGTGGTGTACATAGCCTTCGCCATTGACCGGATTGCGAGAATTGAAAGCATATTCTCTTCTCCCTTTCCCTTTACATCTTTCAGCATCCGGTTAAGACTCTGATTCACCTCCTTGGCCCGCCCATCCGCATTTATCTTATAACCGAATCGGGAAGCAATGCGTGAAAAGTTGCTGATTTTCTCCGGGTCCGGATTGTCGTGAACACGATAGACAAAATTCTTTGCCTTCTTCCCTCGGGCAACCTTCCCGATAGATTCAGCAACTGTCAGGTTGGCCAGCAACATGAATTCCTCTATCAGCTTGTTGGCATCTTTTGATTCCTTAAAATATGCCTTTATCGGATGTCCGTCCTTATCTATCTCAAATCTGACCTCGGCACGATCAAACTCAAGCGCTCCGGCTTCAAAACGTCGGCGACGCAATTGCTTGGCAAGGTCATTAAGCACCTGTATCTCCTTAACATATTCACCCTCACCTGTCTCTATTATATCCTGTGCTTCCTCATAGGTGAACCGCCTGTCGCTACGGATTACGGTACGCCCTATTCGGTAATTCACAACATTCGCCTTGGAATCCAACTCAAAAATCGCAGAGAAAGTCAGCTTCTCTTCATTCGGACGCAATGAGCAGATACCATTTGATAAATGCTCCGGCAGCATAGGAATCGTGCGGTCTACAAGATAGACACTGGTGGCACGCTGCTTTGCCTCTTTATCTATTATCGAATTCGGAGTGACATAATGAGTAACATCGGCAATATGCACTCCAACTTCATAATTGCCGTTGGCAAGCTGACGGATTGAGAGGGCATCGTCAAAGTCCTTAGCATCTCTGGGGTCAATGGTGAAAGTGGTGACGCCCCGAAAATCTTCCCGCCGTGCCACTTCTTCCTTTGTGATTCCGGCACCGATCTTGTCGGCTGCCTTCTCCACATTCTCCGGATATTTATATGGAAGACCGAATTCCGCAAGTATGGCATGCATCTCGGCCGTATTTTCTCCCTTCCTGCCCAATACATCCACTATCTCTCCGCGAGGATTCATCTCTTCGTCGCGCCATTGATAAATTCGGGCTATTACCTTATCGCCGTTCTTGGCTCCACGCATCTTTGAACGTGGAATGATAATG
>CAMWXI010000033.1 GCA_947178175.1 uncultured Porphyromonadaceae bacterium | reverse complement strand
TTCGGTCACAATGCCACCGCATTGCTCCCTCACTGCGCGAACACATCTGCACGGCACTTGACCGCCCCAGTTTTATCAAATATTGGGGAACGGGGTCTAAAGATTGAAGAAACGTCTGCCCCGGCGGGTCAATATTGGCTCAAGCTCATAGATCTCAACCTCCGTGCTGATAAAGCCGGCTGAATAAGGCCCGATTTCATAGACACCCCACACAAACTCTATGCCTCGCGTCGTGATATGAAACTCCGAAGGAATCTCAATCGATGAAGCCGGAACAAGCAGGTCGCCGCTATCCTTAAGATGATCTATGAGTATCCTGCGCAATTCTCCCATCTTCCCCGGCAGGATTACATCTCCAAGCGATAATATTTTCTTATCAACCAACGAATAATTCAAAAATTTTCTCCCCTCCATGCCGTGCGCACCTCCATAATATTCGCTGACAAAATCTTCCCACACTATCACCTGGGGTGTAGCCAGAACCACTGCAAGATGGTCTGTCAGATAACAGACTGTCTCTATTGAATTCGACGGCTCCCGACGAAGAACAAGCTCGTCTCCAAGACGTGGAAAGCTCTTTCCATCTTCAAACCTCACCATTGCCAGACGTTCAAGGCTATCCCTCAGCAACTGCAAAGCCGGATCTTTCCCGGCAACCGGCAATATTCCACTTCCCGCAACCTGAATAATACTCAATCTGTCATCTTCAATCCCCGACATCGTGTCCTGGGCAAGTGTGTCAAAACTATAACTCTCAAGCATAAGGGTGTTGCCCCGCTGCTCTTCCCTGCAACCTCCGGCCATTAACAATGCCAGAAGTCCCACTCCGATTATTCCATGTATTTTATTCATATTTTCCAAGTTAAAAATGGATTCAAAAATACTTATAATTTTTGTTTCAGACGAATCTTTTCAACTTTTTATTTTTTCTTTCGTTTTATTATATGAAGTTGTCCAAACTTATTTTTCAAAACTTATTTTTATGGTAATATTTATTATTCGTAACTAAGTATAGACATCTTCTGTTTAAACCTGAAATTAAAACCTCAGAATAAACATTTTCCGACCCGGTCAACCAAACTAAAACATATCTTATGCTACTTAACCTTTTCTGGCTCGTCTTAGGAGCCGTTCTTATTCTTTTAGGTGCCAATTATCTCACGGACGGTGCATCGGCTGTAGCCCGAAAACTCGGTATATCCGACCTTATCATCGGTCTGACTGTCGTTGCTATCGGAACCTCCACTCCCGAGCTTGTGGTAAGCGTCATATCCGCAATCAACGGAAATGCCGGACTCGCCGTTGGCAACGTCGTGGGTAGCAATATATTCAATATCTTAGTAATTATAGGTGTCACCTCCCTTATCCGTCCGATTTCAATCTCTACGGATTTGATGTCTAAAGATATTCCGCTGGTCATCCTATCTGCTCTTGTGCTCCTCGTTTTGGGAAATACACCTTTACTCAATGGGTCTCCGAACGCTGTTCTCAGCCGTTCTGACGGACTGATTCTCCTCCTGTTCTTCATGATTTTCATGCGCCACACTTTCTCAACAGCCTTAGCTACTAAAGAAGTCCCGCAGTCTGCTTCTGTAGAGAATGAGATTTCCGATGAACCCCAAAAACAACCGGGAGTATTACTCTCCATTGTTTATATTATCGGCGGATTAGCAGCTCTGATATGGGGAGGTGACAGATTTGTTGACGGAGCGTCGGCCGTAGCCTCAGCTCTGGGAGTGAGCGAGGCGGTAATCGGTCTGACAATAGTAGCCGCCGGCACTTCTCTCCCTGAACTTGCCACATCTGTTGTGGCTGCAATCAAAGGGAAACCGGGTATTGCCTTAGGAAATGTTATCGGCAGTAATATATTTAATATTTTCATGGTCCTTGGAGTAGCCTCTACCATTCATCCTATATCCTTCGGAGGGATAGGCAATTTCGACCTTCTGACGCTTACCCTTGCCTCCCTTCTCTTCTGGATATTCTCTCGTTTCTACAAAGACAAGACCATAACACGCCCGGAAGGTGCAATACTACTCCTACTCTACATTGCATATATCATAGCACTGCTCTTTAAGAAGGGATAAACAAATTTTTACATATATGATGAGGTCATTTCAGAATCTGCAATCTGAAATGACCCTCTGTATTATCTGTATGGTATTCCGGGTAGGGTGTTTACCAGCCGGCACCCCCTCCGCCGCCGCCAGTGTGACCGCCTCCAAAGCCACCCCCGAAACCACCGCCGAAGCCTCCTCCTCCACGTGAGGCTGCTCCTATCGCAGCTCCGGTAAGCAATGCTCCCGTGCTGTCATTCTTAACAGGTATCTTAAACGGGCGCTCCTCCCTATGATTGCAAAAAAGACACTCATACGTATTAACCCCTTCTCCCGCGGTGCGTGTGGTGGCAGGACGGATTATCCTTCTGCTGACATTCTGCAGAGCTACCGTGTGACATGCCGGACATTCACTATATTTGCTCTGATTTTCCCGGTAAGAGAAACGCTCTATGGTTCCACATTTCGGACATAGCCATACGTCATAGTCCACACTCCCTATCTTCTCCTCCAAATCCTGAGATTTACTGAGCAGCTCATTATCCTGCTCTTCAGACAGTTTGTCCATCTTGTGTCCGCAAGTCGGGCAAGCTATCCTCTTATTTCGGCTTCGTCGGTAGTGATATCCGGCAAGCAACGCCACGGGGAGCAGAACGCCCAAGGTCAATACTGTCAGAAACCAGAACATTTTCAATTGTCCTCGCCATCCCTGAGCCTTATGATACGCATCTGACTTCCGATATTTCAGCAAATCCCTGAAATATATTATTACCCCCAATACAATGAATAATATCCAGACAATACGGGCAAATTTAAAGAATACATCCTTATCAAGATCCGGACGCCCCTGAATGAAAGCATCTTTTTCTCCCGAAAGCAGTTCTTCCTTATTAGCCGGGTTCTCAAGAATTGCAACCGTCGTTTCCACACACGACAATATCCCACGGCCGGGATTCCCTTCCCTCATCCACGGCACAAGTTTTTCACGGATTATCTGCACACAAGTGATGTCGGGCAACACTCCCTCCACTCCATAACCCGGAGTGAGGAAAGCTTTCTTCCCTCCCATATCAACTACCAGCAACACTCCGTTATCCTTGTCACTTTTCCCCAATCCCCAGGCTTCAAAAAGGCCAACACTATATGGCTGAATCTCTTCACCACTGAGATTTGAAAGGATTGCCACTCCCATTTCCACACTCGTCTTCTGTCGAAGATTCCACAGCATCCTGTTGATTTCGGCTTTCTCCGAACTCTGCAGAACCCCGGCCTCATCCGCAACATAGTCATACCTGTCTGCCAGATTCGGGTTCACAGGATAGTTTACACCATACCCATAAAACACTGATACCAGACAAAAAACAATTACCAAAATATTTCTCGATCTTTTCATCTCATTTTCCTTTCTATCATTCACATGCAGACTTACCCGGAGCTCCGGATTAAAGCTTCAATACCCAATATCCGGCATAATCTGTTAAACTGCCGGCAGACTATGTCCGTTGAGCTTCCTGAACAAATCAAGGGCATAGACGTCAGTCATCCCTGAGATGTGGTCCAATACACTCTGTACCTTTCCATACAGGTCTGCTGCATGCACATCATATTGCCGAGGCACTTTCTCCAGCAACAGCCGGGAGAAGTTACGATCCGGATGAAGCACAGCCTCCATAAGCTCATGCAGCAGATATGTCAGAATCCGATTGCCGGCTATCTCTATGTCAACTACGTCCGAAGCATTATAAATCTTGGCGTATGCCGTGTCTGAACAACCCTGATATGCCTGTCGCAATTCCTCCCTCATATCTCCAACGAGTGAAGGTGTGTAATCACCTTTTAAGATCAGTTCCTCATTCTCCACAAACACACGGGCACACTCATCCACCATCGCGCCAATAACATTAGAGCGCAGATAACCGATTTTTTCATTCGGGTCGTCAAGCCGCTGCATATTCCTATGCATAGAAAGCTGTCGATCCTCCGGAAAAAAGGCAAGCATTAACGCCATAACTTCCTCGGTACGAAGGATTCCAAGCCTATGGGCATCCTCTAAATCCATTATCTGATAGCATATGTCATCAGCAGCTTCCACCAACCAAACCAATGGATGACGCATATACGTGCCGTCTGAGCGTCTATCCATTCCCAATTCCAAAGCCACCTTCTCAAACACCGCCCTTTCGGATTCAAAAAATCCGAATTTTCCCTTCTCTCCGGCATGGCGTGAGCTGTAGGGATATTTCACTATTGAAGCAAGCGTACTGTAAGTCATGGCATATCCTCCCCGACGACGCCCCACAAACTGATGGGTCAGCAAGCGGAATGAGTTGGCATTCCCCTCGAAATTCACAAAATCACTCCATTCCTCCGAACTCAATTCATCCCGAAGCCGGATTCCTTCCCCCTCGCTGAAAAATGTGGATATCGTCTTCTCCCCGCTATGCCCGAAGGGGGGATTCCCAAGATCATGTGCCAGACAGGCAGTGGCTACGATGTCGCCAATGTTTGATAATTTCTCCATCCCTTCCCCTTCTGCTCCATACTTCATTCTCAGAAGACGATAGACAGTATTGGCCATTGAACGGCCTACGGATGACACTTCCAAACTATGGGTCAGTCTGTTATGCACAAAGATACTCCCGGGCAACGGAAACACCTGTGTCTTATTCTGAAGACGACGGAAGGGGGATGAAAAAACCAGACGGTCATAATCGCGCTGGAAATCACTGCGTATGTGCTGGCGCGGGTCATGAAATTCCTCCATCCCCAGACGTTTGTCGTTGATTAGTCTACTCCAATTCATATTGACTACAAATTTAACAAACAAATTGAAATAATGCACCCTAAACTTTCGTTAACCTTATAATGAAGAGTTTCAACCTTACCCGACATCCGCGATTTTACTGGCAACATACTCTTATGGTGCTTCTGATGCTCGTGTGTGCTACCGGCTTCGCTTCCGCTCGTCCGGGTGATAAAATCCTTAATCGTCCCTACGCCGACCAAAAGTTGATTCACCTCGGGTTCTCCGTGGGAATGCATTTCCAAGACCTTAAATTCACCCACAACGGCTTTCTTACCGACAACAATGAGCAATGGGTGGCGGAAGTGCCGGGATGGTCCCCGGGATTCTGCGTCAATGTTCTCGGCGACCTCCGACTCCATAAATACCTGAATCTGCGCTTCTCTCCGGGTATGTATTTCGGGTCGAAGACCGTGCAGATGATTGATTTTAACTCTGTTAATGATGGTGTCGCCGCTGTCACGGCACGCCAGGAAGTGAAAAGCGCTTACGTCGTGGCCCCCCTTGACCTGAAAATCTCCGGCGACAGATACCATAACTCCCGTCCTTATCTCACAGCCGGCTTAATGGCCACGTTCGATGTCAGCAAGAAACGATCGGAATATCTGAAATTCAACACTTCCGATGTATATCTAACCGTGGGAGGAGGATGCGATTTCTATCTCCCGTTTTTCAAATTTATACCTGAAATAAAGTTTTGCTTCGGTCTGACCGATGTGCTTGCTCATAATCGTCCGGACCTTGATGAAGACCCGGAAACATTTAAAATAACCCAAAGCCTTAAGAAAGTGAAGTCCAACATGATTGTCGTCACTTTCTATTTCGAATAAATCCTCTCCCTTCCCTGATTCTTTGAAAACATGAAACGTCTTGTCCTTATTCTCCTCTCCATACTCCTTTTTGGCTCGGCTGTAAGGGCTCAGAATGACTTGCAATTGACCCAATATTGGGCCATGCCTTCATATTTCAACCCGGCTTTCACCGGTTCTACCGATTATCTCCGCATACGGGGTGGCGCCCGTCTACAATGGCTCGGCATTCACAACGCCCCGAAATCCTTCCTTGCATCCGCAGATACTCCTCTCAAATTCGGAAAGAAACATTTCGGACTCGGAGTCACCGCAATGCAGGAATCTTACGGCCTTTTCTCCGACCTTCACATCAACATACAGGCCTCATATAAATTCAATCTTCTTAAAGGAGTCTTTAGTGTCGGAGTGCAAGGGGGCTACCTGAACTCCAAATTCAAAGGATCTGACATCTACATCCCCGACAATGACGATTATCATGAAGGTAACGACACATCTCTACCTTCCCAAGACCTCACTGGAAACGGATTTGACCTCTCTTTAGGTGTCACCTATACCCACAAATACTTCTCTCTGGGCCTCTCAGGACTACACCTCCTGAATCCCAGGATTAATATGGCCGTCGAAGGCTCAGAGTCTACGGAATCCACCGAGTACGAGACAGAAGTGCCGCGAATTCTTTATTTTACTGCTTCCGGCAATATTCCCCTAAAAAACACGTTATTTGAATTGCAGCCCTCTATGTGCGTGCGCACTGATTTCTCGCAAGTCTCCGGCGACATCACTATGCGGGCTCTCTTCAATAAGTTTCTGAGCTTCGGCATTGGTTATCGTCTCAATGATGCTGTCTGCGTGATGATTGGCGCTGAATTCAAAAACTTTTTCATCGGATATGCCTACGACTATCCCACTTCGGCTATTGCCAAGGGAAGCGCGGGCAGCCACGAACTCCTCGCCGGATATCAGTTAAAACTTGACTTCTCCGGAAAAAATAAAAATAAACACCGTTCCATTCGATTAATGTAGCGTTATGATGAACTTACAATTAAGTGTTTCTAAATATTTTCACTCCCGTCGGAATTCCGGCAGGATTGGATTGACATCTGCCCTTCTTTGTCTGCTTTGCGCTTTCTCTTCTTGCATGGCTCCGCGTAGCGGTGGCGCCGGAGGAGAAGTGACCGGCGTGGGCGGCTCCTCTTTTGCAGAACCTACCCCCTACGGCATGGTCCTCGTGGATCGTGGCGCTTATCGCATGGGGCCTGCCAAAGACGACTCCGTGGCCGGAATCACCGCCAACAATCGTGGTGTAAGTGTCGACGCCTTCTGGATGGACGAAACAGAAGTCACAAACTCAAAATATAAACAGTTCGTTTTCTGGGTGCGGGATTCTATAATCCGCGAACGTCTCGCCGACCCCTCATTTGGTGGTAACGAAGCTTTCAAAATTGAGGAAGACCGTGAAGGCAACCCTATCACACCCTACCTCAACTGGAACCGACCTATTCCCTGGAGAAATCCCAACGAGGATGAAGCCCGTGCCATTGAAAGTGTATATCGCACGAATCCCATCACAGGCCGTCGGGAACTTGACCCCACACAGCTAAACTATCGCTACGAAATATTCAACCACACTGAGGCGGCAAAACGCAAAAACCGTCTTGACCCGACACGTCGTGAATACAACACGGATAAACCCATACCTACCGAACTACCCACAATCTCCAAGGACACTGCCTATTTGTCCGAAGATGGAGAAATCATCCGCGAGACTATCACACGGCCACTGACAGGAGATTATGACTTCCTGAACACTTATATAGTCAACGTTTATCCTGACACCACTGCCTGGATTAACGATTTTGAAAATGCATACAACGAACCTTATACCCGTCTTTACTTCTCTCACGCCGGCTATAACGACTACCCGGTGGTAGGCGTAAGCTGGGAACAGGCCAATGCCTTCTCAAACTGGAGAACGGACTATCTGCGTCGCTCTCTTGGCAGAGAAGGAGTATATGTGGAACCATTCCGTCTTCCCACAGAAGCAGAATGGGAATATGCAGCAAGAGCCGGCAATTCTGAAAGTGCTTATCCCTGGGAAGAAACCCTCCCGTACGACGAACGAGGCTGCTTCTATGCCAACTTCAAGCCTATGGATGGCGACTTCGTGCGCGACGGACATGTCATCACGTCTGCTGTCGGAACTTTCAAACCTAACGACTTCGGTCTCTATGATATGGCAGGTAACGTTTCGGAATGGACCTCTACCGCCTACACTGAAAGTATCAACAAACTTACCTCCGACCTCAATCCAGAATATCGGTATGATGCCGCTAAGGAAGACCCTTACAAGATGAAGCGTAAGATTGTGCGTGGCGGCTCATGGAAGGATGTGGCACAAAATCTCCGTTCTGACCTCAGAATGTGGGAATATCAGAATGAACAGCGCTCTTATATCGGTTTCCGGAATGTGCGCTCTCAAATCGGATTTGCCAAAGGCACTCAAAAAAGAAAGAAATAAACAATGGGAAAAATAAAAAAATTCGGCAACGGCATTGAACGTTTCCTTCATGGTGAAAAGGGACAACGTTTCTTTAACTTCGCTTACTCAATCGGTGCGGCTATCGTCATATGGGGTGCGCTGTTTAAAATTCTTCACCTCCCCGGAGGCTCTACACTGCTGTGTATAGGTATGGGCACCGAAATTGCCATGTTTATTCTTACAGCTTTCGACCGTCCGCCGAAGGAGTATGCCTGGGAAGAAGTATTCCCGGCCCTAGACACTCATAACCCGGAAGACCGCCCGGACTTTGCCGGAGGTGGTGGTGGTGGCATCATCATCAATGGAAGTGTAGGGGGAGGTTCTTACTCCGCAGGCGATGCTGCCGATGGATATGACATAGAAGGGGAATCCGGCGAATATGCCGGTGGATATGCCGGTAACGGCCCCTCTCATATCAATATCCCTTCAGCTGCCGCAGCTCGCTCCGGCGCCGGGATTCCCGATGCTGTGGCTCTCTCTGAGGAAGACACGAATTCTCTGCGTGAAAGCATCGCTAAAATGGCTGCTGCCAGCGACCAGCTGTCACAGATGGCTGAACTAACATCGGCTACCCAGGACTATCTCACAAAAATGTCAGGTATCGCTGAACAGATGTCTCAACTCCAGGAAACTACCGCTGCCCTCAATGCCGCCTCAAGCACTCTGCTTAATGCATATCAGGCCGTATCCGGAAATTCTGATGCCCTCGAAGCTAATGCCGGTGGATATGTCGACCGTATGGAGGACCTTATCCGAAACCTCAGCGGCCTTAATACTATCTATGAGATACAGCTCAAAAGCGTTTCCTCACAGCTCGAAGCGATTGACCGTGTAGGACGTGGTCTCAAAGATATCCGCGACATGTATGAGAAATCTGCCGCGCAGTCTTCAAGATACTGTGAAGAGACTGAAAAGATGGCTCGGTATATGCAACAACTCAATCGCGTCTATGAAAAGATGATCACAGCCATGACCATCAATATGAATAACCCGATGATGGGAGGCATGAATCAGCCGAACCCTTTCGAAGCTAACAATGATAACGAGGCCTGAAACCCCTCAACTAATCTATCTTAACAAATGGCAGGTGGTAATAATGTAGCACGTATGTCGCCCCGACAAAGGATGATAAACCTGATGTATATCGTCCTCACTGCTATGCTCGCCCTGAACGTCTCAAGCGATGTGCTCAACGGATTCTCCCAGGTGCAGGAAGGTCTTTCACGCACCAACCTCAATATGTCTGCTAAGAATGAGGTACAGTTCCGGTATCTTGCCGACCTATATGAGCAAAACCCAGCTAAGGCCGGTCCATGGTATAAGAAAGGGGAAGATCTTCACAAACGTTCTAATGAGCTCTACACTTCTATAGACTCTCTCAAACTCCTGATAGCCCGTCAGGCCGACGGACCCAAAGGGGACTTCAATAACATCCTTAACAACGACGACCTTGAAGCTTCAGCAGCTGTTATGCTCAATCCCTCTTCTCAGCGAGGTAAACTTCTGCGCTCAAAGATTATTGAATATCGCGACTATGTAGCAGGCCTCATCCCTGACGCCACCAAGCGACAGGCTATCGTCAGCATGCTGAATGTGGAGCCTAAGAAAAAGCCTGGAACTGTCACCCCGCAGTCTTGGGAGGAAAGCACCTTCGAGAATATGCCGGCTGTGGCAGCTGTCACTATGCTGACAAAAATCCAAAATGACATTCGTCAGGCTGAATCGGAAGCCCTTACAAATCTCATCAACAATGTAGACGTCGGTGATATCCGCGTCAACGCTCTTGACGCTTACGTCATTCCCAACTCTACCATGATTATGCGTGGCGGGAAATACTCGGCCCGCATTGTGCTCGCCGCTATCGACACAACCCAGCGCCCTGCAATCTATGTCAACGGCTCCCGACTCTCATCCCCGTCAGGACTGTATGAATTTTCTGCCGGTGCAACCGGCACACATGAATATTCCGGATATATCGAAGTGCCGAAGCCCGACGGCTCTACGGAGCGCCGACCCTTCAAATCTTCCTACACCGTAATGGAGCCGATGGCCACCATCTCTCCAACAATGATGAATGTGCTGTATGCAGGTATTGACAACCCCATATCTATCTCGGTGCCGGGAGTGCCCATGACTGCCATTCAGGCGTCTATGACAAACGGCTCGCTCACCCGCAACGGCGACCATTGGGTCGCACGTCCCGGGAAAGTCGGCTCCGAAGCAGTCATTTCAGTCACAGCTCAGTTGGAAGGTCGCTCGCAGGAGGTCGGCTCCATGAAGTTCAGAGTCCGAAAACTCCCTGACCCCTCTCCCTATATCGCAATGCGTGACGCTTCCGGAAATGCCGTACATTATAAAGGGACACCGAAACGTATCTCAAAAGCCGCCCTTATGGCTGCCGACGGTCTCGGAGCCGCTATTGACGACGACATCCTCAATGTAACCTACTCTGTCGTTTCTTTCACCACAGTATTTTTTGACTCCATGGGGAATGCCATGCCGGAAAATTCCAACGGCGCTCATTTCTCCCCTCGTCAGAAAGAACGTTTCAAACAGCTCAAACCGGGGAAAAGCTTCTTTATCTCTAATGTTAAAGCTAAAGGCCCCGATGGTATAACCCGCGACATCTCACCCATGGAAGTCGGCCTTAATTAACAAGATTATAACCTCGCAAGATGAAAATATATCGCTTTATCGTTCCTGTGGCTACTGTTGCCGCTATATGTATATCCACCTTTACGCCCTCGGCTCAGGTGGAAAACGCCGGCGGTGTACGCAGACGTGCCGAACGCGAAAAAAATAATCAATCCGAAGGTCCTACAGTCACTCAGCGTATGCAGGGTTTCTTTGAAAATAAGGAAACTCACGACGCCGACCTGGAATATATGAGGAAAATCTACCGTCAGCTCGACCTCCAGAAAGAGAAAAACCAACCCTTGTATTTCCCGGAGGATATCGTTGACGGACAGATGAATCTATTCCGTATTATCATGAATGGTGTGGTAGACGGCACTGTTCCCGCCTATGAATATCTTGACGGAAGGGAAGTCTTCACTGACAAGTATAAGGTGAATGTGCCCGAAATGCTTGACCGGTTCGGAATATATTTTAACCAGACCGGTTCCGGGAAAAACGAAAAATTAGTGATTGAGGAAGCTGATGTTCCCACAGCTCAAGTTCTCAACTATTATATCCTTGAGAAGTGGGAATTTGACCGACGCTCCAACCGCATGAAGACACGTGTCGAGGCGATATGCCCGGTCCTGAACCGCACTTCCGACTTCGGCGGAGAAGCAAGATACCCGATGTTCTGGGTGAAATTCGATGCATTGCGTCCTTTCCTCGCTCAGCAATATGTCTTCCTCTCCGACGATAACAATCTTGCACAATACAGCCTTGATGATTATTTCAATCTCGGAATGTATGACGGTGAAATATATAAAACCACCAATCTCCGCAACCTCTCCATGAACCAGATGTTCCCGGATGAAGATGACCGCAAACATGCTCAGGACAGCATTGACAATCGTCTTCGTACCTACGGACAGAATCGTTGGGTGCCGACCCGTGAGGAATATCTCGCCATGAAGGAGAAGGAAGCTGAAGCTGCCAAGCGCCTTGCTGCCGGCGACACTCTCCCCGACCGCACTGTTGTGGAAGAATCTCCCGTAGAAACAAAAACTGTTAAGAAGACTACTACCTCCTCAACCAAGAAGCGCACGACCACAAAGAAACGCGCCTCAACCCGTGCGAAAAAATCTTCTTCAAACAACGCCAATTCCAACGCTACTAAATCAGTGCGTCGCCGCAAGAAATAACAATCTAATCAATCCGAAAAACCATAAGAGGGGGTGTTTCAGCTCTGAAACACCCCCTCTTATTTAATAACTCTTGGAATTATCTGAGATTCTCCCTCAGGAGAATCTCAGGATTAGTCTTATCTTACTATTCTCTTCTTGCCGTTGACAATATAAATACCTGCCGGAAGATTTTCTCCCTTTATTTCCATACCCTGAAGGTTGAAGATTCTGTCGGCACCTTCCGTATTGATGATATTGATTCCGGTCTCCATGTCGCCATAGAACTCAAAACTTCCGTCTGCCAATACGTTGCCACTTTCATTCTTAAGTGTATAGACAACTTCATAGAAGTATCCTGCCAGAAGTTCAATATCATTTCCTGTATTGTTAATCCAGCAGATATAGCCATCCTCATTAACATCTGTTGATGTGACATCAAGAAGTGTTTTAGGTGCTACAGCTTCCCCATCAAGTTTATATTCGATTAATTCGAAATCTGCTGAAGCAACTTCATTTTTCAGATTGGTCTTGATGACAATACCTTCTCTTCCTTCAACGAAACAAGGCACATAAGCATCAGTGGCTGGTACATGACCGGTCACCTCCAGATTAACTGTAGCAACTGACAGATACCAGTTGAGTAAGGTCTCACCATTAAGCGCACCGGCTTCATTATCGTTCTCATGCTCCTCATTCCAGAATGTTCCTTCGGGGATGGTGAGTGAATACTGTCCGTTGGCTGAGGGAGTTGGAGTTATAGTAAGGACCAGACTGTTTCCAGCACCCTGTGAAATGGCTGCTTTACCAAATTCCACCTCTACTCCGCTTTCAGAGAGGTCTGCTCGATAATATACATCAATTGAAGCATCTTTATCCCAGTAAGGTTTGGAATTGAACTGTAGTGTCACCTTTGAAAGGCTCGGGACTTTAGAACCCATAGAGGGGCTTACGCGCGGATTGAAGGTCAAGTCTTTTGTAATGGTTGAGGGATCTTCGCCATTGATAACTGTAAATTCATAGTTCACCTCTGCGTTGGCATGTCCAAGACTGTGATCCTTAATCCAGTCGGCATCCCCAAGAACCCCCTGAGGAATAGTCAGAACATAGTTGCCGTCGTATTTAGGATCGTTGAAGAGCGCCTTAAACACAGTTGCAGTTGCCATATCCATATTCGGCGCCAAAGCTGCGCTGGCGTAATAGTTGGGTCCTGAGATAGTGACGACGGCATCTGCATCAGCGGCTATCTTAAGACCTGCCATATTGAAATATAACTGGAGAGTCTCAATACCCTTCATATCAAGATCCAGCGGACGAAGTCCCGGAATTGTTTTGTTCATCTCAATGTCGTAGGCCACCGGTTGAGGACCATCGGGGATTTCATCTTCCTTGCCTATTACATTATAAATAAATTCGACCTCCTTGGTTTTATTGGTAGAACCGCCGGCCCATGTGCAATTGATAGCTTCAGCTTTAAGCTTAACGGAATAGTCACCCTTTTCATCCAATGCATAACCGGAAGGGACTTTACAGGTCAAAGTATTACCTGAGATAACCCCGGATACCTGTTGTTTAGTCCCCTTTGGAGAAGTAATGAGCAACGGATTGCCGGCCATGACATTAACTTCTATTGACTCCGGACCGTCAATTGTCACTACAAATTCATCGGGAAGAAGATCATATTCTCCGGGAACAGGGCTGATCGTAACGTTTGCTCCTTCTGTGCTCAATCCGTTGATTGCAGTGAATTCATATCTGATTTCAGCATTGGCATGACCATACTCATGGTTCTTTATCCATTCTTCATCTCCGAGAACTCCCTGCGGAATTGTAAGAATATAGTTACCGGAATATTGAGGTTTGGAAATTCCAACATTGAACACTGTTGCTGTAGGCATATTCATGTTGAAACGCAATGAAGCGGTTGTGTTGTACTCCGGACCTGTTATAGTTACAGTTGCATTTGCACTCGGGTCAAGCTGCAAATCACCCTTATCGAAATATATCTGAAGCGTTCCTAATTCGCTATCTGCAATGTCAAGAGGGCGAAGAGTGGGAACAGTCTTGATAAGCTGAATGTCGTATTCTACCGGGGTCGGGACATACGGAACATCCGGTTCCTCTTCTTTACCCTTGATGTTATACTCGAAGACTATCTCTTCCGATTTAGTTCTTGAACCGTCTTCCCAGTTGTAATAGACTGAATTGGCTCGCAGCTTAACTGAGTATTTACCATTCTCGTCAAGAGGCAGTTTACTTGATGACGGAATTACACATGTAAATGATTTGCCGCTGAAAGTACCGCTTATCTGTTGTGTAGTTCCTTTGGGAGAGGTGATAAGCATTTGACTACCCCCGGCAATATTCTTTGATACTGACGTAGGGCCTTCATAAGTCACCTTAAATTCCGTAGGAAGGGTGTCATAATCTCCCGGTTCCGGACTGATGGTAGCAACCACCTCCTGCGCTGAGAGATTAAAAGCACTGATGAACAGCATACCTAAAAGAATGCTGAGATAATGTAGTTTTCTCATAAGTTAATAGTTAAAGTGGATATAAATTTTTGTTGTTATTATTGTATATGTATATTTTAATT
>CAMWXI010000032.1 GCA_947178175.1 uncultured Porphyromonadaceae bacterium | reverse complement strand
TCCTAATACTTTTATTATTTATGATCCCTTTTCTGGAGTCTGTAGCATTAGCTTTTTCTTCCAAATATTCAGACCTTTCCGAGTTTTCCTTCGTTTTCCCTAACAAACGAAGCGGTTCTTTCTTTATTAAATACCTCGCCGCTAACACCAAATCTGCTGTTGTCGCTCCTGAGATTATCACTATATCCGACCTCGTCACCGAACTCGCCGGTCTCCTGCCTGAAAACAGACTGAATCTCATTTTCCGCCTTTTTATCTGCTATCAAAGCCTACTCGATGACCCCTCTTCCGTATCTTTCGACAACTTCAGAGGATGGGGTGAAACAGTACTCTCAGACTTTGACGAGATCGACATGCAACTTATTGACACAAACGAGATATTCAAAAACATCAAAGACCTCAAGGAAATTAATGCCAACTTTCTTACTTCCGAACAACTTGATATTATGGAGGAATATTTCGGATATAATGCCCCTGCTGCGTCTCCTTCTGATTTCTGGAAAGATTTTGAAAATGTTGACCCCGATTCTCCACGAGGTAAATTCCTGTATATATGGCAAGTGCTGGCTCCTCTTTACGCCAGTCTGCATAAGATGCTGAATGAGGAAGGTCTTACCACCCAAGGCGGAACCTACAGAAAAGCTTACGAAAATGTAAAGTCCGTTGCCGAAACACTTCTCCCCGGTCGGCCTATCCCTGACGATTCACCCCTTTCCCGTCATAAAAAAATGGTGTTCATCGGATTCAATGCTCTTTCCCATTCCGAGTTCAAACTGTTCTCTCTTCTGAATTCCTTCACTACAATAATTGACGGGAATGAAGAGCCCTTTGCCGATTTCTTCTGGGACGCCTCCGGACCGCTGCTCGCAG
Source organism: uncultured Porphyromonadaceae bacterium (assembly GCA_947178175.1). GTDB lineage: Bacteria > Bacteroidota > Bacteroidia > Bacteroidales > Muribaculaceae > Lepagella. Next base: position 14,146 of record CAMWXI010000032.1, on the reverse strand, counting down.
ACAAGGATAATCCCGCCTTTCATTTTATCAACCTCAACCGTAAATATCTACCGTCTCCTGAATGGAGTCTGCCTTATATCAGCAAGAGCGATGTTTCTTCACCACCGGAACTTATTAGAGTTGACGCTGTTCCTTCCAACGTTGCCCAGATTAAGGTGATAGGGAATAATCTGAACCTTCTCCTTTCCTCCATTGCCGAACAAGCACGAAAAAGCCACCCTGCCGGAGACGGACCAACTGATGAGAAAGAGCTTATAAGAGATTATCTAAAAGAGGCAAAAGTAGCAATCGTACTCCCCAACGAAAACCTTCTCCAACCTTTGCTTTATTCACTCCCGGAAATAATAGAGAATCCCAATCTTACCATGGGCTACCCTCTGAAACAGACAGCGGTCGTGGCCTTCCTGACCCTCTTCCGTCGCCTTCAGTCGCGACGGGTTAAGTCATCCGAATCAGAACCCGGCTTTCTCACCGCCGACTTCCTTACAATCCTATCCCATCCCTATTCTCAGGTTGTCTTAGGGAAAGCTAACATTGACAATTTCATAAAGAGTATGGCTGAACGCCACCCGTTTTCCATCACCCCTAAAGAAGTGGCATTGCTCGGTGATGAAGCTCAGGATATTTTTGCCGGAATCAATGCGGATGATTCCCCCGAGGATGTGATTCAACATATATATAAAACCCTGACCCTTATCGACACCAAACTCTCCTCCACCAACGGAATCACACTCAAAGGAAAAATGGAGCACGACCATATAGCAACGGTCTTGAACTCTCTGACAATACTTAAGGATGCAATCAACACCTTTAAGGTTGAAATGCACTTCACCTCCCTCTTTTTCCTTATTGAACGCATGATTGCGAATGAAACAGTGAGTTTTGTAGGAGAACCCCTTGAAGGGCTCCAGGTGATGGGTATGCTCGAAACACGTTGTCTTGACTTCGATTATATTTTCATCCCTTCGGTCAACGATAAAATCCTGCCAAAAAAAGCAAGAAACCGAACCTTTATTCCCAACTCCCTGCGCTATGCCTATAAGATGCCTCCCGCCAATTATCAGGAAAGCATCTTCTCCTACTATTTCTTCCGTCTTCTCTCCCGCGCTAAAGCCGCATATATCACCTATGATTCCCGCACTGGAGATGCCAACAGCGGAGGTATCTCACGTTATCTCCTTCAGCTCAGGCATTTCCTCGCACCGGAAAATACTGTTTTCTATGATTGTTTCTTTGAGATTTCACCCTCAGCCTCAAGAGATGAAGAAGTGAAAAAAGAGGGGGAAATAGATCGCAGACTAAAACTTTTCGAGCAGGACGGAATTGTTGATTCAAATAATCCGATGTATCTCTCTGCCTCCTCCCTTTCAAGCTTCATCGCTTGTCCAATGAAGTTTTTCTTCACCAAAATATTGAAGATTAACGATGATAATCCTCCTCAGGAAAGTATAGATGCCGTGACAACCGGCAACATTGTGCACGAAGCCATGATGAACCTATATCTTCCCCCGGAGAAACAAAGGGTATTCCTTCCTGATAAGGAAAAGGTCACAATCACTCATGACACGATTCAGCATATCCTTGAAAATAAAGGAGCTCTTGAAAAGTTAATTATCAGACTGATAAATAAAATTCACTTTAATCTCCCCGAAGATAAACTTGACCGGCCGCTGAGAGGAAGTGCGGCATTCACCCTATCCGGAATTGTCAGCATGGTCACCAACATCCTCCGCTACGACTTATCTCAAGTCCCTTTCTCTCTTCACGGCTGCGAAACAAGTTTTAATCTCAGACTCCCTCTCCCCTCGGGAAGATGCGTGAACCTTACATGTGCTATTGACAGGATTGACAGAAGCGAAAAAATTACGGATGCTCCTCTCAGAATCGTAGACTATAAAACCGGTTATGTGGCCCTCGCTGCCAATTCTATCGAATCTGTCTTTTCCGAAGAAGCTGAGGGTAAGAATATTTTCCAGTTATACCTGTATGCTCTTTTGCTTTCGGAATATTTGCAAGCGAATTTTCCCGATTTCTACAACTCCGTTCCTCACGGGATAGAGACGGAAATCTATAACGTCTTGAAGATTCTTCGACCAGAAGACAATAAATCCAATCCCAAACATCCGGTCTTAGACTCGGAGTTGAAGACTATAAATTCAGACTACGAAGACCCTTTCAAAGAGAATTTATACAAAACTATCGAAAACCTCCTCGACCGTAATATCCCCTTCTGCAGAACCGCCAACTCCGACAATTGCCGATTCTGCTCCTTTAAAAACCTTTGTTATAGATAATCAATATGCAGTTCAAGGATATAATAGGACATTCCTCCCAAATAGCGCTATTACGCCGCATGGCTGATTCACAAGCAATCCCACATGCTCTACTGCTCCACGGACCCTCCGGGATAGGAAAGATGCAGACCGCCCGTGCCTTTATCAACTATATCTGTTGCGAAAACCCCACCGACGGTGACAGTTGCGGCGTCTGTCCCTCTTGTCGCCAATTAAACAGTCTGAATCTTCCCGATGTGCATTACATCTTTCCTATACTGAAAAAGAACAGCACCAAAACTCCGCTTTCCTCAGATTATCTTGAAGAATGGAAAGAATTTTTGGCGAACTTCAGCTATATGCAGCCGGAAAAATGGCTTGAGTTGCTGAACGCAGGAAATTCGCAACCCACTTTCTATGTTTCCGAGGCAGATGAAATATCCAGGGTTGCCTCTCTTTCTTCCTATTCCTCTCCTTTCAAATTCTTTATTATATGGCTTCCTGAGAAGATGGACGGGCCGGTTGCCAACAAGTTGCTTAAAATCATTGAGGAGCCATTCTCAGACACTCTTTTTATCCTTGTCAGCAACAATGCATCCATGATTCTCCCTACTATCTTCTCTCGCTGTCAAAGATTGGAGTTCAATCGACTTTCCGACACTGAAATCGCTAATGCCCTTATCGCTTCGGGAGCCGCCCCGGAGAAGATAAACGAGATAACAAGATTGGCGGAAGGAAGACCGGTGAAGGCATTTGAACTCTTATCACAGGAGGGAGAAGCGGAAGAGTTCGGAGAACTTTTCCGGAACATAATGAGAAATGCTTACAGCCGTAATGTCTCGGGATTGAAATCCCTTTCCGACAGACTCTCTCAGAGCGGACGCGAGAAGTCTATGCGACTTCTTGATTATTTCGCTTCTCAGGTCAGGGAAAACTTTATCTATAATCTGCATACTCCCTCCCTCAATATGCTGAGTCCCTCGGAAGAGACCTTCAGCAAGAAATTCGCCCCCTTCATCCATATTGGCAATGTTGAGAAAATTGATGAGGAAATATCCAAAGCACGCACTGACATATCGCGCAATGCTAACGCGAAATTAGTATGGTTTGATTTCTTCCTAAAGCTCCTAATCCTGATTCGCATACCAATCCCTCAATCCTGAGCCTCCCTTGCATTGAATATTTTTGGAAGTAATAAAGTATCTACAAATTCCTGACTTCCAAAAACTATTTGCTTAAATGATTAAGAAACATTATTTTTGCAAAAACCAGAAAATTATGGTCGGTGTGTCAAAGAAATTAAAATTTGAGCCACCCTCCCAAACAATATTTTGAGATATGAAACCAACGCTATTTATTCTTGCTGCCGGTATGGGTAGCCGCTATGGTGGTCTGAAACAGCTTGATGGACTTGGTCCCTCCGGAGAAACAATAATGGACTATTCAGTCTACGATGCGCTCCGCGCCGGTTTTGGCAAAATCGTGTTTGTGATTCGCCATGACTTTGAACAGGAATTCCGCGACAAAGTTGTATCCAAATATGAAGGACACGTTCCTGTAGAAGTTGTGTTCCAGGATATCAACAATATCCCCGAAGGGTATGAAGTAAATCCTGAACGCACCAAGCCCTGGGGCACAAATCATGCCGTACTGATGGGTAAAGATGCCATAAACGAGCCTTTTGCAGTCATCAATGCCGATGACTATTATGGACCGGACAGTTTTAAAGTACTCGCAGACTTCCTCAAAAATGCCGAAGGGAAGAAAAACGAATACTGCATGGTTGGCTTCAACATCGGTAATACGCTCAGTGAAAACGGCGGCGTTTCCCGCGGACATTGTCAGGTGTCGGAAGATGGATTCCTCACCGGCGTAAACGAATGTCATGGCATTCAGTATAAGGATGGTAAACTCGTGCAGACTTTAGCCGACGGCACAGAAGCTCCCTTCCCGGAGGATGCCGCCGTTTCCATGAATATGTGGGGATTCACTCCCGACTATTTTGAATATTCAGAAGAATCATTCCGCGACTTCCTGGCTGCCCACAGCAAGGAATTGAAATCTGAATTCTATATCCCGTCTGTAGTCAACGAACTCATCAACAACGGCACGATCACCCTCAAAGTCGAGAAGACTCCTTCAAAATGGTTTGGTGTCACTTATGCTGCCGACCGTCCCGCAACTGTCGAACAATTCCGTAAACTCACTGAGGATGGTGTCTATCCCTCTCCCCTGTTCCAAAAATAATGACTGCTGATATGAAACAGAAAATATTAGTCACCGGGGGCACCGGATATATCGGCTCCCACACTGTTGTCGAACTCCAGCAGGCGGGCTTTGAAGTCGTCATCATTGACAACCTCTCAAACTCAAATATTGAAGTGCTTGACGGTATTGAAAAAATCTCCGGTATCCGTCCGGAATTCGTGGAGGGTGATGCCTCTGATTTCAAGACTGTCCGCAATCTTTTTGAAACTCATCCGGGTATCAAGGGTATAATAAACTTCGCGGCCTCCAAGGCTGTTGGGGAATCGGTGGAGAAACCGTTGCTCTATTATCGCAACAATCTCGTCACTCTCATCAACCTTCTGGAGCTGATGCCGGAATTCGGAGTAAAAGGGATTGTGTTCTCATCCTCCTGCACAGTTTATGGAGAACCTGATATGAATCCCATTGATGAAACTGCTCCCATAAAGACCGCCACATCCCCTTACGGGAACACCAAGCAAATCTCTGAGGAAATCATTACGGACTTCGTTCATTCCGGAGCCCCTATTAAAAGTATTATCCTGAGATATTTCAATCCCGTAGGCGCTCACCCCAGCGCACTTATCGGTGAACTCCCCAACGGTGTGCCAAACAATCTTATTCCCTACCTAACCCAGACAGCCGCCGGAATAAGAGAGAAACTTACTGTCTTCGGCAACGACTATAACACTCCCGACGGAAGTTGCATCCGCGACTTCATTGACGTCGTGGACCTTGCAAAAGCTCACGTCATCGCCATGATACGTATGCTTGACAATGAGGATTCCGAACCGATTGAGATTTTCAATCTCGGAACCGGCAGAGGACTCTCCGTTCTTGAGCTTATCGATTCATTCCAGCGATCCACAGGAGTAAAAGTCCCCTACGTTATAGGCAAGAGACGCGAAGGTGACATTGAAAAAATATGGGCCGAACCTACGAAAGCCAATACCGTTTTAGGATGGAAGGCTGAAGTGCCCATTGATGACACCATGAGAAATGCATGGGCCTGGCAATGTCGCCTTGCCGATAAAAAATAATAAACTCTCACGCGGGGTGTGTCAAAAAATTACATTTTGACACACCCTGTAAGTTTGTAAGGATAATGCCTGTAAAAGGCGTTGAAGTCCCGTTAAGACACACCCCCTTCTTAGTTTTGAAAACAATAACAATAAATTATACATGAACAAATTCTTATCACTTGGAATTGCATTTTCAATTCCTGCAATTTTTAGTAGTTGTATTGATAACCACTACGACCTTTCCGACATTGATAAAACCTCGGAGATTAAAATCAATAATCTCACAATTCCTGTCAATCTGGATCCCATCACCCTCGGTGATATTTTCAACATTGAAGAAGGCGACCAAATCAAGACAGTGACTCTCAATGGAAAGACCTTCTATGCCGTGGAGCAATCCGGCTCTTTCCATTCAGACCCGGTTGAGATAAAACCTTTTACTGCCGTCCCCGGAACCCTGACACCCTCTTCCGCCCGTCTTGACATAGCCGATTTAATTCCGGCAAGAAAGAAAGCTCCGGGTATCACCCTCAATTACCGATTGGGAAGTCCCGTGAAGAAATCCTTCAACTATTCCGCAACTGGCATCGACAAGTCAATCCATGGTATTGATGCTCTTGAAACTGAAAACATCACGTTCTCAATCACGCTCGACCTGAAAAATTATACTAACTTCAATAGCGTCGTGCTCAACGACGTTGTGTTGAATGTGCCCAAAGGTCTATCTATAGTTTCCTTATCTCCGGGCACTTCTTCATATTCTGCATCCACAGGGGAATTAAAAATCAACTCTGTGCCGATGAAAGATGGGAAAGTGACAATTTCTGTGACAGCCAATGGTGTGGACTTCACGGCAAACGACATCAGAATTGATTATCTTAACCATACTCTTGACTTCAACTCAAATTTGGATTTGAAGCAAGTAACCGCTGTTGCGGAAATCAATATCGCCAATCCTCCGACATCAATCAACTTTGATGTGGATTATTCAATAAATAAGCTTGTTGCAACCTCTGTGACAGGTGACATCGAATATTCCCTGGAAGGAGAGAAACTTCATATCGACCCTATAAAGCTTAATGATATTCCCGATTTCCTTAACGACTCCCGTACCGACCTGATTCTCTATAATCCTCAAATTTTCCTCAATATCAACAATCCGGTGGGAGACGCCAGACTCAACTATCGCAGCGGCCTTCAGATACGTGCTAACAGAAACGGCCAACCGGCAAACATCATGACTCTGGATGCTTTTGAAATCGGTCATTCTCTCGGCACAGGTCCCTATAATTTCTGTCTGTCGCCGGAAAATCCTCAGGATGTTCCTGCCGAATATGAGTCCGGTCTTAAGCATGTCTCCTTCCCTACCCTCTCTAATCTTCTGAGTGGTGAAGGCTTACCCAAATCATTAGACCTTCAGCTCCTAAAACCGGAAATCTATCTCCAGAAAGCCGTTAATTTCAAACTCGGACGCAAGCTTGAAGGAATGGAAGGCACATACCGTTTCCTCGCTCCACTTGCTCTCCGTGGAAATGGAGACTCAGGTTCTGTGATTGTATATTCCGAAAAGAAAAACGGATGGTTTGATGAGGACCTCAATGACCTAATAATCAGCCATCTTGAAATTGACGCTGTTGTCACCTCCACAATCCCGTTTGAGGCTTCGCTGACAGGAAGTCCCATTGATGGAAACGGCGATGTCATCACCTATGTTGATGCCGATGGAAACACTGTCCCCGTAAGCATTAAAGGGGCCAGGATTCCCGGAAATGCCACTGACCACCACGTCACAATCGTTATGGACGGAGAAATTCGCAATCTGGACGGCATCTCTTTTGAGGCTGTAGTGCGCCCCGACGGTTCCAATCAACCCCTCGCTCCTAACCAAACACTTTCTCTTAAACAACCACGAGTAAAAATTAGCGGTAAATACACCACAAGCTTCTGACAATCATGAAATCATTATATAAAAAACTTCTCGCAATTTCAATCCTGGCAACAACTGCCACAGGATTCGCACAGAACACCTACTCAGGATATTTCCTGGATAATTATGACTATAGATTTCAGATGAATCCGGCGTTTGGAAATGACCGCGGTTTCGTGTCATTCCCGGCTCTCGGTAATCTTAATCTTGCCGTCAACGGCAACCTGAATCTTTCTGACATACTATATTATAGGGATGGAAAAACCGTACTCTTCACAAACCCCGGAGTGTCTACATCCGAGGCTATGAGTAAGTTTCACGACAAGAACCGTCTTGGCTCCAATATTAAAATCAATCTAATCACTGTAGGATTCAAGGCTTTAGGTGGTTACAACACCGTCAATTTGAGCACCAGTGCCAACATTCATGCCTCTCTTCCCGGCTCTTTCTTCTCTCTTGCAAAAGAAGGAATCTCAAATCAGACATACGACATCACCAACCTCTTTGCAAACGCCAATGCCTATGCTACCATCGCTCTCAACCATTCACGCGACATCAAGCAAGTCAAGGGCCTTCGTGTCGGTGCATCTCTGAAATTCCACATAGGTGCGGGCAATGTTGATTTCAAATTCAACAAAGCACATCTCACTCTTGGAGAAAATTCATGGACTGCCCTGACTAATGCCGACATCTATGCTTCCCTCAAGGGCTTCCGCTTCGACCATGACTATAACAGCGACAACGGCCGGGAATACGTTTCCGGAGGAAATATGGATGATGGTTTCGGCCTGAACGGCTTCGGAATGGGACTTGACCTGGGTGCCGAATATAAATGGAATGACTTCAGGTTCTCTGCCGCCATCCTTGACCTCGGCTTCATGAAATGGGGAAAAACAGCATGGGCGTCAACCAATGGCGACCGCACCGTCAACACCTCGGATTATACCTTCAATGTTGACAGCGATGCTACCAACTCCTTCAGCAAGGAATGGGACAAACTCAAAGGTGATATCTCCGAACTATATGAACTCCAGGACAACGGATATCTGAATTCACGTTGCCGCTCTTTAGGAGCTACACTCAACTTTGGTGTAGAGTATGAATTACCTTATTATCGCAAACTGCACTTTGGCCTTCTCAATTCAACTTACATCAACGGGCCGTATACCTGGACTCAGTTCCGAATCTCCGCCAACGTGGCACCTGTGAAGTTCCTCTCTGCTGATGTGAATATGGTTGCCGGTACTTACGGAGTCGGATTCGGATGGCTCTTTAATATCCATCCCCGCGGATTCAACCTTTTCTTCGGAATGGACCACACCTTCGGCAAGCTTTCAAAACAGATGATTCCGTTGAGTTCCAATGCCGATTTCAACCTCGGTATCAACTTCCCGTTCTGATTGATGTCACGAATCAATTAACAATTTCTGACTTTTACCTGCAAAATACGCTAAATGTAAATAAGTTAGAATAATATTCCTTAAATCATGCACGCCGTGTCAAAATAAAATTTTTTGACACGGCGTACATAATTTTCAGTGAGACCCGAACAGAAAATTTTGCAGATACACACTTCTTGAAAACGGATTTTCTATCATTTAAAACAAAATTAAGACTTTTAATCCGATTATATTAAAATTTGTGAAAAAGGTTACTGAATTATCTCATTTATTTGCTTTTGGAATAATAAATTATTAGATTTGTGAGTCAAATTACATATTTTATATATTTTGACATAATCCACTTCATCTGAAGTTGCACTTATTTTTCATTTTCGAAACACGTCTTGGCATTTTAATATACTTAGCCATATATAAGAGACGGGATTCCGAACATTGTAACAGCACAGAAAAATTTTTAACATAATAACCTATCCCAAATGAAACAGATTAACCGTAGGGTGCTGACAGGTCTGATTGGAGCAGGAACTCTTTGTTTCTGTGGAATTTTGACAGCCGGTGCCTATACCCGCTTCCCTGAACATCCCAGGAAAACGGTTCAAGAGCCGGAGTCGCTGCTTCCGATTGGCAAGCCCGACCCCAATATCTCTTCAACTGACCCTGTGACAGGTGCCTCTTTTGAGGAAAACGTTCCTCTCGAGGCGATTTCCCCTCTGAAAATGCCTATCAGACGTGAACGTGCCGACAATGCTTACGACGTTATCGGCAACATCTATGGCGTCTGCAATTCTTTTGCATCCATGGAGTCTTCCATGCAGAGCCTTAATAAATGCTTCTGGGGAAAAATTGACTTTGACAACTATGAAGCTGTTCCCCTCTTCTCAGGCTCAAACTTCATCAACTCCGGCGACCCCGAACATCAGGCCGGTGCCGTGAGAGACGGCATCTTATATATTCCTGAAGGTCAACGTTCTTCTATAAGGGACTTCCAGGTTATATGGAAGCGCTTCGACATCTCCACCGGTGAATGGCTCGCTCCCCTCGTATGTTCAGACGACCTCAGCTTGTGGCCCGCAACCATGTGCTATGACCCTGTCACTGATTCTTTCATCGGTCTCACTGCCTTTGAAGAGAATAATTTGACCCGATATGGACGTCTTGTAAGCATCAGACTTAATGACACTACCGGTCTTCCGGAGGCATCTGTGATTAAAGACTTCCCGGAGAGAGATGCATACCTCTCAGGTATATTCTATCATCCCGGGGAAAATCAGGTAATGACGCTCACCGATGATCACATTATCTACTCAATTAACCGTAACAACGGAAATCTCACTCCTGTCTGCTCACTTTATTGCGATGACAGCGACGATGAAAGCACAGCCTTCATAGGTTTCGACTATGTTGGCTCCTACAACCTTGTCTTCTCTCCGCGCGATAATAAAGTAATCTGGAGTGTTCCTTCCTACGGCGTTAATCCTTCGGAAGCTTACCTCTTCGGTATTGACATTGATGATGGATGTGTAACCCGACTTGGCAATCTCAGCAATGGGACACGCATGGTATCGCTCTATACCCCCGACTCCTATGCATTGCCCGAGGCTGCTGATATGGTGACTATCACCAATTTCTCATTAGTTGACAATGCTCTTTCCGGAACCGTTGCTTTTAAAGCTCCCTCCACTCTTTATAATGGATTGGTTCTTTCAGGGAACGTGGATATCACTGCCAGAATAGACGGCAATGAAATCTATCGCAAAAACAGCACTGCCCCCGGCGCTGAAGATTCATTCAATTTCAGTGTGACTGAAGGTCTTCACCAACTTCAGATTAGAGCTGACCTCAACAAACTGACAGGCCCGGAGACAACAGTGAAGTTCTTTGCCGGCAATGACACTCCGCTTGCGCCGACCAACCTCAAGCTCAATGAAAACACTCTGACATGGACTGCTCCCGGCAACAAGGGATTTAACGGTGGTTATGTCAATCCGTCAGAAATTACATACGATGTATATTTCGACGGAATTCGCCAGAACACTTCTCCCGTCAGCGGCACTTCATACACATTCGTATCTCCCGGCGATTTGGCCCGCATGGATGTGACTGTAGTTGCCAACTTCAAAGGCAAATCTTCACAGCCCTCCGAGGCTCTGAGTGCAGTATTGGGTGATTCTCTCACCATTCCCTATTCTGCAACTCCCGACACCTCTCAGGCTGCTCTCTTCACCATTGTCGACTCTAACCGCGATGGAAGCACATTTGAATATGACTACATTGAACGCAAATTCCTACATCAGTATGAGACATACGAAGGAAGCAACGACTGGCTGATTCTTCCTGCTCTTTATTTTGCTGACGCAACAAAAATGTATGAGTTCGCCTGCAGCTATCAGAGCTATACTCCATACTACGGAACTGAAAACATCAGCGTATATATCGGTGAAAAGCCCTCACCTTCCGGAATGCGCAAACTCGCCGAATACCCGGAAATGCTTGTTAAGGAAAACACCAGCTTCCCGGTAACCGCGCGTTTCTCTGTAGACAAACCGGGTAAATATTACCTCGCATTCCATGCCAACACACCCTCTGCAGGTGCCGGCTCAAGAGTCTACAACTTCCGTGTAAACCAACTTAACTCCTCAACAAACGTTCCGGCTGTTCCCGCCAAGATTGATATCACTGCGGAAGAACTTGGTGGTCTTAACGGTATCCTTTCCGTAACTCTCCCCACTCTCAATGCTGCAGGAAAGGCTCTTGACAGTTCTAAGAAACTCACTGCCAAGGTTGCAAATCTTGACCTTAACGCTTCACACACAGCCACCGGCGAAGGTCTTCCCGGTGAAACAGTTGTCATCAAATGTCCCGCAAACCAGGGCTTCAACTCTTTCCAGGTAAGCGTTGCCAATGATGAAGGTGAAGGTGCATCAGATGTTTGCCGTCACTACATCGGTATCGATATTCCTAAGATTGTCACTAACTTCACCGGTGTGACTTCTAAGGATAACATGACAATGGAACTTTCTTGGGATCCTGTGACAGAAGGTGTAAACGGCGGATATATCGACCCCGAAAATCTTAGATATCAGCTCTGGTATAATCCCACCGGTGTGACTTGGAATCGCGTTGGTGAAGCTGTGAAAGAGAACCGTGTTATCTTCGATCCCGCTCAGGAGCCTCTTTATCGTTGGAGAGTATCAGTGTTCGCTGAGAACTCTGCAGGTTTCAAGAAAGCTCAGTCAGTGGAATATGTGGTTGAAGAAATCCTCGGACGACCCAACACACTTCCTGTAGTCGAGCCCTTCAGCGCCGCCGGAGCCGCTTACGGCTGGAACTATGACCGTCGTACTCCGCAGACTGAAAACAGCTCTATCCGTTCTGTACAGAATGATGAACTTAGCGTACTCGGCATCGGCAACCCGAGATGTGACGATGGCTCAGGTCGTATCGTGTCAAGCCTCTTCACAGGTCAGTCTACAGAAGCTGAACTTTATGTTCCTAAATTCTCAACTGTGGGAATGAAGAATCCTACTTTTGAAATGCTCTACTGGAACTATACCAACGCTCCGAGATTCAAAGTGTACGCTCGCAGCTATGACCACCAGACTCCGGTAGAAATAGCCGATGTTTCTCCCGATCCCACCACTAATTTCTCTTGGAGAGATTACCTCCTGGAGCTTCCCGAAGAGTTCCAGAATCAGGAATGGGTACAGCTCAGAATACGCTTCTATGTGAAGGCTAATAACTCTTACGGCGTCATTGACGACATCAATATCTACTCCAACGTAGATTATGACCTCAAGGTTACTGACATTTCCGGTGAATTCATCACCAAGGTAGGTGACAATCTCTCGCTCACTACCACTACGGTTAATGCCGGTCGCGAAACTGTCAGCGCTCCCATGCTTCTTGAAGTGCTTGGTGATGGCAAGGTGCTTGAGACCGTTGACTTCAATGTGGCTCGTCTGCGCTCTCTCCGCTCTTACATGCGCAGAATAAGCCTCAAGGCAAAAGTGGAATATCTCAAATATAAGAAGGTGCAGATTCGTGTTACTTCTAAACTTGAGAACGACGAGATTGATCTCAACAACTCCAAGACTGTTGACTGGGAAATCGTGTCTCCCTCAGTGCCTCTGATTCCTGACCTGACATATTCACTTCAGGACAGCAAGCCTTCTCTGACATGGAACGAACCGAAGACTTCTTACGGCTCATACGATGAATTTGAATACCTCCGTCCCTTTGAATTCGGTGAAACTCTCGGCCAGTGGAAAAACTTCAACAACGACCAGTATGAACCCTACGCTATCGCCGGACTGACCGAAGTCTGGAAAAATTGGGATACTCCACGTGCTTGGCAGGTTGTAAATGACTACTCTCTGGGTGTTCACAATGACCCGCGTCTCGGTGCTCACTCCGGCCAGCAATATCTGATGGCCTTCTCAGGATGGGACAGCAATAATCCCGATGCATCCGTTCAGGTAAGCAAATGGCTGATTTCTCCCGAAGTTAAAGGTGGCCAGGAAGTCAAATTCTGGGTTAATACACCTGAAGCATCCTATCGCGAGACCCTTCATGTGATGGTTTCAACTACCGATGATAATCCCGAATCCTTCACTAAGCTCTGCAACCGTTCCAAGGAAGGTGCTGAAGGCTGGGAACAGACTTCCTTCATTCTTCCTGAAAATGCGAAATATTTCGCACTTGTCTATGTAGGATGGGATTCTCTCGGAATTCTTATTGATGACATCCAGTTTGAACCCGCCAATCCCAGATACTGGAAAATTGATTCTTACGACATCTATCGTAAATATAACGATGAGCTGCTCTTCACCAAGATTGCAACTTCCAATACTCCGGGATTTGTAGACACAACCTACGACGGACGCGAAGCAAACTACTATGTATTGGCAAATGCCTCAATTGATAATGTTTCTCTTGAAGGTCCTGCCTCCAACATAATCTACGTCACTCCTACAGGTGTGGAATACATCAATGAGCTGACAGGTATCGAAGGCGGTTTTGGAGAAATCATCATCAACGGATATGACGGTAAGACTGTGGATATCTTCAGCACTGACGGCAAACTCATGGCCAAGTCTGCTCTTAAGACAGACAACGACCATGTAGCGATTGCTGCCGGCATATACATCGTAATGATTGACAACAAAGCAGTCAAGGTTATTGTAAAATAATCTTCCCCGCTATTTCACTCAGGCGATATGTCAACCCGACATATCGCCTGACCTTTTTTATATTCATTATTGGTATATTCATTAT
>CAMWXI010000031.1 GCA_947178175.1 uncultured Porphyromonadaceae bacterium | reverse complement strand
GAAGAGAGCTCCGGGGGTGGATGCAAGGATGTTTTCCGGGAGATTTTTTGTAAATTCGCATTCATGGTGTAAGAAACACGGGTATGGTAAAGAAGGAGAATCTTACGGTTTGTGCCGGAGGGAGGTTGATGGATTTCAGCCGTCCGAGGGTGATGGGGATTATAAATGTCACTCCTGACTCATTTTATTCCGGCAGCAGGGTGTCGGACCGGGAAGCCTTGTGCCGCAGGGTAAGGGAAATGCGTCGGTCGGGGGTTGATATTCTGGATATAGGAGGTTATTCCACTCGTCCGGGTTGTGCGGAAATCAGCGAAAGGGAGGAGTATGATCGCCTGGCGTATGCTTTGGAAGAGGTCAGGAGGGAATGGGAGGAATGTGTGATTAGTGTCGACACATTCCGCAGCCGTGTGGCACGTCGGTGTGTTGAGGGATGGAATGTGGAGATAATAAATGATATAGGAGGGGGGAGCCTTGATGAGGATATGTTTGCCACGGTGGCAGAGCTGAAAGTGGCCTATGTACTGATGCATATGCGGGGGACACCTCAGACGATGGGTCGTTTTGCCGAATATTCGGATGTTGCGGCGGAGGTGCTGAGCGAGATGGCGTTCAGCCTTGCTGAATTGCGCCGGCTCGGCGTCTGCGACATTATCATTGACCCGGGCTTCGGATTCGCAAAGAGCGTGGAGCAGAATTTTCAGCTGTTGTCACATCTGGAATTGTTTCAGACATTCGGGCTGCCTGTGCTTGCCGGGATGAGCCGTAAGAGGATGGTTTGGGAATCGCTTGGAGGAAGTCCGGAAGATTCGCTCAACGGCACTACAGCCCTCAATATGGTGGCGCTGATGAAGGGTGCCGACATCCTGCGTGTGCACGATGTGGCGGCAGCCGGAGAGTGTGTGAGGCTATTCACGCGTTTGTCTTGAAACTGAAAGGGAAGATATAGAAAAATGATAGGTTTTGGAATTAAAGATATAGTTGATATAGTGATAGTAGGGATGTTGCTCTATTATCTCTATAAGCTGATGAAACGCAGCGGTTCGCTGAGCCTTTTCTACGGTGTATTGCTGTTTATAGTGCTGTGGGTGGTCGCATCCGAGATTTTCGATATGCGCCTGACGGGAACGATACTTGATAAGTTTATGAGTATCGGACTGATAGTATTGGTGATAATCTTTCAGGACCAGATCAAGAGGTTTCTTATAGATATTGGTTCGAAGGGGAAACTGAGGAATCTTCTGCGTCTTTTCCGGCATGACAAGGGTAGAGGAGAGGATCATGCCGAGGTGCTGGCGGTGGTCTATGCCTGTATGAGTATGAGCAAATCGAAGACAGGGGCACTTATAGTGTTTCAGCGGAAGATGCCCCTGAAGGATTTCGAGAAGACCGGCGACGAGATAGATGCCAATGTTAACATGCGTCTGATAGAGAATATCTTCTTTAAGAATTCACCGCTTCATGACGGGGCGATGATTATAGCCGACGGGAGGATAAAGTCGGTGGGATGTATCCTTCCGGTCAGTCATGACATGGATATTCCGAAGGAATTGGGATTGCGCCACAGGGCGGCGTTGGGCATGAGCCAGATGACGGATGCTGTCTGTGTGGTTGTGAGCGAGGAGACGGGAAATATCTCTGTGGCCCGGGACGGCGAGATACAGGTGAAGGTGGCAGCCAAGGATTTGGAGAGAATACTGTCGTTCAGTGACTGAGCAACCGGCACGTACCGGCGACCTCTGCGCCGGGAATTGGCGGGGAGACGTCGGTGGCGGGAAATCAGTATAGAAGTTCGGAGAAACTGTAGCCGAGATTAATCATGAGGGATGTGGCGGATTTGTGTGGCATCCCGAAAGCTGCACCCACATTGAATCCCTTGACCTTCAGTCCGAGACCTAAGGAGAACCCGGAGAGGAAGCTCTGCTGATATGCGCTCATGTCGGTGCGTGTCTTGTAGTTATAGGCCAATGCGGCATAGAAATTGGAGGATGGTGTGAACTGCACACCGAAAATAAGATGTCGGAAAAGATTGGAGCCGAAGTTTGATTTCTCCACACTTCCGGCAGAGAGGTCATTTTTCGGATGGGAATAATATGGCAGTCTCCAGCGGGTGAGGTTGGTAGCAGTGACGGCAATGGAGATTGGAGTTGAGCCGAGTCCCTGCATATAACCTATCTGAATATCAAACGGGAGTCTGTCGTAAGCTTCATGGAAGCGTTTGAGCTGGCCGCCGGCATTTTTCATAACGAAAGAGAGGGAGAGGTCATGCTCCTCATCGTAATAGTTTACGCCAAGGTCGGCGGCCAGGGCGAATGCGGAGTAAGCATCGTAGTTGCTGTAGACCATCTTGAGGTTTATACCACCGCGCCAGCGGTCGGTGATGTCGTGGGAGTAGGTCCCTTCAAAGACAATATCCTGGGGAGAGAATTCGCCGCCAGACACTCCGAACTCGTCATAACGGGTCATTTTCCCATAGTTGAGGTATCTTATGCCGGCGCTCCATGCTGAGCGGTCATTGGCAGCCATGCCATATCTGAAGCCGGCGAAATTGCCGGAACTCATGTAGAGCATATAGTTGAAAGCTATTTGCTTTTCTATTTCGGGACCGAGCAATGCGGGGTTCTGTTCGGCAAGGGTGACATCATCGTCAATAACGGCAATCCCGTTCCCGCCTAAGGCAAAAGCATGGGAGGAGGTCGGGATGTTCAGGAAATTGTAAGCTGAAGAGCTCTGGGCAAAAACCGTGGATGAAACGATACTCGCAGAGGTTGCCAGGAGGACAACAGAGATAAGCCCGGTGGGAATGTCGGCTCTTAACTTACTGATATTTCTGATTTTATTGAGTATGTTCATCATAAAATGCGGAGTAAGAATCAAGACTCCGGGCTATGAGAATAACGATAGAATATTCAAGATATTATAAACCCGTGGAAAATGACGGGGAGGAGGGAAAGAGAGGGGGTTGGAATTGAAATGTAAAAAAACGTGAAATAGATTTAATTAAGATTCAAATATGAGGATAAATTTTGGCTGTTATCGCTATCGGAATTATATTTGCATAGTCAAATAAAACAACATGTCAAACTCACAGCAAAACGCAAAAACGGATTCAGAATCCGAAATTAGGGCGTGGCACTTCCGCCTTGGGAGGCATTTGCGGCATACTGTTCTGCTTCTTATCTTCCTGCTGATTGGGATAGGGGCGTCAGAGGGTCAGACCTGCCGCATAAGTAAAGGGATAAACTCCTCCGGCACACAATGCTATATGGAGGTCTATGAATATGATTTCGTGCAGGAAAAACCCTCTTTCCCGGGAGGAGATTCAAAACTGGTGGAATTTATCAACAAGCACAGATGTTATCCTAAGGAGGCATATAAGAAAGGAGTGGAAGGCAGGGTCACGTGTTCATTTGTGGTGAACACAAATGGAAGCGTCTCGAATATTCAGGTGATACGCAGTGTGGCCGCACCGCTCAATGAGGAGGCAATCCGGATATTCTCGATAATGCCGGCATGGCATCCGGGAAAGATAGACGGACATTGCGTGCCGGTGAGAGTGGTGTGGAGCGTACCGTTCAGAAAATGAGAAATCCATGACCTGTTTCCACAAAAAATGACGATGCGGAAAAAGCGGCATCGTCATTTTTTGTGTTGTAGGGACGGTCGGTATCAAACGAGAGAGATAACAAGGTCTTCATCATTCATAGTGAGGAGAATTTTACCCTCTCTTCCGAGCCAGCCTAAAGCTGCCATAATTTCATCTTTCTTGAGCTTGGTGGCCTTTTTTACCTGTTTGAGACCTAACATACGTGTTTCGGAATTGTCAAGGGCCTTGTAAACTTCGCCGGCCCATGTGCCAATAGAATTAATATCCATAATTTAAAAAATTAAATAAATGTCAGAATAAAGACGCTTTCAGGCGTCAAAAATAAATTATATTTGCTAATTTAACAATTTATATAAGGATTTTGTTAGATAGTAAGTAAAAAAACAGTAAGTTTGTGCAATAAGATTAAAGAATGGGAAAAGCAAAACGGGCTAAAGAAGCGGAATTGAAGGCAGAGACCCGCGTCGGGCGTGTTGTGAAGAATACGGGGAGCTCGTATGTCGTAAGATATCCTGACGGGAGTCAGACGCAATGCAAGGTGAAGGGTAACTTTCGCATCAA
Source organism: uncultured Porphyromonadaceae bacterium (assembly GCA_947178175.1). GTDB lineage: Bacteria > Bacteroidota > Bacteroidia > Bacteroidales > Muribaculaceae > Lepagella. The sequence goes on along the minus strand of CAMWXI010000031.1, from coordinate 11,089 downwards.
GGGGATAAGGACAACCAATCCGGTGGCGGTAGGCGATGAAGTGGAGGTGGCCCCCCGGGAGGGGGATGCAGACTATATAGTCGGAATCCTTCCCCGGAGGAACTATATAATAAGGAGAGCCTCAAATCTCTCGAAGGAGAGTCATATCCTTGCCTCCAATATAGATAAGGCGTTTCTTGTGGCCACCTTGCGTGAGCCGGAGGTCACCACCATATTTATAGATCGCTTTCTTGCAACCTGCGAGGCATATAATATTCCTGCAGCATTGGTCTTAAACAAGAGAGACCTTTGGGATGAGACGGATCAGGAGATAGCCGAAGGGATGAGTTATCTTTATACATCTCTGGGTTATGCAGTGGTCCGGGTGTCGGCACGCACCGGTGAGGGACTTGAAGAGCTGAAGGATATGACCCGCGACAAAGTCTCGCTGATGGCAGGAAACAGTGGAGTCGGCAAGTCTTCGCTGATAAATGCATTGGTTCCGGGAGCAGACCTGCGCACGGGAGAGATTTCGGATATTCATCATACCGGCGTCCACACCACGACTTTTTCGGAGATGGTGCCGCTCCCTTACGGCGGCGACCTGATAGATATCCCTGGAGTGCGCGGTTTCGGCACTATAGATTTCGCACCTGAAGAGGTGGGGCATTTCTTTCCTGAAATTTTCAGATATTCCCGGGAATGTAAATACGGAGATTGCAGCCACGTAAATGAGCCGGGATGTGCGGTGATTCCGGCAGTCGGGGAGCACCTGATTTCAGAGAGCCGATATGCCTCATATCTTTCCATTCTGGAAGAAACACGTGAAGAGGGGGATAAATATCGTAAACCATTCTGATGCGTCACACTAAGAATATAATTTAACTTTTTTTACAGTATCAGGTATAAATCATTTTGGATTTAGAAAAAAGTGTTATCTTTGTGCGAAATTTCAAAACAATTAAACTATAACCGAAAATGAAGAAATTATTTTGGGTGCTTACAGCATCTCTTCCGATGTTTTTCGTAGCGTCATGCGGTGATGACAATGAAAATGCAGTTCTTAGCCTTAACAAGGCAACGATGTCTATCGACTATGGTAAGACCGAGACTCTCACAGCATCCGACAAGGGTGGTGACTGGTCTTCAAGCAATGAATTCGTTGCAACAGTCAACAAGAACGGTAAAGTAGAGGCAATGCACGTAGGTGAGACCACTATCTCATATGTAAAGGATGGAGAAAGAGCAACCTGCATCGTAACAGTCAACGGTCTTAACAACGAATTCAATACAATCCAGACCTGGGGCGCTACAAAGGTATCAGTAGTCAACCAGCTTCCGAAGACATGGAAGCTTATCGCTTCTTCAAACGGCAACGAGATCTATTCAGTAGACCAGGCTGAAAACTATCCCTGGTATGGTTTCATCTATGAATCAGACAAGCTCGCCGGCTCATCAATGTATTTCACAGACCAATACTTTGACAATCACAACTTCAAAGGCTATGTGGCAGAACGTTACACTGAAGTAGGTCGTGAAGGCAATGAAATCACTTATGTGAACGGAGCAACAAGAGCTACTGCCACAACTGCATGTGTAGTTGAATATGATTCAACAGAAGATGTATGGTCAGCAACTTACATGCCCGTAGATCATCTTACAAAAGCCGGCAACGGCAATGCAACAGTTGCAGCATCCAAGGCACTTCTTAAGAAGGCTCTCAACAAATAAGAAATAGCAAATAAGAAATAAAAGAAAATGAAGAAATTATTTTATTCAATGGCGGTTGCAGCTATGGCTCTCGGCATGACAGCATGTGGCGGCAACAAGTCAGAAGCGACTGATTCCGCTGCAGATTCACTCGAAGTTCTCTCAGACACTGCAATCTCAGTTATGGGAAATGATTCAGTAGTGGAAGTTACCGAAGAAGTTGAAACAGTGGTTGAAGATGCAAACGCAGTAGCAGCTGAAGCAAAGACAGCAGGTAAGAAGGCTGTTGAAGCTGCCAAGACCACAGCGAAGCAGAAAGTAGACGCTGCCAAGAACACAGCAAAAGAGAAGACAGAAGAAGTAAAAGCTGAGACTAAGAGCAAGGCTGAAAAGCTTCTTAAGAAGTCGGAAGATGCTGTGAAGGCAGGCGTTAGCGATGCCAAGGAGAAAGCAGCTGAAAAGCTCAACAAGCTTTAATCTGACAGCAGGATAAAGGAAGAGGCGTCCGGAGCAACCGGATGCCTCTTTTTTGATCTTGTTTTGAAATTGCGATGAAAATGGTGGGAAATTTGGTGAGAAAAGAATAAAGTATTAATTTTGCAGAAGATTTGCAATCTCTGGGACGACGAAGCAGCGTCTTATATTGCAAATGAACCTAAAATTGTTATAACAATGGACTTAATTAAAGTTGTAGAGGAGTCATTTGCTACTCCCAAGAAAGAATTCGATGAATTCGGCCCGGGCGACACTATCACAGTCGCATATCGAATCAAGGAAGGAAACAAGGAACGTATCCAGCAGTATCGTGGAGTGGTGATCCGCATCAGCGGTCATGAAGACAAGAAGCGCTTCACAGTCCGCAAGATTTCTGACGGAATCGGCGTAGAGCGTATCTTCCCCATCGAGTCTCCTTTCATCGAATCAATCAAGGTCAATAAATTTGGTAAGGTTCGTCGCGCCAAACTTTATTACCTCCGCAAGCTCAAAGGAAAGAAAGCACGTATCAAAGAGCTTAAGAAGTAAAAATTCTTTCCCGGCTTCGGAAACGAGAATTGAAATAAGAAGGCGGCGTGTCGGATTTCCAAGAAGACACGTTGCCTTTCTTTCAACTCTCCACCCTTATCGTTTGTTATCATACAGAAGAATCTACAGAAAATAAATCATGGCTAAAAAATCATTGTTAATAATTCTTGACGGATATGGACTCGGCGATCATAAGAAGGATGACGCCATTTTCAATACTCCGACACCTTACATGGATTCCCTCATGGCCAACTATCCCCATTCAAAGCTCCAGGCCAGTGGAGAAGATGTGGGCCTCCCTGACGGACAGATGGGAAATTCAGAGGTCGGTCATCTCAATATCGGCGCCGGACGCGTGGTTTATCAGGATCTGGTGAAGATTAACCGTGCGATTGCCGATGGCTCTTTTGCCGCTAATCCCGAAGTGAAGAGTGCGTTCAGCTATGCACGTGATCACAACGTGCCTATCCATTTCATGGGTCTGACCTCAGCCGGAGGTGTCCACTCATCACTGGACCATCTTTTTGCTCTTTGCGACACAGCCAAGGAGTATGGCCTGAACAAAGTTTTCCTTCATTGTTTTATGGATGGTCGGGACACTGACCCGAAGAGCGGAGCCGGCTTCCTTGAAGAGGTCGAGGCTCATTGCCGGAAGTCGGCGGGAGTCATAGCAGACGTTGTGGGACGTTACTATGCGATGGACCGCGATCATCGTTGGGAGCGAGTGAAGGATGCCTACAATATGCTCGTATATGGTGAGGGTAAGCAGACAGACAATGTTGTGGAAGCAGTCAGAGAGTCTTACGCGGAAGGGACAACCGATGAGTTCCTTCGTCCGATAGTCAATGAGAATGTCGATGGCAGAATAGGCGCCGGTCATGTAGTGATTTTCTATAACTACCGTAACGACCGTGCCAAAGAGCTTACAACAGTGCTTACTCAACATTCCGAGGACGGAATGAATCCTATTCCGGATCTGCAGTATTATTGCATGACCCCTTACGACGATTCATTCCGCGGAGTGCATATCCTTTTCCCGAAGTCAGACGTTGCCGACACCCTCGCGGAATATCTGTCGTCTCGCCAAAAGAAGCAGCTTCACATTGCCGAGACTGAGAAATATGCACATGTCACTTTCTTCTTCAATGGCGGACGTGAAGCGCCTTTTGAGGGGGAAGACAGAATTCTCGTCCCTTCACCCAAAGTGGCTACCTACGACCTTAAGCCCGAGATGTCGGCTCCGGAGGTGACGGAGAAGCTTGTGGAGGCTATTGACAGCAATAAATATGACTTCATTGTGGTGAACTTCGCGAATGGAGATATGGTAGGCCACACCGGCGTTTATCCGGCAATCCAGAAGGCGGTGGAGACGCTTGACAAATGTGTGGGGAAGGTTGTGGAAGCTGCCAGAGAGAACGGATATGAGACAATCATTATCGCTGACCATGGAAATGCTGACCATGCTCTGAACGATGACGGAACTCCCAACACCGCTCACTCGCTGAATCCTGTCCCCTTTATCTATATCGGAGAGCATAAGGATGCCCGCCTCTCAGACGGACGTCTGGCTGATGTGGCTCCTTCGCTGCTTCATCTCATGGGCCTGGAGAAACCGGCGGACATGACCGGAAACAACCTCATAGATTTCTGATGAGGATTCAACATATTATTATCCGGGGGATGTTTCAAAAGCCGTTGCCTGAAACATCCCCCGGATTTTTTTGTGGGAATGGACCTTAATTTATATATTTGTGAGAAAGTAAAGAAATATGAAAGGTATAAATCGAATCAGCTCAATCATAATGACTCTCGCCGTGTGCGCGGGAATGTTTCTTGCCGCAAGGGGGGAGCAGTTGGTGATACTGCATACCAACGACACTCACTCCCTGATCGATCCCGACAATGGTGAGGGGGGAGTGCTCCAGCGCAAAGCGTTGATAGACAGTATACGCAAGGCGGAGAAGAACGTGTTGCTGGTGGATGCCGGCGATATGGTGCAGGGTACTCTCTATTTTAAATTCTTCAAGGGGGATGTGGAATATCCGCTGATGAATATGACAGATTATGACATCCGTATTCTCGGGAATCATGAGTTTGACAACGGACTTGAGGAGATGGCTAAATATTATAAAGATGTCAAGGCACATCGCCTCGCCGCCAACTATGATTTCTCGGACACTCCGCTTAAGGGGATGTTCGACCCGTATGTTATAAAGAAGGTAGGGGGAAAGAAGATAGGATTTATCGGTATCAACATTGACCCGGCAAATCTCATCTCCAGGGAGAATTATGAGGGGATGAGGTTTAAGGATGTGATAGAGACGGTCAATTCCACCGCGCAATATCTTAAGAATGATAAGAAGGTGGATCTGGTGGTTCTTGTGAGCCATCTTGGAGTGAAGCGTGATAATGACAAGATTAATGACTATGATGTGGCAAAAGCGTCGAAGGATGTTGACATCATAATCGGAGGTCATTCCCATACGTTGCTTCAACCGGGAAACACCGGTGTGTTTCCGTCATTGGTCGAGAACAGCGAGGGACGTTCCGTGCTTCTGACCCAGACCGGGAAATATGGTAAATATTTGGGATATATAAAGATTGACCTTGACCGTCTGAAGAAGAGTGACGGCAGGGATTATGATTATCGTCTGCTCCCTGTCACAGACAGATTTCCGGAGTCAAAGCTCGACAAGCGTATGGCGGAATTTATCGCTCCCTATCGTCATGTGGTTGACTCTGTTAACAATCGTGTGATTGCATATAGCAAATATGATTTAAGTTCAGATGACCGTAACGGAGGATATGCCAACTGGACGGCAGACTTCGCCCGCGATTACGGAAAGGGAAAGGTTGACAGTCTCCGCAGAAGCGGGATGGATATTCCGCCGTTGGATTTTGCATTGATGAATGTGGGAGGTATCCGCCACGACATGAAGAGGGGGGTGGTGACCGAGGGTCAGATGCTGTCTACGTTTCCGTTTTCCAATCATCTGGTTGTGGGGAAAGTGAAGGGTTCGGATTTTATAGAGGCGATGAAGATTGCAGCCCTGCGTGGCGGGGAGGCGGTTTCTTCCGAAGTGCGGGTGCTGACAGATGAGAAGGGTAATCTGCAGAAAGTGCTTCTCAATGGAGTTGAGATGGACCCCGGGAGGGATTATATCTATGCGACCATAGACTATCTGTTCTTCGGGAATGATGATCTGGAGAGCCTTGCAAACAGTGAGTTGGTATGGCGTGACGACCGGGAAGTCTCCGTGCCGATATTGGAATATGTCAGCAGGATAGGGGAATACGGCTATGAGATAGCTCCGGACCTTAACGGACGTTTTGTGAAAGTCACGGCTATACCCGGAAACTGATAACTACAAATAAACAGCAGTCATGACAGGGAGGGGAGAGGTAAATATGAAAATGCTTTTCAGATTGGCAGGATTAGTATTGCTCTTCCTGACGGGGGTGTTGTCAACCTCCTGTGTATCGGAAAACGAGCGACAGAAGGGGGAGGAAGAGGCAAATGTGATAGCCGAGCCGGATCTGACGGCTGAGGCTGCGGCGTGGGCAGACTCGGTGACCGGGAGCCTGACGCTCCAGAAGAGGATCGGTCAGCTTTTTATGCCGGCAGTCTATTCCGTAGGCGATTCGCAAAATATGGCTCTCATAGCGGATTATGTTGAACGACTCGGCGTGGGAGGGCTCGTGCTCCTGAAGGGGAAGGCTGCTTCAGCTTCAGAGATTGCTGACACGTTGGATGTCATAGCACCGTTAGGATTATTCATGGCCATTGACGCGGAGAACGGATTGTCAATGCGGTTTGAGGATGCTCCGAAGTTTCCGTGGAACTCGGAGATATCCCCTGACGTGAATGAGGTGGTGATGTTTGACTATGGGAGAGAGATGGCGCGGGAATGTAGTATTGCCGGGATAAATATGATATTGGGACCGGTGATGGATGTGACACCTACGGGTAAGGAGTATCTTCGCGGAGCGAACCGATCATTCGGAGGAGATGCGGAGAGGGTAGGCCGTCTCGGCACCGCTTATTCCCGCGGGTTGGAGAGCGGCGGGGTGATGAGTGTCGCCAAGCATTTTCCGGGGCATGGAGCGGCCGCTACCGACAGTCATAAGGGTCTGGCAGTGGTTGACAGAAGCAGGGAGGAGTTGCTGAAAACGGATTTGTTACCTTTCCGGGCATATGTCAACGGAGGGTTGAGCGGGGTGATGGTGGGACATATCTATGCTCCGGCACTTGATGGCATAGAGCGTCCGGCGTCTTTCTCTCCGGTGATTATGGACTCTTTGCTACGCCGGCAGATGAAATTTAAGGGATTGATACTGACGGATGCCCTGAATATGAAGGGTGCGAGGGGATTCACGGCGGCTGATGCGTTGGGAAGTGGCGCTGATATGGTTCTCGCACCGTTGCATACGGAAGACGCCATGGTTGAGGTGAGAGATGCCGTGGAGAGGGGCGAGCTTAGTGAGGAGACTATCAGCGACAGATGCCGGCGCGTATTGTTTTATAAGTATTTGAGAGGAATTGTCGGCAGGAAGCCGGCAGGTCGTGTGCCGTGGAATGAAAAGGCCCTGCATACAGGAGCAGATACTATCCGGGTATTGCTTCGGCGCGGATTGAAAGATTAGCGAAGCCGGCCATTGTCGAAATAGCTGTAGTGAGCTTCCCGGGTGATGATGACGTGGTCTAACAATCGGATGTCGAAGAGCCTGACTGCTTCTGCAAGTTTTTTAGTGATTTGGTCGTCCTGAACGCTCGGAATAAGGTTCCCGCTGGGGTGGTTATGACACAATATTATACCTTCAGCACGATTAAGGATGGCATTACGGACTATACTTTTGATATCGAAAATGCTTGCTACGGCGCTTCCGACAGTGGAGCGTTCTTTTTTTATCACTTCATTTCTCCTGTTAAGGAGAAGAAACCATATCTCTTCGTGGTCAATATTACCGATATAATCCACCATAATACGGAATGTGTCGCCGGAGCTTCTGATTATGGGACGTTCGGGTAAGCGTTCGATGTTATATCTCCTGATGAGTTCAAGGACAGCTTCAATCTGAAGCACTTTCGTTATGCCGAGACCTTTTGTCTGAAGCAGAGTCTGGCGTGAAGTCTGTTCGAGAGCCCGCATGGATCCACCGGCAGTCTGCATGATGTCGCGACAGAGGGTAGTGATCGGTGTTCCCGGCACTCCGGTGCGGAGTATGAGAGCCCATAGATCAGTTGTGGTGAGCACCTTGACACCATATCTCTCGGCGCGATACCGTGGCTGATCTTCCGGAGCGAGGTCTTTGACTGTGGTTGATTGATGGTCTGACATATTATTTCCCTTTTCTCAGGAGTATTTCCTGCTGTTCGTCACGACCGTGGTGCAGAAGGATTTTCCAGACGTAGGCACGAATAAATCCGGTGCCGTATCCGCAGAGTTGCACTAAAGAAGCGATGACTCCCAATGAACCTATTTTAAGGCTGCGTGTAGAGAAGATTCCCCATATCCATAGGGCGGCCAGATAGATGCAGAGAGGGATTAACGCCCAAGGGGTGAGTAAGGACATGATAATCATCAGTATGGCACCGATAACGAATAGGGCGGGCAGCCAGTGAACCGCTTTCATGGAGCCGGGATAGAGGAGCTGCAGGGTGATACGCGACATTCCGAAGATGTGTACCTGACGCCAGAATTTCTTCAGGTCCACACGTCGTTTGTGGAAGACTTTGACGTCCCGGAGCAGTATGGGGGCAAATCCGGCAAGGCGTATGCGTGTGCTCATGTCGATGTCTTCGCTGAACATCTCTCTGAATCCACCGACTTTATCATATACTTCGCGTGAATATCCCATGTTGAAAGTGCGTGGCACAAACTTTTCCATCTGGATTTTCCCGCCACGGATACCCCCGGTTGTCAGAAAAGAGGTCATGGCATAGTTTATGGCTTTCTGGGTGTCGGTGAAAGATGAGTGGGCGGTGTCGGGACCTCCGAAACAGTCAGCTCCGGTAGATTTCAGTTCCCTGCGGAGGATTTCGATATAGTCGGGTGGTAAAATGCAGTCAGAGTCAACGAAGATGAAATAATCTCCGTCGGCTCTGACTATGCCATAATTGCGGGCGATGCTACGCCCTTCATTCTCTTTATAGTAATATTTGATGCTGACTCTGCCGGCAAACTTCTCGCATATATCCTTACAGGGGATTGTGGAGCCGTCCTCCACTATCACGGCCTGGAAATTCCTGTCGGTCTGCTCCGCAAGGCTTTGTAGGAGGTCTGACATTTCATCGGGCCTGTTGAACACCGGCACGATAATGGAGAAAGTCAGGGTGTCTGCCGAAGAGGTATTCATCATCGGGAATTAAGCTTTCACACGACCGACATAGCTGCCGTCACGGGTGTCTACTTCAATGAGTTCGCCTTCGTTGATGAAGAGGGGAACTTTTACGGTAGCACCTGTTTCCACAGTGGCGGGCTTGAGGGTGTTGGTGGCGGTGTCGCCTTTAAGACCGGGTTCGGTGTAAGTGATTTTGAGAATGGTCTTGATGGGCATTTCTGCGTAGAGGACGGTGTTGGTTGAAGCGTCGCTTACAACTTCTACGATGTCACCCTCTTTCATGAACTGAGCGCCGGTAACGAGTTCCTTGTTGATGGGCACCTGGTCGAAAGTCTCCTGATTCATGAAGATGTCGTCACCGCCATCGGCATAGAGATACTGATAGGGGCGGCGTTCAACGCGCACGTCTTCGAGCTTTTCGCCGATGTTGAAGCGGCGTTCGATAACACGGCCGTCAACAACGTCCTTGAGCTTTGTACGCATGAAGGTGTTTCCCTTACCTGGCTTTACATGGAGGAATTCCACACAGAAATAGAGACGGCCGTCCAGACGGATGCATGTGCCGTTCTTGATGTCTTGAGCGTTCATCATATCGCTATAAATTTTTTTATTATTCAGAATTTAAGAGCGGGTGTCCCGCGTTTTCAAACTGCAAATTTAGCAAAAAAATCATCTAAAAAGGAAAAAAGAGGACATAAACTGCTGAAAAAGATGAAAAATAGAGTTGAAAAGGGAGCGGGAAGTGTTTCAGAATGAAAAAGTGAGATTTAAGAGTCTAAAAATTTGGTGGGATGAAAAGGATTTTATAATTTTGCACTCCGAAGCGGGGAATGCGCACTCAAAAGATATGGGTTTCCTGCTTCCCGTCAAAACGAAAATAATAATAAAGCTTTATAAAAATGAAAAGAACGTTCCAACCCTCAAACCGCAGAAGAGTAAACAAACATGGCTTCCGCGAGAGAATGGCGACAAAGGATGGTCGTAAGGTGCTTTCACGCCGTCGTGCCAAAGGTCGTGCTTCTCTGACAGTTTCAGACAGCATCGCCGGCAAGTAATTGCCGGGCGGCTAAAAATAAAACAAGCGTGCAGATCCCAAAGGTCCGCACGCTTGTTTTATTTTTCCCCTCTGTCTGTCTACTTTCCGGATAGGAGGGGTAAAAGAAAAGGTGTGTCAATTGTGGTTTCTGACACACCTGTTACCCGGTCTCTTTCTTTTTACCATATCGCCCTTTATAAGGACCTTGAATGGCCGGTGTTGGCTTTATTTATGATAGCACGGAGTTCTCACGTTTAATGTTTATCCGTTGAAGCTGTTGGTGAGGTCGCCGAAAATGCCGATTGAGAACAGCCAGTAGAGTAGAATAAATACTAGCACCAATACTCCGAACCATAACCAGAATTTATTGATGCGTGACGTGTTCTCACGCTGTCTTTCCTTACCTCTTGCTTTCATACTGTTTGCTATCTGATCAGGAGTCTCATAATTTGCTCCTTTGTTTTCTCTAACATGTTTTTCCTTTTTATCCATAACCTTTGTGTTTTTCGTTTCTTTGATATTAAAACATAGTATTGCGCAAAAGGGTTCAAAAGGATTGAAAATTTTTTAAATCTCCCAGGATAAAAAGGAAGCGGGGAAATCAGTTATGTCGGGGCGTGTCTCAGAACGGAGTGTTGTCGTCTCCGGGGCCGGGCATAATGTCGGGGAGCGGCGATGAGAAGGGTGATTCCGAAATTTTGGCGTCCAGCTCTTTGTTCATTCTGGATTCAAGTTCGATTGTGGAGGCGGATTCCAGAGCCTGACGTGCCATGCGATACCCCTCTTCCCAGTTTTCAAAACGGGTGAATTTTCCGATAAATCTCATTTTTACGTCGCCGACGGCACCATTACGGTGCTTGGCTATGATGAATTCCGCGAGTCCGCGAATGTCGTTGCCGTTGGCATCATCAGAAGCTTTGGTGTAATATTCCGGCTGTCTCGTATCCACATCTCCGGGCCCACGAGACATCTCAGGAGGGCGGATGCGGGGGTGTGGGG
>CAMWXI010000030.1 GCA_947178175.1 uncultured Porphyromonadaceae bacterium | reverse complement strand
GTATATTATTTTGAGTGTCTCAATATCCTGAGGTGTATAATATCTGATTCCCGAGGCTGTGCGCATGGGATTAATTTCCGGAAACTCCTTTTCCCAGAAACGCAATGTGGAGGGGTTTACACCAACAAATTCAGCCACATCTTTTATCTTATAATATTTCTTTCCGTATTCTTCCAAAATATCCAGGATTCATCTTATTAATAAAGCTCCGCAACCAAAGAATCATCAGTACTTTAATCCATCACGTTGGCAGCATCTTCCGCTCTCCTTATCATTTCTTCATACTCTTTTGCCGTGATGTCCATGAAGAAATAATTCACGGGATTCTGAGGCTCATCCTTAAAACGTACTTCATAATGCAGGTGTGGACCTGTTGATTTACCGGTAGAGCCGACTAAACCAATTAACTCTCCACGTTTCACTTTTTGACCCGGCTTGACAAGGATTTTGTTTAAATGGGCAAAACGTGTCAAATAGTTAAATCCATGGTCAATGTCTATGCAATTGCCATATCCTCCTTTACGCTCCGCCACTACTACGCATCCTTCGGCGGTGGCATACACAGGTGTGCCATCTCTCGCGGAGATGTCAAGCCCTGCATGAAACTTTGATGAGCCCAGGACCGGGTCCCGACGCAGGCCGTACCCCGAGGAGAGGGTATAATCTTTGATATTGATGGGGAGAACGGAAGGTGTTTTTGACAGTTTCTCCTTCTGTTTTTCTGCAGAATTTTTCAATTGGTCAAACGAAAGACTTTGTGCATAAATGCTTCTCTCGAGCAGATCCATCTGTCGGGATAATCTCTGAATCAGCGATGCATCGGAGATTTTTTTCAAATTCTTATACTGTTTTTCCTGGTCAAGTCCTGCATAGCGACGAGTAGCTGAGAGGGGATCAAGTTGCATCATAACACGATAGAAATTATCGTCGCGATCACGAATATTATCCATCACCTTCAGAGAATTGGAGAGTCTTCGGTCCAGTATATTAAGTTGAGAATGAAGTTCGTCATTCTCTTCTCTTAGTTTAGCTTCATTGGGAGTCTCGAAAAAGCTAAAATAGAGAATGACAGCGAGGACTGCGATAACAGAACTGGCCAAAAGGATTTTAATGATATTCTTAAGGCGAGTCTTCCAGGAAGGATAAAATCGCTCAAAATTGTCGGTTTCAGGATTATAGGTGTAAAATATGTTTTTTGCCACGGTCTACAATCAGATTTCTCTAAAATGGATTCTCTGCTAAGAGTTAAGGTTAACCATCCTCTGATAGAGATTAGGTTTGCAAAAATATAGAAATTACACTAATTTTGCAAATGCTGTGCATATGAACTTTCTGCTTGAGATAACAGTTAGAGAGAAATACCCACAGTGAAAATTTATGCATTACATTTATACGCCTGAGGCAGAATAGATGTACAATTACCGATAATTCTATTTATATGAATTCCAAGGAAGTAAGAGATTCGTTCAAACAGTTTTTCGAGTCTAAGGGACATAAGATTGTTCCATCCGCACCGATGGTCATTAAAGATGATCCGACTTTGATGTTCACAAATGCCGGTATGAATCAGTTTAAGGATATTATTTTAGGTAACCGTGCTGCTGATTCCAAAAGGGTGGCGGACTCTCAAAAATGTCTGAGAGTTTCCGGTAAGCATAACGATCTTGAGGAGGTTGGTCATGACACCTACCACCATACAATGTTTGAAATGCTTGGAAACTGGAGTTTTGGTGACTATTTCAAAAAGGAGGCTATTGACTGGGCTTGGGAATATCTCGTGGATGTTCTTAAACTTAACCCTGAAAGACTGTATGCAACTGTTTTCGAGGGGTATCCGAAAGAAGGCTTGGAACGTGATAACGAGGCGGCGGCTATATGGGAACAGCATCTTCCCACTTCTCATATAATCAATGGTAACCGACATGATAACTTCTGGGAGATGGGTGATACGGGTCCTTGTGGTCCCTGCTCCGAGATTCATATTGACCTCAGAAGTGAGGAAGAACGGTCTGTCGTGGATGGAGCAACTCTTGTAAATAAGGACAATCCTCAGGTTATTGAAATCTGGAACCTCGTCTTTATGCAGTATAACCGAAAGGCAGACGGCTCTCTTGAACCTCTTCCCGCAAAGGTTATTGATACAGGTATGGGATTTGAAAGACTCTGCATGGCTCTTCAGGGAAAGAAGTCAAATTACGACACAGATGTCTTTACTCCTCTAATCCATGAGATTGAGAGAATTTCAGATAAGAAATATGGTCAAGATGCTGAAATTGACGTTGCTATGAGAGTCGTGGCGGACCATATCCGAACCATTGCCTTCTCTATTGCTGACTCACAACTCCCATCTAATGCAAAAGCCGGTTATGTGATTCGACGCATTCTACGCCGAGCTGTGAGGTATGCCTACACTTTCCTTAACCAGAAGGATGCTTCAATATATAAATTAGTTGATAAACTTGTGGAGGAAATGGGCGATGCTTATCCTGAACTTAAAGCTCAGAAAGAGCTTATCAAGAAGGTTATCAAGGAGGAGGAGGATTCTTTCCTTCGTACTCTCGAAAATGGTATTCGTCTGCTGGATAATGTAATTGCTAAAGCTAAGAGCGAATCCAAAGATTCAATTTCAGGAAAGGATGCCTTCATATTATATGATACATACGGTTTTCCACTTGACCTTACTGAACTTATTCTTCGTGAAAAAGGAATGACCTTAAACCATGAGGAGTTTGACGCCGAGATGAAGAAGCAGAAAGAGCGTGCCCGCAATGCCGCAGCAGTGGAAACCGGTGATTGGGTTGAGGTACACCCCGGCGACCAGACATTCGTTGGTTATGATGAAACTGAATGTGAGACTTCAATCCTTCGTTATCGTAAGATTCATCAGAAGGGGAAGGATTATTATCAGTTGATATTGGAGAAAACCCCTTTCTATGCAGAGATGGGCGGTCAAAGCGGTGACCGTGGTTATCTGATTGATTCCGAAGGTAGCAAGATTGAGATTTTTGATACCAAGCGTGAGAACAATATTGGAGTGCATCTAACGAAAACCCTTCCTTCAAATCCGGCTGACAGATTTGTTGCAAAAATTGATAATGAAGCTCGTAGGGGGACATCAGCAAACCATTCAGCAACCCATCTTATTCATGAAGCCCTTCGTGATGTTTTGGGGACACATGTTGAGCAGAAGGGTTCACTCGTAACTCCTGACTCTTTACGATTTGATTTCTCTCATTTCCAGAAGGTAACTCCCGAGGAGATTCGTAAGGTAGAGCATATTGTAAATGAAAGAATTCGCGAGGCTATACCCCTGGAAGAGCACAGAGAACTCCCTATCAATGAAGCTAAGGAAATGGGGGCAATGGCTCTCTTCGGAGAAAAATATGGAGATAAGGTGCGTGTTGTCAAGTTTGGGGATTCTATTGAACTTTGTGGAGGTACGCATGTTCAAAACACCGGGAATATCGGAATGGTAAGAATAATATCGGAAAGCTCTATTGCTGCCGGCATCCGACGAATAGAAGCATTAAGCGGTAAAGGTGTTGAGAAACTGTTGGATAATTTACAGGATGACATGACAGCTGTCACTTCTATGCTTGGCAGCAATCAGGATATAAAAGTTGCGGTTGAGAGAGCTATCAGGGAAAACTCTGACCTTCATAAGCAGATTGAGGAATTTGTAGAAGAGAAGGTCAACACCTTAAGCGACAAACTTTATTCTGAAGCTAAGGAAATTAAAGGTGTTAAACTTGCTTACCTCACCGGGCCAGTGCCTGGAGATATGGTGAAGAATATAGCCTTTAACTTCAAGAAGAAAATTAAGGAGCCTTTTATCTTCATAGGAGCGACATCAGTTTCAGGCAAACCAATGCTTACATTGTATATGTCGGATGATTTAGTGAAGGAAGGACATCATGCCGGTAATTATATACGTGAAGCGGCCAAATTGATTAAGGGTGGCGGTGGCGGTCAGCCATTCTTTGCACAGGCAGGAGGTAAGGACATTGATGGTCTTTCCGCAGCAGCAGAAAAGCTTGTTGAACTTTGCAAACTCAAATAGTTTTTTTGCTAATATCGAATAGAAATTAAAATGAGCACTACTCTGATTCGGGTGGTGCTCATTTAGTTGTAAATATACCGTTAATTATCCCTGTTAATGGATTATTTCTTTCCCCAATTCAGAAGAATTTTGTTACTTCATTGTTATAATCCATAACTATCGGAATGTTGTTGAGGTTTACCAGAGTGTAGGTTATATTAGAAAATTCATTTTTGAAAATGATTGCGTTGTTATCTTCCACACCGGTATACACTTTTTTGCCGTCATTTATCTCCCATCTTTCATCATTTTTGGTGATGACGACTGGAAGGTTACTGTTCACAGTGACATACTTTCCTGTAACAGGTTTTGTCAGCTGATCGTCCGACGCCGAGATGCTTGTGAAAATATAACCTTGCAGACCGGGGGTATATTGGATAAGAGACCAACCGTTTGAATCGGAAGAGAGCGGAAATACCATACCAGGCTGAACGACAACATTGTCTCCGGCTTTATTGGTAGTAGGATAAGATTTGTTGTTTGGTTGGTCAAACACTCTTCCTTCTCTTGCTACAACTAAATAAGATTTAGAAAACGCGTTTATAGAGAAGTATAGACATAAAGTAAGTAAAAATGTGATAGATAGAATCTTTTTCATAACTGTATTTATTTCTTTCGGCAGAAATATTGCCCTTTGTTTTTAGTCATATTCCCATATTCCACAGCATGAACCGGACAAATATGGAAGCATGCCAGGCAAGACACACAAGCCTTCCCCCATGTGGGATGTCCCCCTTTGAATGTTACGTTATTTACGGGACATACTTTTACGCATTTCCCACATCTTACACATTCAGGAGTCCAATGCCATTTTGAGGGGAAAATCCCCCATTTTTTAAACAATGGATAGACCAAACCGGTTTTAAGGCGTGCGAGACTTCCTCTGGTATAATCCATCTCTTTGCTATTATCCTTTATTTTCCCGGCGATATATGTTATTCTTGAAGGTACTTTATCAAGTTTCTCTGACTCAAGTTTTTCACTATCTACATTAAATCCCGGCAGCAGGACATAGTTATTGGGCATGATGACGCTCCATCCCCCTTGTAAAGTTAATCCTTTTTCATTCAGTTTCTTTTCAAACATTTCAGGAGCCAAAGCAGTCTCATCGCCACATGTGCATACCATAAAGATTGGTATCTCTTTGAGAATTCTGCAGTCTTCGCTGTTGAGTCGGTCAATATAATTCAGCACAATAGGTGGAACTCCCCAGGAATAGATAGGGAATACAAAGATTAAACGCTGAAGGACGCTTGTAATTGTGATTTCTTTATGCATTGGAAGAAACTTGGTTTCTTCATCAAGTTTATTCCCTAACAGGGTTGCCGCATACTTCGAGTTTCCCGTTCCTGAAAAGTAAATAATCATGATTATCGGAGTGTTAGCATTTTAAAAATCATTTCTTTGAGAAGAGAATATTCGTTTTGCATGGAGCCTATGCCTTTTGACGCGGTGTCAAAATCCCGCAGAAGAGATATGATTTTTATGGATTGATGAGGTGTGAATCCGACCTGTGCTTTACGTATATCTTTAAGAGCGTAAGAATTTCTTATTTCACATACTTCCATCAGCGTCTTATCTGACTGATCCTTTGCAAAGTGAGCAAGTACAACTTTTGTGAAAAAATTAAGAAGAACTCCGGTTGTCACTGCCGTAGGATTCTTGGTATGATTCCTTTTAAAGTAATCAACTATCCGTATGGCTTTTGCATAATTCTTTTCTGCAAGCGCAGAAGTAAGTTCAAAATTATTAAAGTCTTTGCTGATACCTATATTCTCTTCTATGAGCTCGCATGTGATTCTCTTTTCGTTGCCGCCGGTTGCAACGATGAGCTTATCAATTTCGCTGAAGAGTTTTCCAAGGTTATTTCCTACAAATTCTGCGAGGAGTGCCGAAGCTTTATCGTCAATTGATATTCTTTTTGAGGTGCAATATTCTTTAATCGGAACATTAAGTTGATAATCGCGTATGAGGGGACTCCTGAAGATTATTGTTTCAGATTTTTGTGCCGCTTTTATTAGTTTGGAAGTGGCATTGAGATTATCTCCTTTATAGACAATAACAAGGACGGTTGTAGGTGATGGCTTTTCAACGAATGATGCAAGTCTGTCAAGTGCATTTTTTGCATTACTCATGCTTTGGGCTTCCTTTAGGATAACCAGTCGTTTTTCTGACATCATAGGATATTGTCGGGCAGTTGCCTCTACAATTTCTATATCTGCCTCAGCTCCGTAGAATGTAGATTGGTTGAAATCTTTCTCTTCTTTTGCAACCACGCTTCTCTCAAGAGCTTCAACTATTTTATCAAGATAATATGGCTCCTCCCCCATCAAAATATAAACAGGGGCGTAATTCCTTCGTGAAATCTCTGAAAGTATCGTTGTGAAGGAATAATCTTTATTTGCCATAGAAGAAATATTTTCTACAGTATAAAATAAACAATATAAAAATCAAGCCGCTGACAGATGCCATAATCGGGAATCCTGAAGTGGATACTCCCCAATTATCGAGGGCTTCTACATTTAGACCTTGATTTGAAATCCAGGTCACTATAACCACCATTGAATTATTGATGGCGTGGGCTATAGCACAATTCCAGGTCGACCCTGTCCATAGCAAAATATATCCGAACCATGCTCCAAGAAGAAGACGGGGAACAAATCCAAAAAACTGAAAATGAATTGTGCTGAATATAAATGCGGAAATCCATATTGCAGCGATTTTAGCACCTTTTGAACCGAGGATACGCTGAAGTGTCCCTCTGAAAAGAAGCTCTTCGCTTAGACCTGTCAGTAATCCGATAATGCTGACGCCTAAGAGCAAAGTCCAGATTGATTTGCCATTCAATAGATTCTGTGAAACAGTTGAGTTTGCATCCTCCATCTGACGTAAAATGTTTTCAAATTCAGCCATTGACGCAGGGAGATGCATATTACTGTTCCAATAAATAATCTGATTGAGCATAGGAATGGCAATGATATATGCTGTTATAATTCCTGCAACCGGTTTTATTCCGGGGGCTTTGGCAATTCCGAGTAAGTACAAAGGTTTTTTTGATACTAATATTGCTGTCAGAATTGAAGTTCCGATAAATCCGATTATACCTTGGATAGTGACGGATGAATAGAGAAATGATGGGGATTCTGCAGGGAGTGCAAGGGTTATACCTCCGATAAGTGTTGCTGCTATGAGCATCATTCCTATAAAGCATAAAGCTAAGATGAGCAGGCTTAATCCGAGTCCATGGGTAAGTCTTAAAGTATTATCGTTTTTAGGAAGTTCGGGAATAAATGTTTCTTTGGAAGCGGGGTAATTCATTTTCATTCGCTTTTTTCGGTGTCAAATTTTTTTCTTCGGAACATAAAGTTTCGTCCTAAATATTTCTCTTTAACTATAGGATTTACTGCCAGTTCCTCACTTGTTCCCTTAAACAGGATTTTACCCTCAAAGAGGAGGTATGCTCTATCGGTTATACTTAATGTTTCCGGAGCATTATGGTCAGTGATAAGAATTCCGATATTCTTTTCTTTGAGCTTGTAGACAACACTCTGAATATCCTCTACGGCAATAGGGTCAACACCGGCAAATGGCTCATCAAGCATTATGAATTTAGGATTAATTGCAAGGCAACGTGCAATTTCCGTTCGTCGTCGCTCACCTCCGGACAGTTGGTCTCCAAGACTTTTCCTTACCTTTTGAAGATGAAATTCGCTAATCAGACTTTCAAGTTTCTCTTTTTGATACTCTTTGGTGGTGTGGGTCATTTGCAAGACTGAGCGAATGTTGTTTTCAACGCTCATCTTCCTAAATACAGATGCTTCCTGTGGAAGATAACCTATACCTAACTGGGCACGTTTGTACATTGGAAGAGATGTGATGTCTACATCATCAAGAAAAATCTTTCCACCGTTCGGTTTTACAAGACCAACGGTCATGTAAAAGGTCGTGGTCTTCCCGGCTCCATTGGGTCCTAATAGCCCTACTATTTCTCCTTGTTTAACATTGATAGACACCTTGTTTGCTACAGTTCTTCTACCGTAGCGCTTTACTAAATCTTCAGTGCGGAGAATTCCTTTTTCAGGTATTATCTCAGTCTCAGTTATGAACTCAGTTCCCTTTTCTCCATTCCTTTCGGGAATGGAATCTTCTCCAATCTCGGTGACAATAATATCACGCATATCCGGAACAGGTCCATCTACAGAAGGGGCAGATACTTTTGTAGGGATTTCTTTATTCTTTCTGTTGAATATTTTCATTTTTCCTGCTTGAATGAAGGGAGAAGCGAGCGGATATAATCAGTGAGAAGCTTTACAGCTACTTTGTTATGTCCTCCTTGTGGGATGATAAGGTCTGCATATCTCTTTGATGGCTCTATGTATAGTTCATGCATAGGCTTCAGGGTCTCGGAGTATCTGTCAATCACCATTTGAGGAGTCCTCCCGCGTTCAATGCAGTCGCGATGGATTACTCTTATCAGACGTTCATCAGCATCGGCATCCACAAATACCTTTACATCAAGCATGTCTCTTAATGGCTTGTCTGTCAATACCAAAATCCCTTCAACCACAATTACTTTTCTTGGAGTTATGTGCACCGTCTCCGGTAAACGGGAGCAAGTGATAAAATCGTAGGTAGGCATTTCTATGCTTTTCCCTTCTTTAAGCTCTTGAATCTGCTTGGTCAGGAGTGTCCACTCTATGGAAGCCGGTTCGTCATAATTCATTTTCAACCTCTCTTCCAATGGGATATGCGCATTATCGTTGTAGTAACAATCCTGGGGAATAACTGCTACTTCCTCAGCAGGTAGACTTTCAATAATTTTTCTTACAACAGTTGACTTACCTGAGCCGGTACCCCCGGCAATACCAATAACTAAAGTCTGGTCTGAATTATATGCATCCATAGTTCTTTACTCTTTTCAACAAAATTAACCAAAAAATTTAAGAATCTATTTAAGTGCTGACCGAAAATTGACATATCCTGTCTTCAATAAGGAATTCAATTACAATCCCTCCCGGGAGATTCAATAATAACATCAAAATAAAAAGAATTCCAGTAATAGTTGAAATGTTGTCTTTACTTCTTTATTTAAATAAATACCGTCAGCAACATAATAGGAAAGTTTGAAAAGTTATTCAATGATGAATCAAGTGTCTATGCCGACATTATTTCAGACGTTTACTTTGCTAAAATGTTAAGTGATATTTTTTAGAACCTTTCTTTTTTATTAATTTTACAATGTGAAAACCCACTTTGTAACGAAGAGGGTCTAACAGGGATTTAAGATTCATTCTTATTTTCTTTTGATTGAATGATTGACGAGATATTCTAATAATGATGGTATCCGGAATTAAAACATTTGGAAAATATTGTATCTTCCTCTGTCAGGTATTCAGAATTCCTGATAAATGGAAGGTATTCTTTAAAAATCTCCTATTTGAAATCAGCAAACTGGGTGTAGACTCAATCCCATTGGTTATAATTATATCAATATTTATTGGAGCTGTCATATGTATTCAGATGACGATTAATATTGTGTCTCCGCTCATACCCTCTTATTCGACAGGATTGGCAACACGAGAAATTCTTTTGCTTGAATTTTCTTCAACAATGATGTCATTGATATTGGCCGGAAAGGTAGGATCAAATATCGCTTCTGAAATTGGCACAATGCGTGTGACTGAACAGATTGATGCCATGGACATTATGGGAGTCAAATCAGCCAACTTTATTGTTTTACCAAAAATTATAGGATTTGTAGCTTTTGTGCCGGTACTATGTGTACTTTCAATGTTTATGGGGCTTTTAGGCGGTTGGGCCGTGGCAGAGTTTACAACGATGATTTCCGTGGAAGATTACATATATGGAATTCAATCGTTTTTTAATGAATGGTATGTATGGTATGGAATCATAAAGACAGTAGTTTTTGCCTTTCTAATATCTTCTATAGCAGCCTTTTATGGATATTATGTTAAGGGAGGTGCACTGGAAGTAGGTAAGGCAAGTACTTCTGCTGTTGTATCAAGCTCTATTTTGATTCTTCTGGCTGACGTGATTCTAACAAAACTATTATTGCAATGATTGAGGCTAAAAATATTTCCAAGTGGTTTGACGGTCAGCAGATTCTCTTTGATATCAATGCTACTTTGGAAACCGGTAAGACAAATCTTATCATTGGACAGAGTGGTTCAGGAAAGACCGTCTTTATGAAATGTCTTATCGGTTTGCTTACTCCGGAAGAGGGTGAAATATACTATGACGGACGCTCGTTCAGAACGATGAATGCTAATGAGCGTAGAAATTTGCGTACTGAAATTGGTATGCTGTTTCAGGGATCTGCCCTTTTTGACAATGAGACAGTTTTGGGAAATGTCATGTTTCCATTGAAGATGTTCTCCCCTCTCTCTCGTAAGGAGCAACTTGAAAGAGCCCATTTCTGCATACGACGCGTCGGACTGGAAAATGCGGATGACAAGTATCCTTCCGAGATTTCCGGTGGTATGCAGAAACGAGTGGCAATAGCCCGCGCTATTGCGCTCAATCCCAAATATCTGTTTTGTGACGAACCAAACTCCGGTCTTGACCCCAAGACGTCTATCCTCATTGATGAGTTGCTCTCTGATATTACCCATGAATATCAGATGACTACTGTAATCAATACACATGATATGAACTCCGTACTCGGTATCGGTGAGAAGATTATTTTCATAAATAAGGGACATTGTGACTGGCAGGGAAATGACAAGAGTATTTTCAGGAGCAAAAGTCAGAGTCTGAATGATTTTGTGTTCGCTTCAGAACTCTTTAGAGAAGTAAAGGTATTCCTGGAACGTGAGTATGAAGCGCATAATTCAGAAAAGTAAATTTAATTAAGAATTAAGGTGTTATGAAAAGAATATATTCATTATTGGCAGCCTCATTACTGCTTACCGGTACCAGCGAAATGTTCGGCTGGGGACAGAAAGGTCATGATACTGTTGCTGCAATCGCAGAAAATCATTTTACTCCAACCACAAAAAAGGCGGTTGATTCTCTTTTGGAAGGACATTCCCCAGTCTATTATGCCAATTGGTTGGACAACGCTTCTCACACTCCTGAATATGCCTATTCAAAGACATGGCATTATAAGAACATTGACGCAGACAAGACTTACGAGAATGCGCCAAATATCAAGGATGGTAATATCGTAAATGCTATTTATGAGCAAGTTGATATATTGCAAGACTCCACAAAGAGCAAGGATGAGAAGTCTCTTGCATTAAAGATGGTGGTTCATTTTCTCGGAGATATTCATCAACCTATGCACATGGGACATGCTTCTGACAGGGGGGGCAATAAATGGTATGTGAAATATTTTAAAAATGCTACGAATATTCATTCCGTTTGGGATTCACGCCTTCCTGAATCCGCTCATAAATGGAGTTATACCGAATGGGTTAACCAGATTGATCGTGCTCCCGAAGCGGTAGAGATGGAAATTGTCAAGGATGGAACACCTGACACTTGGGGAAAGGAGACATATTTGATATGTAAGAAGATATATGAGTCCACTCCAATAGATACAAATATTGAGTATGATTATATTGCAGACTGGACACCAACTATAGAACAGCAGTTTCTTAGAGGAGGACTACGTCTGGCGGACCTTCTGAACTCTATATTTGATACAAACTACACACCTCAGAATGGCTTTGTGAAAAGATAAATACTGATGACTCCGAAAACACCTGAGCTACCGCCTCTTAATCTTCCACCTGTTGACTTGAAATACAAGATGGAAGATAACATACTCAAGATTTATGATCCACTGAGGGATAAGTATGTGGCTCTGACTCAGGAAGAGTATGTAAGACGGCATTTTACGCAGTGGATGATAGATTCCCTGAATTATCCGGCTTCCAACATTGCCAACGAGGTTGGCCTGAGAGTAAATGATACACTTAAAAGGTGTGATACACTTGTAATTGACCGTTATGGAGCTCCCCTAATGATAGTGGAATATAAAGCTCCTGTCGTTGAGATAACTCAAAAGACCTTTGACCAGATTGTAAGATATAATATGAAGCTTAATGCTAAATATCTTATTGTCTCTAACGGCTTAAATCACTACTGCTGTAAGATTGATTACAAGGCAAATAATTATCAATTCATTGCCAGAATTCCGGATTATAAGGAATTGATAAGGGATTTTTCCGATAATTGACGGGTTTATATATGGATAGAGAACCGGATTATAATTATCTTAAAAAACTCAATGATGCGCAGCGTGATGCTGTGGTTTACAAGGATGGACCTTCATTGGTGATTGCCGGTGCCGGTTCGGGAAAGACTCGTGTTCTGACATATAAGATTGTCGACCTTTTACACACGGGATATGACCCTTCACGAATCCTTGCCTTGACCTTTACAAACAAGGCAGCCCGGGAGATGAAGGAAAGAGTAAGCGTAATGGTTGGTGATCGTATCTCTTATAAATTGTGGATGGGCACATTCCACTCAATTTTTTTGCGAATATTACGTATCCATTATGATAAAATTGGTTTCCAATCAGGATTCACAATTTATGATGCTGCTGATTCCAAGTCTCTGGTAAAGACCATTATCAGGGAGTTGGGCCTTGATGATAAAGTCTATAAACCTACTACTGTTGCCACAATTATTTCTAATGCAAAGAATGCGTTAGTCTCTCCCCAACAGTATATCAATGACAGTACTAACTACGAAGCAGACAGAAAAGCTCAGCGACCATTGGTCGGTAGGATTTATCAGTTGTATTGTGAGCGTTGCAGAATTGCCAATGCTATGGATTTTGATGATATTCTGGTATACATGAATATCCTGTTAAGGGATTACGAGGATGTCAGAGTGTATTATCAGCAATATTTTCAATATATCCTTGTGGATGAGTATCAGGATACCAACTTTGCTCAACATCTGATTATTTCAATGTTGAGTAAAGAGAGAGGGAAACTATGTGTTGTTGGGGACGACGCTCAGAGTATTTATTCATTCCGTGGTGCCAACATAGCAAATATTCTGAATATGAAGGATTCTATTCCTAACCTCAAAATTTTCAAACTTGAAGAGAATTATCGATCTACTCAGAATATAATTAATGCTGCCGGAAGCCTGATAAACAAGAATTCACGGCAGATTAGGAAGAACGTTTTCAGCAATAATGAGGTTGGCTCACCCATTGAGGTAGTCAAAACATATTCCGATATGGAAGAGGCCTTCATGGTTGCTTCGATGATTTTGAAGAAAAAATACATGCTCTCTTCGTCTTTAGACGAATTCGCAATCCTGTATCGCACGAATGCTCAGTCCCGACTTTTGGAGGAGGCTTTGAGAAAAAGGAATATTCCCTATCGTATCTATGGAGGACTGTCATTCTATCAACGAAAGGAGATAAAAGATGCAGTAGCTTATTTTCGTTTGGCCGTCAATCCTAATGATGATGAAGCGCTCAGAAGAATTATTAATTATCCTGCACGTGGCATAGGTGAGACTACTTTAAAAAAACTTGTTGTTGCGGCTACTGAATCCCGTAAAAGTATTTGGGAAGTATTGCAGACACCTGAGGAGTTCAATATGAAAATGAATAAGGGCACTCTTTCCAAGCTCAATGAATTTAGAAAGCTAATACAAACATTCATTGATGATAACAGGAAAGGAAGCAATGCCTTTGAACTCGGACAGTTGATTTATAATGCTACGGGAATCCTAAGTTCCTTAGCTAATGATAAAGTCCCGGAAAACGTCAGCCGTTTGGAAAATTTCAGTGAGCTTCTCAGTGGTCTGAAGGAGTTTGTGGAGTTGCATAAGGAAACCGGGGATGAAGAGGTCGGGATGTCCAACTTCCTTTCAGAGGTTTCTCTTGCCACTGATATGGATTCAGAAGATGAATCTGATATGCCAAAAGTGACATTAATGACAGTTCACGCAGCCAAGGGTTTGGAGTTCAGTCATATATTCATTGTAGGTGTGGAAGAGCAATTGTTCCCCTCAATGATGTCAATGGATTCTCTGCAACAAATTGAGGAGGAAAGAAGGTTAATGTATGTTGCTATAACACGTGCTAAAAAGTCTTGTACCATAACTTATGCCGGAAGCAGATTCAGAAATGGACAGACTGTATTTTCAAGCCCATCCCGTTTTATCAGGGAGATCGACAGTAAGTATATGAATTTCGGACAGAGTCTTGATTTTGTTGGTTCTTCGACTCAAAATCTCGTAAATTCCGTGAATGTATATTCATCTTCATTCGGGATGAATCATGATTCTCGGGAAATGACTAAATCAAAAGAGTCTAAAAGAACGTCAACCGGAGTGTCTCACAATTCATACACCGATGTCAAAACGTATAGTAATGGCAAAGAGGGATCTACTTATACACCTAATGATGTCAAGAAGATTTCTATTTCTTCTGATGGAGCACTTAAATCCGGTACAAAAATAAAACACAATCGTTTCGGCATCGGAATTATCAGAACTCTTGAGGAGATTTCAGGAAACGAAGTGATTACAGTAGATTTCGGGGTTGTTGGAATTAAGAAACTACTGCTCAAATATGCCAAGTTTGATATTCTGTCTTAAGAAATGATTCAGGTGCGGTTTTGGTTTGAGTCCTTAAAAAGTTGGATGTAACGACTCTTTAAAGTTGCAAGAATTTACCATCTTAGAAAGAAGCGCTAATCCTAATATCTTTCGGACAGACGCTGACCTAATCATGTGTGCTTCTAAACTTGTTTCCCGTAAGTGACTATGCTATTATAAGATAGAATCGGTAGGGTCTAATCCATTCTGTATTTATAGTCATTATAGGTGTATTCTCTTAGGCAGATCGGCTTTCCGTTAATCGGTTGTAACCAGATGGATGGATGAGAGATTCCATTGAACATTGTCGTCTTGACTGTGGTGTAATGATTCATATCCATAAGTGTCAGTCGGTCGCCTATATTAAGTGGCTGTTCGAAATACCAATCTCCGACAAAGTCTCCACTAAGGCAGGAATTGCCTCCCAGGCGATATGGGATAGCTCCATGTTTCACAGTATCCTCCGAATCTATAGGAAGGGCTTCCGCGATTTGTGGTTGATATGGCATCTCAAGACAATCAGGCATATGGCAAGCAAAGCTCGCATCTATTATTCCCGTTTTAATACCGTCATTTTCTACAATATCCAATACTTTGGTTATTAGATCACCTGTTTGCCATGTGAATGCACTTCCCGGCTCAAGTATAATCTTTACATCAGGATGACGACGGTGGAAGTCGTTCATTAGCTCAACAAAAAATTCTCTGTCATAATCTTTGCGAGTCACGAGATGACCGCCACCCATATTAACCCATTTAACCTTATCTATAAGATGCCCGAATTGAAACTCAAACGCTTCAAGAAGTTTTCCGAGGTCATGACTGTCGGATTCGCAAAGTGCATGAAAATGAAGACCTTCAATCCCTTCCGGTAATTCATGAAGGTCTTCTGAATTAACCCCGAAGCGAGTGCCCGGAAGGCATGGATTATAGATATCTGTCTCAACTATGCTACATCTTGGATTTACTCTGAGTCCGGGAGAGACGTGTTTCCCTTTATTCTCTTCGTATTCTTTGATTGCCGGATAGAATCGATTAAACTGGTGGATTGAGTTGAACGTTATGTGAGAACATCCTCTTAAAAATTCAGGGAATGAGGCATCTGTATATACAGGGCAATATGCATGAACATCTCCTCCAAGATGTTCAAGTGAGAGTAACATTTCGTTTAGGGAACTGGCTGTGGAAGAGTTGACATATTCCCGAATTATCGGGAATGTCTTCCATAGAGCATTGGCTTTGAATGCCATTATAAATTTCACATCCGCTCTTTTGCAGAGGTCAGTAATAATTTCCAGATTCTTCCTTATCTTCTCTTCGTAGACGATATAAAAAGGAGTCTGAATTTTTGATATTTCCATTTATCAGTCCCTACTTATTATTTTCTCAGAATTTCCTCATAATAAATTGAGAATTCCGAAAAGGAAATCTGCACTCTTGTTATCAGAGTATAGAGGTTTTGTCAGAACGCAATTCTT
>CAMWXI010000029.1 GCA_947178175.1 uncultured Porphyromonadaceae bacterium | reverse complement strand
ATCGCGATAAATAACAGCCCAAGACCGATGTGGTATTTGAAGAAGGGAACCGCAATATGGTTAACGAAGCGTTCCGCGTGTTGAGAACCAATGTCAACTTTATCACGGCCGACTCTCCGGAGACTACGATTCTCATGACCTCATTCAATCCAGGGTCAGGTAAGACCTTCATCAGTCTTAACCTCGGAATCTCATTGGCATTGAAGAATAAGAAGGTGCTTCTGATAGATTGTGACCTTCGTCGTGCCACACTCTCACGATTCGCCGGGTCTCCGCTTAAGGGTCTTGCAGAATATCTCGCGGGAGCTATCCATGATGTTAACCCGATTATACAGAAGGGTCAGTATGCTCCTACTCTTGATATCCTCCCTGTAGGCTCAATTCCTCCTAACCCGACTGAACTTCTGGAATCAAGCAGATTTACCAATCTCGTTGACTATCTGCGTTCAGAATACGACTTCATATTCTTTGACTGTCCGCCGGTTGAGATGATGGCAGATGCTCAGATTGTATCTACTTGCGCAGACAGAACATTCTTCGTTGTCCGTGTGGGACTTTTCGAACGTTCAATGCTCGACCATCTGGATACTCTCTATCGCGAGAAGAAGTTCTCTCACATGAGTCTTATCATCAACGACTCTTCAACAGGTGTCCGCTATGGCTACACTTATCGTTATGGTTATGGCTACGGAACGAAAGGTTATAAGAATTATAACGGCTATTACAATAAGAAGGCCGACAAGGCAATGTATGGGAAATAATAGCTGACTACTCTTAAATTAATCATGACGTCTTCATCAGCAACTCAGGGAGTGATGAAGACGTTATATTTTTGGAACTGATTATTCCAAATATTCTTTCGGTAGAAGGGGAGCCTGAGGGGTCTGCTTTCCGGAGCTCGTATTTTGGGATGATTCTAATATTGATTCTTTTTTATCTTTACTCTTAAAAAATGCGTAAGAAGTTGCTGCTGATAATTAATCCACGTTCCGGAACACGCCAGCGGGATGCATTGCCGGAGATGGTGAGAGAGATGACAGAAAGAACAGGTGAGGAATTGATGATCCGTTCCACTACGGGTCCGGAAGATGCTCATAAATTTGCACGTGAAGCAGTAGAGGAGGGTATATCCAGAGTGATAGTGGCAGGCGGTGACGGGACTGTCAATGAGGTTGCGTCGGCATTGAGTTTCACAAGTGTTACTTTAGGCATTATCCCTTGCGGGTCGGGTAACGGTCTTGCCCGTTCTCTCGGCATACCATCCGATTTTAAAAAGGCGGTTGAGATAATTGAAAGAGATTATCAGATTATAATTGACCGTGGCGAGGTGAACGGCCGACCCTTTTTTTGTGCATTCGGAATGGGGTTTGATGCCACGGTAAGTCAGAAATTCGCATCTGAGAAAAGGCGTGGGAAGATGACATATGTGAAGAATGCTTTGCAGGAATATCTGAAATATAATTCCGAGGTTTACGCACTCTCTGTTGATGGTAAGATTATTGCAGAAAGAGCAATGTTGGTGGCGGTGTGTAATGCCTCGCAATATGGCAACAATGCTTATATTGCTCCTGAAGCCTCTCTCTCGGACGGGATGCTTGACATCACTTTAATACATGACGGTTCTCCCTTATTGCAGGCAATAGCCGGAATCCAGCTGATGTCCGGCCATCTGGATAAAAATCTTCTGGTAGATACTTTCAGGGTCTCTAAAGCGGAACTTTCAAGACTTAATGAGGGCCCGGTACATATAGATGGGGAGCCGTTGATGATGGGGAAGAAATTTATTGTTGAATGTCGGAGCAACGCATTGCGGGTCATAGCTTCTTCGGAAATAGAAAAACCGTTTAAGCCGGTAGCCACTCCGTTTAAGCTGATGATTCAGGATATAGGGAATGATATCCGGGCCGACCTGACAGAGCTGTTGGAAAATATAAAGCGATAGTCAAGGCGGCATGAATCCAGAAATGAAGAATATGTATGTGAACTGCATTGGGAATCGCTAATTTAACATTCTTTACATATCGGGAAGTTGCTGGAGTCAGGAGAAATTCTTAATTTTGCAATGAAAAGAAAAAGTGGAAAAATTTGGCTGCTTGCAACCACTTAAAAAAATGCTAAAACTGCACCTCTTTCTTTTATGCGTTTCTTAAAAGAGGAGAATAGTAGTCGGCATTTCAGCAGTCATTCCGCTGAGATGCTATTTTTTTTTGATCTCATCGGAAACAGATTATCAAGGATTTGATTTCATAGAAGCCTCGTGCTTGAAATTTGAAAAGAAAAATAACAGTATATGAATTATTTATTTACGTCAGAGTCAGTCTCTGAAGGCCATCCCGACAAGGTGGCTGATTGCATCAGTGATGCATTGCTTGATGAATTTATTGCTCGTGACCCTCAATCGCATGTGGCGATTGAGACATTATGCACCACCGGCCAGGTCGTTGTGGCGGGAGAGGTCACAAGTGAGGCATACGTAGATATTCCTGCTGTGGTACGTGAGGTTATAAACAGGATAGGTTATGACCGCGGGGCCTACAGGTTTGACGGTGACAGCTGCGGTATTCTCAGTGCAGTTCATGAGCAGAGTCCCGATATAGCCCGTGGGGTGATTCAGAAGAAAGATGAGCATAAGACTGCGGAGGATCTTCAGGGTGCCGGTGACCAGGGAATGATGTTCGGCTATGCAGTCAATGAGACCGACCAATATATGCCCCTGACGCTTGATTTGAGTCATAGAATATTAAGAGAACTGGCTGATATCCGCCGTGAAGGTAGGGAGATGGCTTATTATCGCAAAGGGAAACTCAAGACATATCTTCGTCCGGATTCCAAAAGTCAGGTGACAGTGGAGTATGATTCGGAAAACCGTCCTGTGAGAATTCATACAATTGTGGTTTCCACTCAGCATGATGAGTTTGTAGAGCCACTGGAGAATACACCGGAAGGGATAGCGCGTGCTGACGAAGAGATGCTCAATCAGATACGTAAAGATGTGAAGGAAGTGCTTCTTCCGCGTGTCATATCCAAATTGCCGGAGAATATCAGGCAACTCTTTGATGATGACTTAATCGTGCATGTGAATCCGACCGGTAAATTTGTGTTGGGAGGTCCTCATGCGGATACCGGACTGACAGGGAGAAAGATAATTGTCGACACCTACGGAGGCCGCGGAGCACATGGTGGTGGTGCGTTCTCAGGGAAAGATCCTTCAAAAGTAGACCGTTCGGCAGCCTATGCATGTCGTCATATAGCAAAGAATCTTGTTGCCGCAGGAGTAGCGGATGAAGTCTTGGTGCAGGTGGCCTATGCCATTGGCGTGGCCAGGCCGGTAAGTTTCTACATCAACACCTACGGTACGGCTCATGTAAATTTAAGTGACAGCGAGATAGCAAAGCGCACGGAACGTCTGTTTGACATGCGTCCTAAGGCGATAGAAAAGCGATTGAAATTGCGCAATCCCATCTATTCCGAGACTTCTGCCTATGGCCACATGGGACGCAGTCCGGAGGTTAAGACCAAGAGGTTTGAAAACCGCTATGAAGCCGGGAATCCGGTAGATAAAGAGGTTGAAACCTTCACCTGGGAAAAGTTGGATATGGTTGAAAGAATCAAAGAAGAGTTTTTTGGGTCTAAAAAAAGCTGAAAACTTTGGGAAAAAGGTAATAAAATGTTATCTTTGCGCGATAAAGTCCCCTTGCACAAGCCGGTGAGCGGAAAGAGACCGGTTGCCGGATTCACGCTCAGGTGTGTTGAAAAGCCGTAAGAGGATGGTAAATAGTAAAAAATAACAACTACATAAAAGAATGGCAACATTAGAAAAAATCAGGAAAAGGTCAGTCCTTCTCCTCATTGTGATCGCCGTAGCACTTTTAGCATTCATACTTGGCGATGCCATTACCAACGGTAGAAATCTGTTTGGTAACGGAACAACCGTAGCTAAAATCGGCGGTGAAAAAATTGATGTTCAGGAATTCCAGAGACGTCGGGAAGAACTCAGTCAGCAACTTGAAGAGGCAAGAAAAAACAACCCCGAACAGGTTGCAAATTTCGATGCACAGACCCTCTCACAGCTCGCACTCGATCAGCTTATCAACGAGCGTCTTTATGATGAGGCTGTTAAGAAAACAGGCATCCGCACTTCTGCCGATGTTCTCCGCTTCTACATGCTTGAATCTCCCAACATGATGCCTGAACTTCAGAATATCGTAAGAAGTCTTGCACAACAGAACCTTAGCGTGGCTAACGCCCAGCAGGCGTATGACGTGATTTTCAATCCTAAGCGCTACAACCTTACCGAATCTCAGGTTGCTCCCTATCAACGCCAGTGGATTGCTGTTGAAAACAAGTATAAGCAGCAGATTGGTAAACTCGTTTATCAGAATCTGCTCTCCCGCACTTTCAAGGCTAACGACCTTGACAAGAAGGCTCTCTTTAATGATTTCGTAGAGACAACCTCCGTTGATTTCGCATACGTGCCCTACGGTCAGGTTGACGAAAAGAAATATCCCGTTTCTGATGCAGACCTTAAGAAGGCTTATAATGAGGAGAAGAATAACTTCAAGGTTGATGAACCCACAAAGGATGTAACATTCCTCTCTGTGAATATCTCACCTTCAGACGCTGACAAGGCAGAGGCATCCAGACTTGCGGTTGCCGCAGTCTCTTCCCTCAAAAAGGGTCAGCTTTCAAAGGAACTCAAGAAGGAAGGCCTTTCACCCCTTCACCGTGAGCTTCGCTCCTCCGACATTGCCGAGGGCAAGATGAAGAGCTTCCTCGCTTCCGCTCCTACCGACTCTGTTGACTTGGTGGAAAGCACCATTCAGGGCTTCAAGATTGTGAAGATGGGACGTCGCTATGCAGCGTTGGATTCTATTGAAGTCCGCATGGTTCAGGTGGCAGGAGCCAACCTTCCCGAAAAGGTACTCGCGCGCCTTAACGGAGGCCTTTCAGCCGACTCTATCGCATCTGCATTCTCAGCAGACAGCGTAATGGCGGCTCCCGCACAATGGCTCGAACTCTTTACTGCAGAAGGAAAGACTCAGCTCGGAATTCCTCAGTCAATGGTTGATTCTTTGATTAACGCTTCCGGTCGCTATATTATCCTCAATCAGAGCGAACAGGGTGCCTCTCTTGCTTCAGTAATAGGCAAGAAGTCTCCGAAGGAGATTTATGAATTTGACGAGGTGGATTATGCCATTCATCCCTCGGCAAAGACTCTTGACGATGCTAAGGAGAAACTTGAGAAGTTCCTCGCAGCTAACAACACAGCCGCTAAGTTTAAAGCCAATGCTGAAAAGGCAGGCTATAATGTAGTAGACGTTGACTTGACCCAGTCATCTCCCGCTGTTCCCCGTTTCAGGGGCTACAATATGTATTTCCCCGATTCTCGTCCTGCGGTTCGCTGGGCTTTGATTGACGGAAAGAAGGGAGAAGTGAGCCGCATATTTGAATCCAAGGATGCAAGTGCTCCCGTTCTCTATGCCCTTGCCATAAATGATGAATACTCCGATTATGTACCTTTGACCAATAAGGAATTAAAGGATTATCTGACCAATAAAGTGCGCAATTCCAAGGCCGGCGATGCAATGGTGGCTGAATACAGCAAGAAGGGTAACCTTGCCGGAGCGGCACGTGCTATGGGAGTTGAACCCCGTCAGGTAAGCGACCTCCGTTTCGGTGGCGGTCAGCAGATTAGTGATCCCGCGGTTCTCGGGCAGGTTGTCGGCTCCAAGCCTTCTGCAAAGATGGTGGTTGTGAAGGGTGACGATGGTGTCTATGCATACGTTATCAAGGGTAAAGGTAAAGACAAGTATGACTATAATGCCGATACCTATAATCAGCAGTTCCTCCAGCTGGTAAATCCCAATATGGACCAGATGATGCGAGGCAGCAAGAAACTTGAGAACAATACTTACAAGTTTGAAGCTGACAGATAATCAGATAAGCGGAAATTTTTTCAATATCCCGTCATAGTCCTAAGGGCCGTTCCCAGTCGGGAATGGCCCTTAGTTGTTATCAGACAGTAATCTTTCAATATGTTTTCAGGAAGGAAGTACTGTCAGAATAATCAAAAAGAAAGAAGTGGAAGCAAAACCATCATTAATTGGAATGACCCTCGAAGAACTCAAGGGGGTTGCCCGTAAGGGAGGGATGCCAGGTTTCGTAGGAAAGCAATTGGCACAGTGGCTTTACGATAAGAAAGTGACAGATTTTCAGGAGATGGTAAATATCTCCAGAAAGAATCAGGAATGGCTGAGTAATAATTATATTATCGGTCGGGATGCACCGGACTCACGTGTGAAGTCGCAGGACGGAACTATCAAGTATCTCTTCAATTACGGGAGCAATAAGCTGATAGAATCAGTGTATATACCCGACAAAGAACGTGCCACTCTCTGCGTTTCGTCTCAGGCAGGATGCAAGATGAATTGTTATTTCTGTGCCACAGGAAAGATGGGATTTAAAGCCAATCTTTCAGCTGCCGAAATAATCAATCAGATTTTGAGTATCCCTCCGCAGGCCGGAAAGGGGGAGGTTCAGCTGAATCCTTTGACGAATGTCGTCTTTATGGGAATGGGAGAGCCGCTTGACAATTTTGAGAATGTAAGGAAAGTGATTGAGATTCTGACTGCGCCCTGGGGAATGGGTTGGAGTCCGAAACGAATTACTGTATCAACTGTCGGAAAGCTCCCGGAACTCAAAGATCTGCTTGAACAGACGCAGGTACACGTGGCGCTGAGCGTGCATACTGCGGATATTGGCCAGCGGGAGTCAATGATGCCTGCGCAGAAGGCATTCCCACTTCAGAATGTGATGCAGTTGCTGTCGGCCTATGATTTTGCCCACCAACGCCGGTTGTCGCTGGAATATATAATGTGGCGGGGAGTGAATGATGATATGGACCATGCACGAATGCTCGCACGTCTGATAGGCAACATCCCGTGTAGAGTAAATCTCATACGCTTCCATCAAGTGGAAGGAGTGGATCTGCAGCCCTGCAGCGAGGAGAGAATGATAATGTTTAGAAATTTCTTGAATCAGAAGGGAATAACCGCTACTATACGCACCTCCAGAGGAGAAGATATATTAGCGGCATGTGGAATGCTTGCAACCGACAAGGGTAAACGTCCGGCAGACCAATCTTAAAAAGTCCAATCTTTTTTGTAAATTTGCATTTTCGAGAAAGAAAGAAGAAATATGCACGATAAGATAAAAGTGGGGATTACCCACGGAGATTATAATGGAGTGGGTTATGAGGTGATTCTCAAAGCACTGGCAGGAGAGGAAATCCTCGGACTGATGACTCCGGTTCTTTTTGGCAGTAGTGATGTTGCCGCCTCCACCATTAAGACCCTCGGCATTGAGGGTGTTCATTTCTCACCGGTTAAAACGGCGGCCGACGCGCGTGACGGGCGTATCAATATCGTTGACGTCTGCAGCAAGACCCCCGAGGTTAACCCCGGAACTCCGTCGCCGGAAGCAGGAAAGGCCGCGTTTGAGGCTCTCAATGCTGCTGTGCGCTCGCTTCGTGAAGGGGAGATAGACGTGTTGGTCACAGCTCCGATTGACAAGAATTCTATCCAAAGTGATGAGTTCAAATATCAGGGACATACGGAGTTTCTGGAGCAGCATGTGGGTGGCGGAGAGAAATCCCTAATGATATTATTCAACGATAATTTGCGGGTGGCCTTGGTAACAATCCATCTCCCGATAAGCAAAGTTGCCGAGAATATAACGCGTCAGAGAGTGTATGACTCAATCAAGGCTTTTGACGCATCGCTGAGACGGGACTTCGGAATAGAGCGTCCGCTGATTGCAGTGTTAGGCCTTAATCCGCACTGTGGCGACCGCGGTATGATAGGTACTGAGGAATATACGGCTATTCTTCCGGCTATTGATGACAGCGTGGAGGAAGGTTTCCTGGCTTTTGGTCCGTTTGCTGCAGACGGCTTCTTTGCTACAGGGAAATATAGGAATTATGATGGAGTGCTTGCGATGTATCATGACCAGGGTCTGGCACCCTTTAAGTCAATTGCGGAGAATAAGGGTGTTAATTTCACTGCCGGCTTGCCAATTGTCCGCACTTCTCCCGATCATGGCACGGGATATGATATTGCCGGGAAAGGGGAAGCTGACCCGGAATCAATGCGCAATGCCATTTATAATGCAATAGATATCTATAGGAATCGGGAGCGATATGACGATATGACTTCAAATCCCCTCCCTTCAGGACGCAATCAAAAATCATAGAAATGCATTTCGGAATTATAGCAGCCGGTGAAGGCTCCCGCTTGGCTCAGGAGGGTGCGTCAGTGCCCAAACCGTTAATCCCCATTCAGGGACAGCCTATGATTGAGAGGCTGATTCGTATTTTTGAACGGTGTGGCGCATCTTCAATCAATGTGGTGGTCAACGAACAGATGACCGATGTAAGAGAATTCCTGAGCTCCCTCAGGATGAAGGAGGGTGTGAAACTGAATCTGAAAGTGAAATCAACTCCTTCGTCTATGCATACCTTTCTTGAGATGGTGAGCATGATGGAAGATGACGGCCGATTTATTGCGACAACTGTTGACACTATCTTCAGGGAGGAGGACTTCAGGAAGTATGTGGCTGCATATTCGGCAGCTGAAGACACTGTTGACGGGATGATGGCTGTGACGGATTTTATTGATGATGAGAAACCGCTTTATATCGCAACCTCTCCAGAAATGAGAATCACCGCTTTCTGCGATACCCGGAATCCTGATACTCGTTATATCTCGGGAGGTATCTACGGACTAAGTCGCAGGGTACGCCCCTTGCTTGAGGAATGTATCAGTTCGGGGAAGAGCAGGATGCGTAATTTTCAACGTGAATTGCTTGTGAAAGGACTTGATATAGAAGCATTCCCGATGGGTAAGATAATAGATGTCGACCATCTCAGCGATGTTGAGGTGGCAGAGAATTTTTTAAAAGCATAGGGCTTCACAGCAACTTGTCGGAAGATTTAAGAGAGAAAGCAGACTCTTACATAGTTGACCCAAAATTATGGCAGATATAAAGATAGCGGGAGTTATGCGCGCCGGTGCATATTCTCCCAATCATATAGGAAACGACGCGGCAATCTTCAATGCCACAGCCGATGAACTCCGTAAACGTGGTTGCGAGGTGACCATCTATAGTGAACAGCAGTTTCAGGAACAGGATATTAAGGAGAATGTTATCCTCAATATGTGCAGGGAGCAGAAGTCAATTCATAAACTCCAGGAGCTTGAACGTGCCGGGAAATTAGTGATAAACTCCGGTTTTGGCATTGAGAACTGCACTCGCGAGCGCATGACGCGCATCCTGATGGGGAATAATATTCCTTATCCTGATAGTCTTATTGTAGACACTAACGAGAATGTGCAGCCGGAACTGAAGGAAGCCGGATTCTCCTCAGTGTGGATAAAACGTGGTGATTTTCATGCCATGCATAAGGAGGATGTGAGCTATTGCCGTCACCCCGAGGAGGCTCAGGAGGTGCTTCATGAGTACTTTTATCGTGGAATCCGCCGCGCGGTTATTAATCGTCATCTCGTAGGCGATTTGGTTAAGTTCTATGGCGTTTCAGGGCAACCGTTCTTTTATTGGTTTTATCCCTTCGATGAAGGACATTCCAAATATGGTCACGAAGCGGTGAATGGAAAGTCTCAGGGGATACCCTTTGATGAGGATTATCTGATAGATATTTGCCAGAAGGCTTCAGATGTGCTTGATGTGAAGGTGTATGGCGGCGATTGCATCATAGATCGTGACGGCTCTATCCGTATTATAGATTTTAACGATTGGCCGAGCTTTGCTCCCTGCAGAAAGGAAGCCGCCCCTTATATTGCCAAGTGTGTGCTTGCAGCTATTCGCAGCCGAAAGTGATTGAAGATATGGGAAGATTTCAGAAACTAAAAGAAGATTACAAAGGCACCCTCAAGTCAATGGACACAGAGGAGACCTTTGACCTGATGTTCTATCGTCCGATAGGATATTGCTGGGCTCTGATAGCCCGACGTCTTGGAATAACCCCGAATGTTATCACAATCGCATCTATATTTCTGGGAGTAGGAGCCGGAGTCTGTTTCTATTTTGATAATATATGGTGGAATCTTTTGGGTGTACTTCTCTTGGTGTGGGCAGATTCTTTTGACAGCGCCGACGGTCAGCTCGCCCGTATGACAAAGCAGTATTCGAGAATCGGGCGAATCCTTGACGGCTTGAGCGGTGACCTTTGGTTTGCTGCCATATATATCGCCATTTGTCTGAGAGAGAATGTCACCAGCGATTTCTTTATGGCCCATACATGGCTTATTTGGGTTATTGCCGTAATGACCGGGATTTGTCATGGCATACAGGCTGCTATGGCTGACTATTACCGCCAGTTTCACCTCTATTTTGTTAAAGGGGAGGATGGTTCTGAACTTGAGTCCGCCGCAAGTCTGAAGGAGAAATTAAACTCACTCTCCTGGAGCCGCAACTTTTGGCAGAAGCTGGTGTTGACATTCTATACCAACTATACAATAGGCCAGGAGGGGAGAACTCCAAGAATGCAGCAGCTCCGCGCATTGCTCCGTGAGAAATTCAATGGAAGAATCCCCAAATCTTTCCGTGAGGAGTTTCGTGCCCGAAGCAAACCTTTGATGAAGTATACCAATATCCTGTCGTTCAACACGCGTACTTTCGCACTTTTCGCTGCCATCCTTATTTTCAGGGAGCCATGGCTATATTTCGCATTTGAACTCATAGTGCTCAATATACTGTTGGTATATATGGTGATTCGCCATGAAAAAATTTGCAGATTTTTCATTAACAAACTTCAAAAAGAAAACTATCATGACTGAGAAATTTAAAGATATCAAGGGTGTGATTTTTGACTACGGCGGCACTATTGACTCAGGAGGAGATCATTGGAGTGAGGTTATCTGGGAGGCATGGCAGAAGGCGGATGTGCTTGTGGATAAAGGACTGTTCAGGGATTGTTATGTCTATGCTGAACGTGAACTCGCGAGAGTGTTGCATATTCTCCCTCATCATAATTTTGGCGATTTGCTGAATATTAAGATGAATATCGAATTGCAGAAACTTTCAGAGACAGGAAATTTCCCTCCTGAACAGATAGAATCCAAAAGCAAGGAGATTGCAGGTTACTGCTATGCAGCTGCAAAAAAGGCAACAGAAGATGCTAAAGAGACTCTGGATTATCTCGCAGGAAAATATCCCCTGGTGTTGGTCAGCAATTTTTATGGAAACATCAACACCGTTCTCGAAGATTTCGGCCTGAAAAAATATTTCCCCACCGTGGTAGAGAGCGCCGTAGTCGGGGTCAGAAAGCCGGATCCCGAGATATTCCGACTCGGGGTGGAATCCATGAAGCTTAAACCGGAAGAGGTAGTGGTGATTGGTGATAGTTATAGCAAAGATATCGAACCTGCCTTGAGCTTGGGTTGCCGGGCTGTATGGATAAAAGGTAAGCAATGGAGTTCTGAAGAAGCGGAAAGAGAGTATCCGGCTACTATAGGTACTCTATCTGAGTTACAGGGCTTATTATAGACAAAAAAATCCTCAAATCCCCTGATGCTCTCTTTACATAATTTAACAGTTTAGTTGCTTTAACGGTATATATTAACCTTGATTAACTAAATTGTCAAAATATTAAGAAAAATTAACAAAAGAGGGTGTTGAATTTTGTTAAAGATTCTTTGCCAATTGCAAAATCGTTTATACTTTTGAAGCGTGAAAAGTGCCCCAAAGCAAAAGGGGGTTCTCACAAGGAGGGAAAAGGAGCGATGTCCGTCCTTCCGGAAAGGCATATTGCCGGATAAAAACGAAAAGAATAAAAAGAAATAGCTTAAATCAGATGACAGCAAACAAAGCAAAAGCTCCTAATGGAAAATTGGGAGTAATGATTGTCGGCCTTGGTGCCGTAAGCACAACTTTCATCACAGGTGTAATGATGGCCCGCAAGGGACTTGCAAAGCCTGTTGGTTCCATGACACAGTATGACAAGATTCGTGTTGGTCGTGGCGAAGACAAGAAATACCTCCATTATAAAGATATCGTGCCTTTGGCAGACCTTAACGACATAGAGTTCGCAGCATGGGACGTATATCCTGCAAATGCATACGAGTCAGCTATCAATTGTGAGGTTCTCAAGGAGAAGGATATTGATCCGGTAAAGGATGAACTTCTTAAGATTAAGCCTATGAAGGCAGCTTTCGACAAGAACTATGCAAAGCGTCTTGAGGGTGACAACACAATGGGTGACATCACCCGTTGGGAGATGGTGGAACGTCTTCGTGAAGATATCCGCAAATTCAAGGAAGAAACAGGTGTTGAGCGTGTAGTAGTGCTTTGGGCTGCTTCAACAGAAGTGTATGTTCCGGTTGATGAAAAGATTCATGCAACAGTAGAGTCTTTGGAGAAGGCAATGAAGGAAGATGATCGTGAACACA
Organism: uncultured Porphyromonadaceae bacterium; assembly: GCA_947178175.1. GTDB lineage: Bacteria > Bacteroidota > Bacteroidia > Bacteroidales > Muribaculaceae > Lepagella. Next base: position 3,770 of record CAMWXI010000029.1, on the reverse strand, counting down.
TTGCTCCATCAATGTGCTACGCTTACGCAGCTCTTAAGGAAGGTGCTCCTTTCATCATGGGTGCTCCCAACACTACCGTTGACATTCCTGCAATGTGGGAACTTGCAGAACAAACCAAGATGCCTATCGCCGGTAAAGATTTCAAGACAGGTCAGACTCTTGTTAAGTCAGGTTTCGCTCCTATCATCGGAACCCGTTGTCTCGGTCTTTCAGGCTGGTTCTCTACCAACATCCTCGGTAACCGTGACGGTCTCGTGCTTGATGAGCCTGCAAACTTCCGCACTAAGGAGGTTTCAAAACTCTCAACTCTCGAGTCTATCCTCGTACCGGAAAATCAGCCCGACCTCTATGGTCACGGTAATGATGAGGATACACAGTATTATCACAAGGTGCGTATCAACTATTATCCTCCTCGCAACGACAATAAAGAGGGATGGGATAATATTGACATCTTCGGCTGGATGGGATATCCGATGCAGATTAAGATTAACTTCCTCTGTCGCGACTCTATTCTCGCCGCACCTCTCTGTCTTGACCTTGTGCTCCTCAGCGACCTCGCGGCTCGCGCCGGACGTTATGGCACACAGAGATTCCTCAGCTTCTTCCTCAAGAGCCCGATGCATGACTATACTCAGGGTGAAGTGCCCGTAAACCACCTCTTCCAGCAGTATGTGATGCTTAAGAACGCAATCCGCGAAATGGGGGGTTACGAAGCTGACGAAGAAATTGATTAAACTAACTTGACAAAATGAATATGTGGAGGAGGAGTCGCGACGACTCCCCCTCCTTCCTTTTAGAGTACGTCTTATGAGAATTGATATTATCACCGTGGTGCCGGAGCTTCTCGAATCTCCTCTTAACGTCTCTATTATTCAAAGAGCAAAAAATAAAGGGTTGGTGGATATTAATATCCATAATCTCCGGGACTACACTCTCAATAAGCATCGAAAGGTTGACGACTATCCTTTCGGGGGAGAAGCCGGGATGGTCATGACCATCCAGCCGGTTGACGCATGCATCTCCGCACTGAAGGCGGAAAGGGATTATGATGAGGTGATTTTTGTTTCTCCCGACGGAGAAACTTTCAATCAGGGGATTGCAAATTCACTGTCAATGCTTGATAATATCATAATTCTGTGTGGACATTATAAAGGAATAGATTATCGCATCCGCGAACATCTCGTGACTCGTGAAATCTCTATCGGCGATTATGTATTGACCGGCGGGGAGCTTCCTGCAGCCGTCATCACTGATGCGGTTGTCCGCTTATTGCCCGGGGTGATAGGAGATGAGATGAGTGCATTTTCCGATTCCTTTCAGGATAATTTGCTGGCTCCTCCAATCTATACTCGTCCTGCAGATTATAAGGGATGGAAGGTGCCTGACATACTTCTTTCCGGTCATGAAGCGAAAATAGCGGAGTGGCGTTATGATCAGGCTATAGAGCGTACGCAAAGGCTCAGACCGGACCTGTTGCGCGGTGATAAGTAAGAGTAGGATCGGAGTTGTGTGTTTACAAACCTTAGAGGGTGTTTCAAAATACTGATTTTGAAACACCCTCTTTAGTCTAAATATGGGTTATCTATAATTGATTATCTGTAATCTTTAAGCATGGTCTGAAGGCGCTTGCGAGCGAAGAAGATCCGGCTCTTAACTGTTCCTAACGGGAGAGACATGCGTTCGGCAATCTCCGAATACTTATATCCTGCAACATACAAGGAGAAAGGTTCGCGATATTCTTCAGAGAAAGAGCTTATTGCTTCCGAAATCTCCTTAGCCGCGTAGGAACCTTCCGGTGTTGACAATCCGGATTCCTGAGATATATTAAGGTGGTAGAGGTCTTCAGTTGTATCTACAATCGTTGCGCTCCGTACCTGACGACGATAGTTGTTGATAAAGATATTGCGCATTATGGTGAAGACCCACCCCTTGAAGTTGGTGTTGTCAATGTATTTGGTCTCATTGTCAAGGGCCTTGAGTGTTGTGTCCTGAACGAGATCCTGAGCTGCTTCGCGTGAGGTGGTCAGCTGATATGCAAAGTTCATGAGATTACCTTGTAATCCGAGAAGTCGCTGTTTGAAAGATGTTGAATCAGCCATAGTTTATAGGTTTTATGAGGGATACTCTCTTAATCGTCGGGGATTCAGGAGCGGAACCTCTCAGTGGAACGATTGAAGCAGTCTGAAATGAGATGCTTATATATCTATAACAAAGTTTTGGAAAAAGTTATCGTCGGGAGGACTAAAAAAGCATAATTTTTTGTTCCTGATGTGGATTTTCAGGAGATTATAATTAATTTTGTAGCTAATCTGACAGAGTATAAATATGGGGAAATTGAAGAAAGCAAACTTTTGGGTAAGACGTCGGTCTCATCTCCCGATTATCATTATCGGTTCGATAGTGGTGCTCCTGTTATATTTTAACGAGGAGACTTCAATGGCCCTGAATATGAAATATGAGAAAGAAATCAATCAGCTTCGCGAGGAGATAAAGTCTAATAGGGATTCGGCAGAGTATTATCGTATTCACCGCATTGCAATAGAGTCGGGGAAAGCCGATTTGGAATATATGGCGCGCGAGCAATTCAGGATGCAGCGCCCTACGGAAGATGTGTTCATAATCACTAATCCTGCTGATTAAATTTTAAAAGATGATATTATCGGATAATATAGAAAAGCGTCGTCGTCAGGTGGAGGGAATAGCCTCTTTCGGACTGATATTTATAGCGGTGTCGTTGGTGGCTCCTTTTGCCGGCATGGATGATATCAGAAACCTCTCTTTCTTGAAATGGATTTATGCTGCCGGTGCTTTGATCTACATAGTGGCACGTATCGTAAATGTCAACGATTCTAAGGATTCTCTGCGATTGCGCAGACTCCGCCGTCAGGAATTCTGGGCAGGGGTTGCTTTCTGCTTCGCCGCTTTCTTCTGGTTCTACAATGATATGAAGTATCTTCCGGCAACTCCCGGAGTAATCATAATGGTCGGCCCTCTGAAAATCCTTCATGAGACAATCCTGTTCTCTCTTGTGGGCGCTTTCCTGCAGCTCGTCACTTCCTGGATGATTTCTTTCAGGATGAAAAAGGAGAAGAAGGAGGGGGTGCAGCCTGATAAAGGTGCCAACAATAATAGATAGGGATAGAAATATTCTTAGGATATGTTTGTAGCAGTTGACCAAGGGAATACTCAGTTGAAGGCAACTTTTATCCGTACTTCAGACATGAGAGTGGTTGAGGAATGTCATATTCCCCATACTGACCTTTCACTGCTCCATGCCGCTGTAAGTGAATATAAGCCCGATGCAGGCTGCTATTGTGCGGTCGGAGTATCTGACAATGAAGTAGTGTCGATGTTGGAGACTGAATTGGGAGACAGTTTTCTTATTCTCAATCGGGAGACTCCTCTTCCGATTGAGAACGGATATAAAGGCGTTGCTACTTTAGGGCTTGACCGCATTGCTGCTGCTTGCGGTGCAGCAATGCTGTCTCCGGGGAGAAACATCCTGATTGCTGACGCCGGCACTGCTCTGACGCTTGACCTTCTGGATAGTCGGGGAATGTTTCGCGGTGGGAATATCTCGCCTGGACTCCGACTGCGGTTTGAGGTCTTAAATGATGCCACAGCCGCACTGCCATTGGTGGATGCCGCTGGGGCTACCCCCCTCCTGGGTGAGGATACTCTGACAGCTATCCGTTCAGGGGTGGTAAACGGTATGTTTTTTGAAATGGCGGGAATGTATGAGGCGGTAAGGCGTCAGGAAGATAGCCTGA
>CAMWXI010000028.1 GCA_947178175.1 uncultured Porphyromonadaceae bacterium | reverse complement strand
GCAATTAAACAATCTTAAATCAGGAATTCCAATACTTCTTGTTTTTGTCAGCTCTGCAAACACGATAAATATTGGGGAACTTCTTCTGGCCGGAATAAACCCCGATGGGATTCCGGCGCTGAGAGAAGAATCCGTCAAACTTAATATAAATGATAAAAACTTACTCTCTTTCAAGATAAAATGAACTAACCTTTCCGCTCTTTCCGGTTGCGATGTTTTTGAATCCGAAATGCAATAACCAATGACATTCCTTCCGTGAGTCCGGAGCCAGAATATTTGAAATATTTTTGACAAAATGAATAAATTGTACTTCTCTTTCCTGCTTTCACTTCTTGTGCCGGGAGTAGCTTCAGCAGAACTTCCCACAGATTTCTATGCCAATAAATCGGTATTGGCTGAAGGCAAGTGGGTAAAAATCAGCGTCGACAAAACCGGTGTATATGAGATCTCTTACGAAGCTCTCAGAAACATGGGATTTGAAAACCCCGCCGATGTTTCAGTCTTCGGTCGCGGCGGAAGTATGCTTGACGCTTCCTTTGTTTTAAGTAGCGGCGGCGCTCTTATCTATGATGACATTTCATCTGTCAAGGTTCTCCATAAAGGGAATAAAATCTATTTCTATGGACAAGGCGTTGACAAGCTCAACTTCAAAAGCCTTCCTTCCAATCCATTAGGTGGTTATTTCGAGCGCAAATCAAAGAATATATATTCTGACTATGGATATTATTTCCTGACTGATTCTCAACCGGTGAACTATATCTTTTCAGAAAAATCCGAGAATCTTAAAAATCTCCAGGAGGTTACATCGGTTGTCAAATATATCCACCATGAGAAAGACCTGAAACAAAACACCACTGCTTCAGGACAGCTCTTCTGGGGAGAGAAAATTTCTGATTTCCCGGACAACAAAGCGGAATGGGATATTGACCTCAGGGATGCTAAGCCTGATACTAAAGGTTATCTCCGTTATGATGCGTATATTACCAATAAGAGTGCTACCAATATCTCTATTGGAATTGAAGGGGCTGATTCTTTCATGTCATACGCCCCACAGGATAATCCTTCATCGTATTTTTCCGCTCTTTCTCCAAACGTAGTGGAATTTGAACTGGTGACAGACAAAACAAAACTCTTCTTCCAGCATAATGCCACTAACCCGGATTACGACAATATTGACTTCTGGACCCTCTCCTACAGCGCAAAAATTCCTTCTCTTGACAACATTGCGGAAGGTGAAGCAGCTCAGACCCAATTTGCCATACCCGGAATGGCTCGTGGTAAGAATATGAAAATATCTTTCCCCGATGCATCATCCTATACCCTTTGGGATGTTACTGACCCTCTATCTCCCACTCAGCTGACAATTAAGATGGAAGCCGGAGTTGGAACTGCAAAAATATGGGGTGTTTCAACTTATAGCGATCTTGTTCTGTTAGACACCAGTCGTCCTCAGCTCCAGATCTGCGGATATGAAGATGCTGTTAAGGATGTGACAAACCAGAACCTTCATGCTCATAGCGTAGAAGGTGCGGATCTGCTCATCATCACTACTCCGAAATTCAAGGAAGCATCCGAACGTCTTGCCGACCTCCATCGTCAGAAGGATGGGATAAAAGTGGTTGTGGCTACAAATGAGGAATGTTACAACGAGTTTTCTCAGGGCGTACCCGATGCTACCGCCTATCGCTCGCTTGCTTATATGCTCTATAAAGGAAAGACAAAGCTTAAAAATGTTCTCCTTGTAGGACCAATTACAGCTGATATCCGTGGTATTGAGAGCGGTCGTAATCCTTTGGATTTTCTTATCGCTTATCAGTATGCGGCCACTTCTATCACAGCCGGTGCATACCATGCTAATGACTATATCGGCATCATGGAAGAATTCATCACGGAAAGGACCCTTGAAAAAACTGAGATAAATCTCGGTGTGGGCATGCTCCCCTTCAAATATGAAGTTGAAATGGACAATTTCATCAAGAAGCTGGAAAGCTATCTGAATCGTGATGACTATGCCTATTATCTCAACAGATTTGTGGGCGTCGGTGGCGATGGAGACAATCACACTCACGACAATCAGATGCTTGAAGTTGTGAATTGGCTATATAGCCATGACAGAAATTCTACAATCACAACTCCAATTGCACTTGAAGCATACGGCTATGACAATGCCCGCAATAAGCTTATCTCAGCGCTTAACAATGGTGCAAATATGATGATTTATTTTGGCCATGGAGCTGAGACAATGCTCACCCAGAAGCCATTCTTCTTCAATACAAGCCACGCCAACCAGCTCACCAACGATTTCCTCCCCGTGATTGGCTTTGCAGGTTGCTCACTTTCAAATTCCGATCGTGATCGTACCGGATTGGGAGAAACTATCGTGACACGCTCTCCCAGAGGTGCCATAGCATCCATTATGGCTTCGCGCGAATCCTGGGCTGCTCAGAATCTTGAATTCTACAAGTCATTCATTAACTGCATGTATCGCAAATATGACTCAAGCCAGGCGCCTTATCGCACTTCTGCTCCGACTCTCGGTGAGATTTATGCAAACACAAAGACCGGTTCTTCTATACTCAACGAACTCTCTTATCAGCTCATTGGAGACCCGGCTGTTAAAATACCTCTTCCCTTGCAGAATATATCGGTTTCCGAAGCTGCTGAGATATCTCTTGTGCCTGGTGAGAAAGTGACTGTCAAAGGTATCATCACTGACTCTTCCAACGTCCTTGACAATTCTTTCAACGGACAGGTGGTAGTGCGTGTGCTCGAACCCGCTTTAACCCTCCAATGCCAGAACCTTATTACCAATCAGACTAAGGACTCTCCCAAAATCAAATATGAGGATACTCAGCTTACTCTTGGAGTAGCAGAGGTTAATAACGGCATATTTGAAGTTGAACTTGCCATTCCCTCTTCTGCCGCTCAATTCGTAGGGAATAAGTGCTCCGTTAAACTCTCCGCCTACAATCCTGAAACCCGTATGGGTGCGGGAGGTGCAATATATGTTGATTATGTGGCAAACGGAAATGCCTCATCTTCAGAAGATGAAGATAACATTGCACCCTCTATTGATTCCATCAGCTTTGATTCTGAAAATGCCACTGTTGACCTGCAGGTTTCAGACAATTATGCGCTTAACCTCAGCGACTCCCCTATGTCCCGCGGATTCTTCTTCTATATTGACGGAAAGGAACATCGTCAGGGCCTTAATTCTCAGGCTATAGTATCCCCCGACAATCTTTCATACAAACGCTCAATCAGGCTGCATGGACTTTCCTACGGTAACCATACAGCCCGTGTAAAGGTGAAAGATGCCGCCGGAAATGAAGCGGAACAGGAAATAATATTCACCTATGCTCCCCTGCGCCCTGAATATGCCTTGATGATTGATGAAATTTCTGATGATGAAGTAGTATTATCATTTGCTGAAAAAGCTCCCTCAAAAAGCATTATCTATATTATGAATGCTAACGGAGAAACTATTTACTCTGAGGAATTCTCCGGTTCTACATTCTCCTGGAACCGCAGAAGTTCTTCCGGAAGAAAGATTGCTTCCGGCCACTACAAGGCATATATCATTGAGAATTCAAATTCCGGAAATAACGGCCATTCAGATGCTATCGACATCCCGTTAATCTAATTGATTTAAAGTCTAATCATATCATAGTGAAAATCGCTGATATTCGACTCCGACTATCAGCGATTTTCACAATAATAAGGCTACCTCTTCGTTTAATTATATGTAACTTTCACGTTGCAGGATTCAACTGCACGATTACTATTAGAGCAGCAGGATTATGTTTTTTAAATTGACATTCTCCTTTATTAAACCTTGCATCATGTTTTGTAAACGTAACACTCTCTATAAGTCGGCACTCACCCTCTCGCTCGTATCCCTGGGCGCTATCTCAGCTTTTGCCGACGACGACATCGGGAAGAATGAGTTCAATCCCGTACAAACAGGCGTCACAACTCTAAGCATTGCGCCGGATGCTCGCGGTAGCTCCATGGGTAATCTTGGTGCAGCAACTGACCCTGATATGAACTCTCAGTTCTGGAATCCGTCAAAGTATGCTTTCGCCTACAGTCAGGGGGGACTCTCTCTTTCATACACACCCTGGTTGCGTAAGATTGTAAATGATATTTTCCTGGCCAATCTTGCAGGCTACTGGAAACTGGGACAAGGTGATAATCAGGCGCTCTCCGCCTCTTTTCGCTATTTTTCCCTTGGTGAGGTCTCAATGACTGAAGGGAATATTACAACTCAGACAATCAACCCATACGAATTTGCCTTTGACGTAGGATATTCCCGTAAACTCTCCGAGAAGTTCTCTATGGGTGTAGTATTACGATATATCCTCTCAGACCTATCATACGAGGACACGACCTCCGGAGAAACAAATACGGCTGCCAATGCTTTCTCCGCTGACATCTCCGGATATTTTGTCACTTATCCTATGGTTGGCCGTAATGAATGTCAATTCTCATGGGGTTTTGACATTTCTAACATCGGTACGAAAGTCAGCTACGACCACGGCACGACTCATGCGTTCCTCCCGACTAATCTTCGTCTTGGAGCCAACTTCATGTTCCCTCTTGCCGATTATCATTCGCTCTCTCTCGGCATTGACCTTAACAAACTTCTGGTGCCGACAAAACCCAGGACCAGCGATTTTGACATGACTACTCCTGAAGGTCAGGCTGATTATCAGACTGCCCTTGACAAATGGGATGAGATGTCTCCATTCTCAGCAATCTTCAAGAGTTTCTCAGACGCTCCCGGAGGATTTAAAGAAGAATTAGAGGAAATCGGACTCTCTTTCGGTGCGGAATATGCCTACAATCAGCAATTCTTCGTCCGTGCGGGTTATAATTATGAGAATTCAAACAAGGGTGGTCGTTCATATTTTGCCTTCGGTGCAGGTTTCTCTCTGAATGTCGTGCAGCTTGACGCTTCTTATATGCTTGCCACTGCTCAGAGCAGTCCTCTTGACCAGACTTTAAGATTTACTCTGACTTTCGACATGGATGGTCTTCGTGACCTCCTCGGACGTCGTAAACGCTGATTTTAATTGTATGGCCGATTTTAGAATTGGGCTTGGATATGATGTCCATCAGTTGGTGGAGAATCGCGAACTTTGGCTCTGTGGCATAAGACTGGACCATAATTTCGGACTTCTTGGACATAGCGACGCAGATGTAGCTCTTCATGCTCTTTGCGATGCGCTTCTCGGCGCTGCTGCTCTTGGAGACATAGGAAAGCATTTCCCGGATTCCAATCCGAAATTTAAAGGAATCGACAGCAAAATCCTACTTAAAGAGACTCTTCTCATACTGAAGTCCAATGGGTTTAAAATAGGTAATGTAGACCTGACTATATGTGCGGAAGCGCCCAAATTAGCTCCTGTAATTTCTAAGATGCGCGCTGTTATAGCAGAAATACTGGAGGTAGACATATCTCGGGTTTCCGTAAAAGCCACTACAACTGAAAAACTGGGATTCACCGGCCGAAAGGAGGGAATCTCAGCCTACGCTACTGCACTGATATATTCTGAATGAGACTTAATGACCACCAACGAGAAGCTGTTGAAGCTACTGAGGGGCGTGTCAGGGTTGTTGCCGGAGCGGGCTCCGGAAAAACTCGCGTACTTGCCCACCGCTTTGCTTATCTCGTCAACGAAATAGGAATCTCTCCCTCCAATATCCTTTGCCTCACCTTCACCAACAAGGCCGCTCAGGAGATGAAGCACCGTATTGCCAAAATGGTGGATAGCGGAAGTGTGAACGACTTTATCTGCACTATCCATAGCTTCTGCGTTAAATTCCTGCGTCGCGAAATATACAGAATCGGCTATCCTAAGAATTTCCTGATTATTGATGAGGAGGATGCTAAAGGATTGGCTAAACAAGCCATGCAGGATTTTGGCATTGACCGGAAACGTACCACTGCCGAACGCTTCCTTAAAGGTATTGCCGAACTGAAAGGATACGAACCTGATTTATACATTACTAATTTTCTCATGCCCGGCTCTGACACGGAAGTCCGGGATGCTAAGGAGCGTTATCTTAAACTCCAGCTGAAGCAATATGCCCTCGATTATGATGATCTGATTTATTTCACGATTCATATCCTGACCCATTATCCGGAAGCCTATGACTATTGGACTGATAAGTTGAACTATATTATGGTTGATGAAGTACAGGATTTGAGTGGAGATGACTGGAAACTTCTTCATCTTCTGGCCCAACGCCATGGGAATCTGTTTGTAGTAGGAGATCCTGACCAGGCTATCTACGAATGGCGCGGCGGCAATCCGCGAATTTTTGTTGACTTCAAAGCCCGGACTGACATTATCCTTAACCGGAATTACAGGTCGACACCGGACATCCTGGATGCCGCAAACTCTATTATTTCCAATAATCAGAACCGTGTCCCCAAAGAACTCTTCACCTCGCGCCTTAATGAGAGGAAAATAACCTACCACCATTGCAAGAGTGAAAAAGAAGAGGCGGCTTTTGTGGCATCAACAATTGCTAAAGAAATAAAAGACGGCGCCAAATATCATCACTTTGCAGTCGTTTATCGTTCTTCATTCCTCTCTCGTAATATAGAGCAAGCCCTTCTTAAGGAACAGATTCCCTATACCGTATGGGGTGGGGTGAGATTTTTTGAGCGCAGGGAGATTAAAGATATTATCAGCTATTTGAAAATTACTGTCTCTGACAACGATGATCTCGCTTTCTCAAGGATTGCCAACGTACCTTCAAGAAAGTTCGGGGCTGTGACTCTTGGAAAATTACGCGACCGTGCAGAGGCTGAAGGTCTTCCGCTATATACAACTCTTCGAAAGCATATTGATGATAAAGATTTCAACCGGCCTTCAATCCGTAGGTTTGTGGAGCTGATTGAACGTGCCAGAACTTTTTCAGCGGAAACACCGGTGTCTGAACTCACTGACTGGCTGATGAAAAACTCAGGCCTTGCAGACATGTATCGCACTGATGAGACTGAAGAACGTCTTGAAAATATTGCTGAACTCATCAACTCCATGAAGGAATTTGAGCTGACACGCTTTGACGAAGATGAGACCGATGCCGGACATTATCTTCAGGAGATAGCCTTATACACCAACCCTGATTTTGAAAAAGATGGCTCAAATGTTCGTCTGATGACCATCCATCAGTCAAAGGGTCTTGAATTCCCGTGTGTTTTCATTATAGGTCTTACTGAAGGGGTGTTCCCCAATCATCGCTCAATAAGAGAACGGCGCAAAGACGGTGAAGAGGAGGAGCGAAGACTGATGTATGTGGCTGTCACTCGTGCTTGCGATATGCTTTATCTTTCAGAGTCAGAAGGATACCTTAACGATACGGGAGCTTTGAAATATCCTTCCCGGTTCATTGGGGAGATTGACACGAGTCTGCTTGATATTGAAGGAAACCCTGATCCAAAACTTCTGGAAGGAACACGCTCCATGGTCAAAGTACTTAACGATGAAATATTCGGTGCTAAGGATGAAGTGTGGCAATCCGGCACTGTTGTATCCCATAAGGTGTTTGGCGAGGGTATTATTAAATCCTATGACCCGGCGGCAAAGAGTTATCGTGTGAAATTCGGAGATATTATCCGTAACCTGCTTCCCCGGGTCCTCAATAAATTGTAAGGGAAGGGCCTTTAATCATTCATCTCACAAAAAATGTTAACGCGACTTCCATTGCGTTAACATTTTTTGTGAGATGAAGTCTAAGTTGCCAAGAATTTTGTAACTTTGTCATTGACAATAGAAGAGAACATTTCAATGACTGATAATAACGATATATTTGATAATCCCCTGCTTTCAGAAGACCGGCTTAATCTCGAACCTGCCTCCACAGAGGTGGAGGCCGAACTTTCTGAAACAGCATTTGCCAACTATAATGACGAATCCATCCAGACGCTTGCCTGGAACGAACATATTCGCCGTCGCCCGGGTATGTATATCGGTAAGCTCGGAGACGGCTCTCATTCTGAAGATGGAATATATGTCCTTCTGAAAGAAGTAATTGACAACTCTATTGACGAATTCAATATGGGGGCCGGGAAACGCATTGATATCAATATCAATACGGAGACCGGAGAAGTCACCGTCAGAGACCATGGCAGGGGAATCCCCCTTGGCAAAGTAAAGGAAGTTGCCTCCGACATCAACACAGGCGGTAAATTCGACGATAAGTCATTTCAGAAGTCTGTTGGTCTGAATGGTGTGGGTCTTAAGGCTGTGAATGCTCTTTCGCTTGAATGTGACGTACAGAGCTTCCGTGAAGGGCAAAGCGTTAAAGCTGAATTTCGTAAGGGCGAACTTATCTCCCTCAGCGAACCTTTCCCCTCCCGCGAAGAGCATGGCACCCTTATCCGGTTTATCCCCGATGCCACACTCTTCCGCGACTATCACTTTAATCTTGACTTTGTCGAGACGATGGTCAACAATTATACTTATCTTAATGTTGGCCTGCAGATTTTCCTTAACGGGAAAAAAAATATATCCCGCCACGGTCTGCTCGATCTCCTAAAACAAAATCTCACATCTTCTCCCCTATATCCTATTATTCATTTGAAAGGGGAAGACATTGAAGTGGTGCTTACTCACACGGACCAGTATGGGGAAGAATATTATTCTTTCGTCAATGGTCAGCATACTTCCCAAGGGGGAACACACCTCTCAGCTTTTCGTGAACACGTCACACGAACCATTAAAGAATTCTCAGGCAAAAGTTTTGAATTTACCGACATTCGCAATGGAATGGTTGCTGCAATCAGCGTGCGTATTCAGGAGCCTGTCTTTGAATCACAGACCAAAACCAAACTTGGCAGCAAGGAAGTCGCTCCCAACTCACCTCTGACCGTCAATAAGTTTGTAGGAGACTTTATCAAGAAAGAGCTTGACGATTATCTTCACAAACACTCTGACGATGCCGCCATCATGATACAGAAAATCACGGCAAGTGAGAAAGAGCGGAAGGCAATGGCTGGAATCACAAAACTGGCACGCGAAAAGGCTAAAAAGGTATCTCTTCATAATAGCAAACTCCGAGACTGCAGAATTCATTTCAACGATGCGGCTAAAAACAGAAATAAAGAAGACCTGAGAGATCAGTCGTCAATATTTATCACTGAGGGTCTCTCGGCCACAGGCACCATTACAGAAGTTAGAAATGCCGAGACTCAAGCCGTTTTCTCTTTGCGTGGAAAGCCGCTTAATTCCTACGGGCTTACTCAGAAAGTGGTATATCAGAATGAAGAGTTCAACCTGCTTCAGGCTGCTCTGAATATTGAAGATGGAATTGAAGGGCTGAGATATAATAAAATAATCATTGCCACCGATGCAGATGTTGACGGTATGCATATACGCCTATTGATTATCACTTTCTTCCTGATGTTCTTCCCGGACCTCGTGAAGAAAGGGCACGTCTATATCCTGCAGACTCCCCTCTTCCGTGTTCGCAATAAGGAGCTGGCACGACGTCATAATTCTTCCCGCTCACGTAAGAAGAAAGAAGATGGAGAATCCGAACCGGACACTTATTATTGCTACACTGACGAGGAACGCATCAACGCAATTGCAAAACTCGGCGACAAGGCGGAAATCACACGATTCAAAGGGTTGGGTGAAATCAACGGAAACGAATTTAAGGAGTTTATCGGCGAAAATATGAGACTTGACCCTGTAGTGCTGAGAAGTGGCGACAATCCGGAAGCTCTCATGGAATTTTATATGGGCAAAAACACTATGGATCGCCAAAACTTTATCATTGACAATCTCGTTCTTGAGGACGATTCAGAAATCTGATATGAACAGTTCTATCGCTATTTTCCCGGGAAGCTTCAATCCGTTTACCACAGGACACCTCGACATCGTGGAACGCGCGCTGAAGATTTTTGACAAAGTCATTGTGGCTGTCGGAATTAATATTGAAAAGCAACAAATTTCTCCCATTGATTCAGACCCCGAGGATTTTAATGTGCCTCAGAATGTAAAGGAAATTGAACTTCTTTTTGAGAATTACAGTCGGGTAGAAGTTATGACTTATTATGGACTTACCGCTGATCTTGTGAAACGCACCGGTGCCACATGCATCATTCGTGGTATACGCAATTCCGCTGATTTTGAATATGAAAAAAAACTCTCTGATGTAAACCTTGAAGTGCTTGGTGTGGAGACTTTGCTGTTCCCCTGCCGTCCTTCTCTATCTTTCGTCAGCAGTTCTATGATCAGGGAGTTAAAGCATTTTAACATTAATCCCGGCAACTGGATTCCAAAGTTATAATTTAATTATCTTCAGGTTAAGTATATGAAATCTAAATTCACACTATATTTCATTCTCTTCTTCGTTGGTATTTGTGCTCTCACCCTCACTGCCCAATACCCTGCCGAATACAAACTGCGTATGGCTGAAGCGGCTATTAATCAGCTTTATGTGGATACTATTGACGAAAATAAGCTTGTGGAAGACGCCATAAGAGGAATGATAGAACAGCTTGATCCTCATTCTTCTTATTCCACTCCTGAAGAGACTCGCGAACTTAACGAGCCTCTGGAAGGTAATTTTAGCGGTATCGGCATCTCATTTAATATGAATCAGGACACTCTTTATGTGATTCAAACAATTGCCGGGGGGCCTTCAGAAAAAGTCGGACTCCTTCCGGGTGATAGAATTATTGCAGTTAACGATTCTGCAATTGCCGGAGTGAAGATGAAAAACTCCGATATTATGAAACGCCTCCGCGGACCTAAAGGCACCAACGTCAATATTACAGTGCTCCGGGTTGACAATGCCCGACCCGATACTATTAACTTCCGAATCACACGCGATGATATTCCTATATATAGCGTGGATGCCGCATATATGGTTGATGATAAGACGGGATATGTACGCCTTAACAAGTTTGCAGCAGACACTGCCAAGGAATTTGCCGAGGCAGTTAAGAAACTGAAGAAGCAGGGGATGTCTCAACTTATTCTTGACCTTACAGATAATGGCGGCGGCTATCTCAACGCTGCTGTAGAGATACTCGGGGAACTCCTTGACCCCTTCTCTTTAGCAGTATACACGGAGGGCCGTGCTTCTGACAGACATGACAACTATACATTACCATCCGGTGGCGCGCCTCTCTTTGATAAGGGGAAACTCGTGGTGATGGCAAACCAATATTCTGCTTCAGCCTCTGAAATCACTTCAGGAGCTATTCAGGACTATGACCGCGGTCTTATCGTTGGACGCCGCACATTCGGTAAAGGACTCGTACAACGCCCTATCCCTTTCCCTGACGGCTCTATGATGCGTCTGACCGTTGCTCACTACTATACTCCCACAGGACGCGACATTCAAAAACCTTACGAAAAGGGGAACCAAAAGAAATATAATGAGGATATGCTTAATCGTTTCAACAGTGGGGAACTAATGCATCCTGACTCTGTAAAGTTCATTGACTCCCTTAAAGTCGAAACCCTTAAGAACCGTCGCTCCATTTATGGCGGCGGTGGTATATATCCCGACAGATTCGTACCACTGGATACCACTGAATACACTAAATATTATCGTAATATTATGGCCAAAGGGCTGATTAACCGTTATGTGATATCTTATGTTGACGAAAACCGCAAGGAACTTAAGAAAAAATTTAAGACTGATGACGATTTTAATCGTGGTTTCTCCGTTTCTAAAGATATGCTTGACCAACTCGTGAAACTCGGTGAAGATGAAAAAGTGGAATTCAACACTGACGAATTTGAAAAGAGTAAACCACTGTTTGAAATGGTGATTAAAGCTCTTATTGCACGCGATATATACGACAACCGATCCTATTTTAAAGTCTTTAACGAACATGACCCCATTTTCAAAGAGGCTCTTAAGCTGATAAATTCAGATCAGTATGATTCCTTGTTAAAAGGCTCAAAATAACCATCATAATTCTTAATCAATATAAATTTACTTCCTAATCCCGAGTCATCAGTACTTAGGATAATATAAAATTCCACAATTATGAGACGTTTAACTGCTTTCTCTATTTGCTCATTAGCGCTCTCCCTAGGTGCCGGAGCCCACTCTCATCTCTCCACCTCTGAAATCGGATTGAAAGAAGAAGTTGCTGAGTTATGTCATCATTGCGACTCTATTCGCCATATGGATTCGGCTGTAGCAGAAATGATCAACTCTATCCGCCCGGACTCTGCCGTGAATGAATATTATGTCAGAAATCCTCTGAATCTTGACCAGCCACTTATCTTCAAAGGATACAGATCCGTTTCCAATCCCATAGCTTCTTATTCTCCTCTTTCAATCAATCAGATTGTTGCAATTCTTTATCCTAAAGTATCTTCAACAGCCGAAACCATTATTCTTGAAGAAAGAGAAGAAACTGAAGCCACCCCTATCCCGTATCAGGAAATCGTTGCAGAAGAAACCACTGTTTCTGAAAATAACCCCGCCGAACCGGGAAATCAATCTCCTGTTGATTTGAATTCCATCCCGGAATGGCTCGTCATTGCTCTGCGTGCTCAGAGAATTCAGGCCGACATGGAACAAATCTTTATGGTCAACAATCCTCAATATATCTACAATTCCTATTGGGGACTTCCGGAACCTCCACGATTGCCTGAAGAGGACAAATCTTTCTATGGTTATCTAAAGAAACTTGACCTCCCGGAAATTGATCCCTCAAACGCTTTAATCCCGGAATTTAAGACTGATAAACGCTATTGGCTTCATTTCTTTAATACCGGTCTGCAGTTCTCCCAAGCCTTTATAAGCACTAACTGGTACCAAGGTGGCAATAATTACCTTGCTCTACTTTTTAACTTTGTATGGAATGTTGACCTCAACACTAACTTCAAGCCGAATCTCCTGTTTCAGAGTGCTCTATCCTATAAACTTGGCATCAACTCCAACCCGAAAGAGGCCCTGCATCGCTATTCCATTTCGCAAGATAATTTCCTGTACAGCCTGAAAACCGGTATTAAAGCATTTAATCATTGGTTCTATTCTCTTAACCTGCAGATTAATACTCCCCTGTTTAATGCATATCCTGAAAATTCAAACCTTCGTTCGGGAGCATTTCTCTCTCCGGGGACTTTCAACCTCGGTCTTGGTATGACCTATACCGCCCAGAACGAAAAGAAAACATTTAAATTCTCTGCCTCTATCGCCCCTATTTCATACAACCTCAAGACTTGTATTGCATCCGATATTGATCCTACTCAGTATAATATCCTCCCGGGAAGAAAGACTCATTCTGAAATCGGTTCCAATGCAGAGGCTAACATGACCTGGAATATTTCTGACAATATTTCCTGGACTTCAAGGGTCTTCCTTTTCTCTGACTACCATTATTTCCTGGCCGATTGGGAAAATACTTTGAATTTCAATATCAATAAATTCCTTTCAACCCAGCTTTATCTCCATCCCCGTTTTGACTCTTCCTCAGATTTTAATTCATCTCGTTGGCATTACTGGATGTTTAAGGAGATTCTTAGCTTCGGTCTTTCTTACACCTTCAGCACTAAACAATAATGTCTACCACCCCCTTTGACATCTTTTAATATCGAAATCACAAGACTTTTCTTTCTCCCTGAATGTCGGAATCGGTGTTATAGGATTTCCTCAATTTTTCTCAATATGCATTGTGCATCTTTTATCATTCCCCTCTTTCTTTCACTTTTCCTTATGGCTTCTCAAGATGCCATGGGAAAAAGGAGTGAAAAGTATCCACCGACAATAACCGCAGACCCTGTTGCCGCCCGTGCCTATTGTGACAAGGCCCCTCTCATGGATCCGGAAGGACTATGGGAATATCCGGAATTCAACGTGCAGGTTCTTATAGTACGCGATGATGAAGATGCCTCTTCTTTCGGCATCTGGATTATTGACAGTGAAAATTGCACCCTCTCCCCCGGCGACAGACTCGGAACGCTCAGTCCATCCCTGAAAACCGGCGAATTTAAATTGAACATATTCACTTCAGTAAAGAACGGGAAACTCTGTGCTTCTAAGGATGCATTAGCTTCTTTCTCTGAAAAAGATGAGGCTATTTTCGTTGATAAATTTAAAATTAAATTCTCATTCAATCCTTTTGGTTTTCTTCCTTCACATCTGCGCAGACTCTTCAGACTGAAAACTGAAAATCCTGCTGATAAAATCAAAACCGGGCTGAAGAGAATTTATCCTTCTTACGACGGCAACGGAAATTCTCGCAGGAGACCGATTTATCTATAACTATTTCTTCTTCATTATGAGATTCCTCACCCGTATACTTATCTTATTTGCCTTCTCTTTCATTGTCGAAGATCTCCATTTCTTCGATATGCTGCATGAGGAGTCTCCGTATAACATTGTATCTGCTAAAAAAGTAGGATTCAAACTAAATCCTGACAAAAAAGCTAAAGAAAAGAATCTGTCCACACAACTGACGAAAGGACCGGTTGCCAAGAACGATTCCTCCATTCTAAGACTTATTATTCTTTCAGGCTACGACAAACATGCTTCTTCCTCCGTGGAATCCTTCTTCATTTCTAACAAATCCGACCATAATATCTCCGGAATTACTCTTGATATTAATTATCTAACTCCCGATAATCGTCAACTTCACAAACGAACCGAGGAAATTATTCTGTATATCCCTGCCGGAGAAACCCGTATGGCCGAAATAAAATCATGGGACAAACAAAAAAGCTTTCACTATATTAAGAGTCAACCTTCCCGTAAACCCTCCTCTCCTTATAAGGTTACAATTACTCCTTTGTCTGTGTTGATTGATAAGTAAAGCTTTATCCCCGGCTCAAGCAGTATCCTTCAATTAATAAATTATTTTCTTGCATAGCTTCGATTAATGACGTAATTTTGTCAAACCTTTCAACTCTCCCCTCTTTCTTCAGCTGCCGACTCAAGTTAGAGTCCGTCCACAAAATCAATACCTATGAAACGAATTCTTTTCACTTCGGTCACTTCCCTTCTGGCTATGACCGCTATTGCTCAAAGCGATGCTTCTGACATCGTTAACGTTCGTCTGGATGCCCGCGTTGATTTCCAACAGACATGGAACAACAAGGATATTGACAACTCAAACTCCGGATTTGCAGGAAAATATTTCATGCTCCGTGTGGACGGAAATATCATTCCCGGACTTTCCTACTCCTGGCGACAGAGATTCAACAAGTCTACCTTCGATGGCAATTTCTTTGATTCTACCGACTGGATATATCTTGATTATAAGATTAAAAACTGGGACTTCTCTGCCGGTAAACAGGTGGTGGCTATCGGCGGATGGGAATATGACCGGAATCCTATAAATATTTATGACTTCTCGGTTTTCACCGGCAACATACCCTGCTATCAGATGGGGGCCTCTATCGGATATAATCTGACTCCATCTGACCAACTCAAATTTCAGGTGACCCAAAGTCCTTTCTTCACTAAGGAAAATAGGAATATGTATGCCTACAACCTCTACTATGACGGCAAACATGATTTCTTCCATGCCCTATACTCCGTCAACCTTTTGGAGACGTATAAGAATCATTACATCAGCTACATCTCTTTGGGTAATAAGTTTGACTTCGGTAAATGCTCTCTCGAACTTGACTTCATGAACCGTGCCTCCTCCCATCAGGTGTATTTCTTTAAAGATTGCTCCTTAGTTTCTGAATTCTCTTATCGACCTAATTCTCACTGGAATATCTTTGCTAAGTATTCTTACGATGTGAATAATTCGGGAAATACCTCAGATGCTTGTGTCCTTGACGGCACCGAGCTCAACATGATTGGTGGCGGAGTGGAATTCTATCCCCTGCGTAAAAAAATCGGAGATTTGCGCCTCCATGCCGACTGCTTCTATTCCTGGGGAAAAAACAGGAATAACACTGACTTTATGCAAAACAAGACAACATTCCTGAACGTCGGTGTGACATGGTTTATGAATGTATATAATCTCAAACGTAAATCTGCCGATACAGCTTCAATATGATGACTGAAAATAACAATAATCCCTCTGAATTAAAGAGCACCCCCCCTGATATTCCCTCTCCGGCTCTTGACGAAGCTATCAAGGAGGTTCAAGAACAAAAGAAGAAGGAGAATAACAACAAAAAGCCTAAAAAAGGTATTTCACGATTTATCCCTACCGGAGTGTCCTGCTTGTTTTGGGTTCTTCTACTCTTCTGGTATCTCGGACATATTATGGGCACTGCCAATATGCTCAACACCGTTATGAATACTGCCCATCGTCTTCTCCTCGACACGGTATTCTATCTCATGGGTATATGTGTGGTGACCGGTGCTATCGGACGTCTGTTTGTGGAATTCGGTGTTGTTAAACTCCTTGAGAATATCCTGCGCCCTATGATGAAACCTCTGTTTAATCTCCCCGGGGTGGCCTCGTTAGGTGCCGTAATGACCTTCCTCAGTGACAACCCAGCTATCATATCTCTTTCGCAGGATAAGCGTTTCAGCCAATATTTCAAGAAATATCAGTTCATCTCGCTCACCAACTTCGGGACTGCCTTTGGAATGGGGCTTCTGGTGATTGTTTTCATGATTGGTCAGGGATTTTTCGTAGCTCCCGTGGTAGGTCTTGTCGGGGCTTTCTGCGGATGCATCGTCTCTACACGCCTGATGCAACGATTCATCATAAAGTCTTATCCTCAGTTCAGGGATGAAGTGGTGGTGGCTGCCGACGAACTCGAAGCGGAAGAGGAACAGCAGACTACAAACTCCGTATTTATTCG
>CAMWXI010000027.1 GCA_947178175.1 uncultured Porphyromonadaceae bacterium | reverse complement strand
TTATATAAAAAATTTATTAACTTTGTAAGGTGTTTTTCATAGTATTAAATTAAGATTAAGGTTTCGGTCTAACGCTTTGTGAAAAGTGTTAGACTTTTTTTATCGGGGTTATCTGCAGATTAATGGCTACCCGACATGGTAGGTCATTATGGTCGCAATCCGGTGGGAACCCCGCCTGTCGGCGGCTAAATGCAAGCAGGCTTGCATTTAGCTAAGCGACCATTCAACGCCGTTTTTGGTATCCTTCACGTTGAAGCCGAGGGCTGCCAGACGATCGCGGATAAGATCAGACGTTGTCCAGTCTTTGGCGGATTTGGCATTGGCTCTCACTTCCAGCAGGAGGTCAATCGCACCACGATATGGTGTCATGTCTCCTTCTCCCGATGCATCGGAATCAATCCTTACGCCCATTATTTCGATAAGAAAATCATGGAAAAGATTCTTAAGATATTCTATCTGCTCTTCAGTCAAGGTTATAAGGCCGTCGGCTGCCTGGTTGATATATTTGCAGGCATCGAAAAGGTTGGCAATCACTATCGGCGTGTTTAGGTCATCGTTCATAGCCTCAAAGCATTGTGAACGGAAGTCGGGAAGGTCAACTTTCTTTTCGCCCGGTGTGAGATTCATCAGGCGGCGGTAACCGTCGTTCATCTTCTGCAAGGCTTTTTCTGCACTTTGGAGTGCTTCGTTGGAAAAGTCAACAGTACTGCGATAATGGGCCTGAAGGATGAAAAAGCGAATCACCATCGGAGAATAAGCTTTCTCCAGCAGGGGATGAGAGCCTTTGAAGAACTCCTCGAGGGTGATGAAATTGTTGTAGGATTTCCCCATCTTCTTCCCGTTGATGGTAATCATATTGTTATGGAGCCAATAGTTGACAGTCTCATGACCCTGAGCTGCCACGCTTTGGGCAATCTCACATTCATGATGCGGGAAAAGAAGGTCAAGTCCACCGCCATGAATATCAAATCTTTCTCCGAGATATTTGGTCCCCATGGTAGAACATTCCAGATGCCATCCGGGGAACCCTTCGCTCCAGGGAGAGGGCCAGTGCATGATGTGTTCGGGAGCTGCTTTTTTCCACAATGCGAAATCAAGAGGATTGCGTTTCTCCTGTTGCCCGTCGAGAGCGCGGGTGGAGGAAATCATATCTTCAATGTTTCTTCCGGAGAGTTTTCCATAGTTATGGTCTTTGTTATATTTCTCTACGTCGAAATAAACGGAACCCTGAGATTCGTAGGCATAGCCGGCCTCCAGAATCTTCTTGATATATTCAATCTGTTCGATAATATGGCCGGAGGCATGAGGCTCAATACTTGGAGACAGCACATTGAGAGCTTCCATGTCATGATGGTAGCGGTTGAGGTAGAACTGAACTACCTCCATCGGTTCAAGTTGTTCCAGCCGAGCCTTTTTTGCCACTTTATCCTCACCATCATCAGCATCATGTTCCAGATGTCCCACGTCAGTTATGTTGCGCACATATCTCACCTTGAATCCCAGGAATGTGAGATAACGGAAGAGGATGTCGAATGTTATTGCCGGGCGTGCATGGCCGAGGTGGGCATCGCCATAGACAGTAGGGCCGCAGACATACATCCCCACGTGTCCTTCATGAATGGGACGGAAAGGCTGTTTGGTGCGGGTCAGGGAATTATAAAGAAAGAGATTGTTTTCCATCGTTGAAAATTATAATATCGTTATGTTTTACACGCTCAGTATTTAATCACGTTTATTTACCAAGTTACGGAATAACTCAGCAAAGATTATTTAATGACGATTTTCTTACCGTTTATGATGTAAAGCCCTCCGGGAATAGATAAGAGTACGGATGCGCTACCCTTGGCAACAAGAGTCCCATCAGTGGAGTAGACTGTGAATGGAGAGGGGTCTGTTGCATCAAGGCCGTTTATGAGTCTCACTTTCGAATCACCGTTGCCGATGTAATATATTGCCGTTATTGGTTTATCATACCGCACATTATCTATCTTGAGAGTATTTGCAGCTATTGTGAACGTATAAACTCCGTCATTCCATTCAATAATTTCATCGGGATATGAATAGATAAAAGCTTTTTCTGCACGATCAATTAAAGGAAATCTTCCTCCCGGCAACCATATACCCCGGTCCTCTTCAGTACTTCCTTCTTTTGCAAAGTATAACGTGGCTCCTCCGTATGATTCATAGTCCAAAGAGTTGACATTCTTTGCATTCGGGAAGGAAACAGATATTCTTTTAAGATCCTTGATGACGCTTTTGTCTTCAGGTGTAATAGTAAATTTATTATTTTCTTGAATTTCGTTTACGTAATTATAGGTCACAACTGCTCCCGGGAGTCCTGTCACATTGTCTTCTTCATCAGTCACGATAAAAAGTCCTTCGGGGACAACTATTTGATAAATACCGGAAATAAGATATGCCGGATCCGGTCGGTTCTCAATATCTGAATTGGCGTTTTGTACGGCAAAATTGAACTGCACCTGATTGCTGACCGTGGGATCAATGAGATCTTCAGATCCGTTTCCGACAGCTCCACCCACTAAGGAGGTAATTGATATCTCTGTATCAAGGGCAGGAGAAAGAGTCCTTATAAGTTCTCCATCTCTATATAAGCAAACATTTTCTTCAAGCTCCCTGTCAATATTTACACCGTCAACATGAATTGTCCACACTACAGCCCCCATTCCCCATTCTCCATCTTGAGTGTCATTTAGAAAAACGGTCTCTGAAGGTGGAATCTGTAGGGAATATTCCTTGGGCAACTGCGAATAAGAATTCAGTGAAGCAAGAAATAATGCTGAAACAAATAGTGATATTTTTCTTTTCATTCAGTATAATTGTTGAATAAATTCTTATTTATGGATATCAGGGCTTGATTTGCTTAAAACGTAAAGAGGAATTCTTACAATGTATTGGAATATATCACTGACGTATCGAAGGAAGGGATGAAAAATAACTCCCCGGATTCTGAGATGCAGAGTCCGGGGAGTTATGATGGATTTTAGTTATTGCCAATCATGCCTCCCTTGGGAGTGCGGGGTTTAATTTCGCCAAACTGTGCTTCAAATTTCTTGATATTGTCGGTCAGCGCAAACATGAGCTGTTTTGCATTCTCAGGGCTCATTACGATGCGGCTTACCACCGGTGCCTGAGGCATGCCGGGAGCTGCAAAGATGAAGTCCATAAGGAATTCGTTAGGTCCATGTCCAATCATTGCAAGGTTGCTATATTTGCCGTCTGCGACTTCCGGACGAAGCTGAATTTGGAGTTGATTCTGATTTTGGTTTTGATTATCTGCCATTTTATTTTTTGTTTTGTGAGTTGTCAATTCCCCTGTTTTGTCGGAGAACGCTTCTCGGGTTTCTTTATGCGAAGTTACAAAAATCTCCCCGCTTATGCAAGAGGAATTTCCTCTTCCCCGGATTCCACCACTTTACCGTCATCTATATGAATGGTCCGGTCGGCGATTTCAGTGAGAGTGGGGTCGTGGGTGACTATCAGGAAAGATTGCTTTCTCTCCCTGGACAGTCCGGAGATAAGGGAGAGTATCTCATCACGGTTATGCGAGTCAAGACTCCCAGTGGGTTCATCGGCAAGGATAAGCCGCGGGTTGTTGATAAGGGAGCGGGCGATTGCCACACGTTGCTTCTCTCCTCCTGACAGTTCTGTCGGCTTATGGTGAAGCCGCTCTCCGAGTCCTAAATCGCGCAGCAACTTTTCAGCATTGGCGAATACCTCCTTGCGTTTCCGTCGGGCGATAAGTCCCGGAACTGCTACATTTTCCAAAGCTGTAAATTCAGGAAGCAACTCATGAAACTGAAAGATAAATCCGATGTTGGAGCCTCTGAACTCAGCCAGTTTCCTGTCAGAGAGTTTCATCGGGTCGATGCCGTCGTAAAGCACATCTCCCGAGTCAGGTTTGTCAAGAGTTCCGGCAATCTGCAGGAGCGTGGTCTTTCCTGC
This sequence comes from uncultured Porphyromonadaceae bacterium, assembly GCA_947178175.1. Lineage (GTDB taxonomy): Bacteria > Bacteroidota > Bacteroidia > Bacteroidales > Muribaculaceae > Lepagella. The sequence continues at coordinate 13,063 of CAMWXI010000027.1, read as the reverse complement.
GCCGCTCGGTCCGAGCAGCGCCACTATTTCACCATCATCCACTCGCAGATTCACTCCGCGAAGCACATCCAGGTTACCGTAGGATTTCCGGATATTCTTAAGTTCTAACATGGTTTAATATCCGGTGCGGCTATCTGAGCTCTGTATCCATGAACCCTTAAAACCGGTCTCTTCCAAAGTCTTGACCACCCTTGCCGCCTCTTCGGCATTGTCAGGCACACCATGACATTCCAAAATCTTGTCGGCATTGTCAAGGTCCATACTCCAACGATAGTTAGGAAACTGTTCATTCATTTTTGAGATGATGGCATTCATGCATCCCACACATTTTGCATTAGTCTTGAATTGCATATTTCTTTCTCTTTTGTCCTATGTTTTTATATATAACATCTGAAATGCTCCAAACGTTATAAATTTCGTATCCTCCAGTAGGAAGGGTAGAGGTTGTTGGTGCGGTTTCCAAGATGTTTTGCGGTTCCGAGTTTTATTCCCCGATAGCTTACGGTCACGATTCCCTTCGGCAAATCAGCACCCAATGTCACACTCTCTCGCCGGAGATATTTCAGAGCGTCATCATGGCTTAAGTCCACATTCGGGAATCTCTTTCCGTCAAGGGCTACACTCAGAGCCAGTGAAGCATCCGCCACCAGATCCTTTCCCTTGATTTCTCCTGCTTTAACACCGCATGAAAGGATTCTCACTTTCCCTAACATTTCACTCAGGGCTTCCACTTCCGGCGAGAATAGACTGACAACCCCCTTTTCAGAAACAGACTCTTTCCAGTCATTATTCTTAAGGTCGGAGACAATGAAGGTGGAATCTCTCGTCAAGAGCGTAGTAATGTCCACGGATCGGGCCGGATTGTTCCCTTTGCTATTGTTCTTACGGTTACAATTCCGATTGCGTGATTTTTTAGTTCTCTTTTCCGTGAGGGTGGCGTAGTCCGGGATGTCGTCATCCGTCCCGGCAGCATCATCTTTGCGGAAAATGCTGACAAACAATCCCTCACCCCGTGTGATATGAGGCATAAACCGAAGAGCAGGCACATCCGACACTTCCGCCGACACTCTCCTGCATGTCTCCGGCACCCCCTCCGGCAATATCTCTATCGGCTTAAGTCCTAAACCGGTGGTAATATATTCCGCATTTCTTTCGTTCTCCTCAGGATTGAAAGTGCAGGTGGAGTATATGAGGAACCCACCGGGCTTAAGAGCGCGCACTGCATTTCGAAGGATATCACGTTGGAGAGCGGCACATTGCTCCACCAGCCCACGGCTCCACTGCCTGCGGGCTTCTTCCTCCTTACGCATCATCACCTCTCCGTAGCATGGGGCGTCTACTGTCACAAGGTCAAAAAGCGCGCCGCAATCTGCAATTACGGCAGTGTCCGAATTGGTGACAATCACATTTGGGAATCCCCACTTCATCAGATTCTCCTCAAGGATGCGGGCCCGTTTCTCCACATATTCATTAGCCACTACAGTCGCCGTGTCAGGGAGAGCATTGATGACGGCGGTGGTCTTACCTCCCGGGGCGGCACACATATCCAAAACCTTTAAACCACCCTGAGGACGTGGAAAATCATCACGTCTGAGAAGTTCCGATACAAGACGCTCGTAGATTGTGGAAGAAGCATCCTGCACATAGAAAGCACCGCCATGGAGCAGGGGATTCAGGGTGAATTGCGGACGCTTGGAAAGGTAGAAAGCCGTGTCACACCATGGAACAGGTGTGAAATCAATTCCTTCTTCGTCAAAAACTGAGGAGATGGAGAGGGCATAACCGGAAGCCTGATTATCTGAACTCATCTTTTCCGGAAGAATCTTCCGACGGTTCAGACGGACACAAACCTCAGGCTCCCCTTCCAACGCGCGAAAAAAATCCTCGTTGTCAAAGGGCGCACCAAGCGAACGCATCCATTCAATAAACTCCAAAGGAATCAGACTCTCCATATACTGCCGGAATATCAGCGCACTAAGAAATGGTCTCCTTTCTCCTTAACGATATTTTCGTAATAGCGCTTGTCATAGCCCGGGAATTCCGGATAGACGGGAAGTCCGTTTTCATTAAATATGAAATTTCCGTTCTCATCAACCTTCTTCATATTTCCGTCCATGAAGCGAACCAGAAGATATTGAGCTAAATCTCTGTAAGCGTCGGTAGCCTCCTTGGCTATAGCGCTTCCTTCAAAATTCACTTCCTTGATAAGCGCTTCCTTATCTCCGTTATTGATTAGCTCCACCAGTTGTTCCTCTTTAGGAGCGCGGGTTTTCTGATATTTTTCCTCCAATCTTTTCTGAACTTTGCGGATGTCGGGAATCATGAGGTCATAACGGTTGTAAGCCTGATTTGCCACCCAGTTGTTCATCCAGAAGTTTGAGTCGAAAGAGAATTCGTTGATGTTTCCCTTATCCAACTGAGCTGGAATCTCGGTCATGGAGCAATAGAAAGGCATATAGACGCAGGTATTGGTGTCGTCAGTGCCAAACCATAGGACTCCGCCCACTTCATCAGGGAGCCAGTTGCGGGTCTGACTGACGAAGCTCCATCCTGTCTGTTGAGTGGCGATGGCTCTTTCCATAAGATATTTCTTGCCGTCCACCTCATATTCCATGGGACGCCAGCGGTAAGGCACATTATTAGGACCGGCGCCAACATCGGAAGTCATGTTGAAGGGAGTATCTTCGAAATGGTCGCGCATGCTGAGTTGCATCTCTTCAAGGCTGACCTTCCGTTGCGGCACTATATAGAGCGGCATGGGTTCGTCGGTTAATCCGTCACACCATTCATAATATTTGTCAGCATCCTTGTTGAAGCGGCGGAAATAGCTCCATACTCGTGCGTCGCATCCTCTGCGTGAAGCCGGTGAGTGGTCGTCAAATGCATCTGCAAAAGAGAAATCCTCATCTTTCCCGGTGAAATATCCGTGGGATCTGGCAAACTTGAAGAGGTCTTTTGAATATTTCACATTCTTTTTATCCTTATAGTTGACTTTACGTATACGCGGTTCGTTGGCATGTCCGGAGATTGCATCGTCAGGAATTCTCACTGCCACCCACACGGCACCGGAGTCATCACCTTTCCCTATGAGTTCCATAACCCACGCTTCATTCTTGTCAACTATTGAGAAAGATTCACCGCCTGATGCATATCCATATTTATCCACCAGGTCGGTCATAACCTGAATGGCTTCCTGTGCGGTTTTTGAGCGTTCAAGTGCAATCTGTATCAGAGAGCCGTAATCTATAAGTGCTCTTCCCGTGGAATCCGCCAGCTCTTTTCTTCCACCCCATGTGGATTCACCGATAGCAACCTGATGTTCGTTGATGTTGCCTACAACATTGAAGGTATGGGGAATCTGCGGAATCTCACCTAAGGGACGGCCGGAATCCCAGTCCACTACCTTACGCATGGAGCCTGCGGGATGGTCAGCCGCAGGGGTGTGAGTCAGCATACCGTAGAGATTATGAGAGTCTGCCGCATAGGTCATAAGGACAGACCCGTCGGTTGTGGCATTCTTTCCGGCAATAAGATTTGTACATGCCAAAGCCGGGGAGATAAGCAACATACACCCGACGGCAAAAGATATTAATCGTTTCATTATGTAAAATTCAAAAATTCAGAACAAAGATAAGTAAATTTAAGGATAATTGATAGGAGTATTTGTTATTTTTTTCTAATTTTGCGCAACGAGGCATCCGGGAATGAACTCCAATAACAGGGAGTTAATATTCCTGTGTCTTGTAATAATCTGACATCATGACAATTAACGAAACGCAAGACGAGATAACAGCCGAATTCGCCGACCTCACGGATTGGATGGATCGCTATGCATATATAATAGAGCTGGGGAATGCGCTTCCGGCATTTCCGGAGGATAAAAAGATTCCCTCAAATCTGATAGAGGGTTGTCAGAGCCGGGTATGGATAGCGGCGGACCGCCGGGAAGACGGAAAAATTCACTTTGATGCGGATTCAGACGCGCTGATAGTGAAAGGGATTGTCAGTCTTCTGTTGCGCGTATTGTCTGACCATACTCCCGAAGAGATTTTGGAATCCGACCTCTATTTTATCGATAAAATAGGATTGTCAAGTCATTTGTCGCCTACACGCAGCAACGGGTTGGTGGCAATGGTGAAACAGATAAAGAACTATGCACTTGCCTATAAGGCTTTGGATAGTGTTGACAAATAGAAAACTAACCTAAAAATCAAATACTTATGTTTGCAAACCAACCTAAAGGACTAATTCCTGCCGCGTTGAGCAACATGGGGGAACGCTTCGGTTATTACATCATGAATGCCGTTCTCGTCTTGTTTCTCTGCTCCAAGTTCGGACTTTCGGAAGAGACAAGTGCGCTGGTTTACTCCTTTTTCTATGCCGGTATCTATGTGTTGAGCCTCGTCGGAGGTGTCATCGCCGACAAAACTCAGAACTACAAAGGAACTATTATCTGGGGTCTTGTGATAATGACATTAGGATATGTAATCCTTTCAATTCCTATCCTTGCCACCTCAGAGAACACAACATGGTTATTGTCGTTGACATGCGGAGCATTGTTCTTCATCGCTTTCGGAAACGGCCTCTTTAAAGGAAACCTTCAGGCTATCGTCGGACAGCTTTATGACAATCCGCGATATGCTTCACAACGAGACTCCGGTTTCCAGATTTTCTATGTGTTTATCAATATCGGCGGTGTGCTTGCACCGTTCATCGCGCCGATGCTCCGCAGCTGGTGGCTTGGAACTCACGGACTGAAATACAACGCTGACCTTCCGGCTCTCTGTCATGAATATCTGAGCGTTACTGACAATATGAACCAGCAGAATGCCGACAACCTCTATGCACTGATATCACAGGTTGGAGGCAGCGCCAAGGATGTAGCTGCTTTCTGTACTGAATATCTGGATGTATTCAACACCGGTATTCACCTCTCATTCATTGCTTCCATCGCAGCAATGCTTATCTCGCTCACAATCTTCATCCTCACGAAGAACGGTCTCCCTTCTCCTGCAAAGAAAGAAGCACAGGCAGCCATAAGCTACACTCCGGAGGAGAAGCGTCAGATGGCAGCGGAGATACGTCAGCGCATGGCAGCACTTTTTGCAGTGCTTGGCATCGCAATCTTCTTCTGGTTCTCATTCCATCAGAACGGCACATCTCTCTCTCTCTTTGCCCGCGACTTCGTGCAGAGCGGCTCCATCGCTCCTGAGATATGGCAGGCTCTGAATCCCTTCTACGTGATTGTCCTCACTCCGTTTATCATCATGATTTTCTCTTCATTGCAGAAGAAAGGGAAAGAGATTTCAACTCCACGCAAGATTGCTATCGGTATGGGTCTTGCAGGACTGGCCTATCTATTCCTGATGATATATTCATGGTCTATGGGATATCCCTCAGCAACCGATTTCAAGGCACTTCCCAGTGCTGAAAAGGCAGGATGGATGTCGGGTCCGTGGGTTCTGATAGTTCTCTACTTCTTCCTGACTGTGGCAGAACTCTTCATCTCTCCGCTTGGATTGTCATTCGTATCAAAAGTTGCTCCCAAGCATCTTCAAGGTCTTTGCCAGGGTTTGTGGCTCGGCGCTACAGCAGTCGGTAATCTCCTTCTCTGGATTGGCCCCCTTATCTACAACGCATGTCCGATTTGGGTTGCCTGGACTGTCTTCTTCGGCGTCTGCATGGTCTCAATGGGTGTCATGTACGCTATGGTTGGCTGGCTCGAACGTGTCACTAAATAATAAAGTCATGTTCTAACTAATAAAAAAACTGTCTGGATTGTTATTGATTCAGACAGTTTTTTTAGACTCCTTCCGACAGTATATCATAAAGCAGGAGTCTTATCTTTTTTGAAATATGATTTCAATGATTCATAATCGTTGCCTACCGGCTCTTCTCCTCATAATTATTCTGTTAAGCTCCTGCAATTCCTCGGAAAGAGGTAAGGAGACTGCGGTTGACACTACTCTATCCGAAGGAGAGTTTCATGCTGACAACGACATCGCCATGACAGTGCGAAGCCTGATGGATGCCTTAAGCGTGGGAGAAGCCCTGGATTCCGCACAATACACATTCAACGGCGTAATGACCGATGGTAGCGGTCGTCCTATCTATATTGACACACAAGGGGCTCCCGGCACATGGGAAGTCAAAGTGTTGAATTCGGGTTCGGCCATGGTGAGAAACCTTAGCCCCGGCGACCTTGTGCCCGACGCACTTATTCGTTATCTGATAGATAATACCGACCTTAAGGATGAAAATAAGATTAAGGAAGGATTTTATGATGATAAGAGTGCCGGAAATGTCATATTTTCCGGAGACTTCACCAACGATCCGCGGACAGAGGTGGAGTGCTATACGTTCAACGGATGTGTCATACGTTTTGAGACCCGTCAGGCTCTCACAACCGGGGGAATTGAAAGTCCGTTGCTGACTATCGATATCCACAGAATAGAGCCGATAGAATCTTAAGTCGTTGCTTACACAGATTTTATAAATTTATGGTATTTAGCTAACTCTATCGGAACACGAATAGAGGGGAAGACTGAGTGCGCGGAAGCGCCATAAGCTGAATGTCAGCGTGGCGTGTCTGCAGAGAATTGGAGCAATCTCCTACACTCCATCCGGCTTTCTCAAGAGCTTCACGTACTGCCGAGACGGCAAGTTGCGGGGTGTTATTCTCCTGAGAGAGATGACATAGGAAGATATATTTTAGTCGTGGAGATGCTATTTCAGCGAGAAATGCAGCCGTCTCCTTATTGTCAAGGTGTCCGTGACCGTTGCGGATACGTGTCTTCAGATATTCAGGATATGGCCCTTTAAGAAGCATATTAAGGTCGTAATTCGCTTCAATGACGAGATAGTCAGCTTGCGACATATAGAAATGTCCTCTTTCCGTGATGCTCCCCAAGTCAGTGGCGAGAACAAACCTGCGGCTGTCGAATTCAATAGAGAATCCCATATTGTCAGAGCCGTCGTGAGGCACGTCAAAGGCAGTGACTACAAAATCCCCCACTTTAAACGGAATCTCTTTGAAGACAGGTGTGTGATAATCCTTAATTCGGCGAGATATGGAATGACGTCGAAGAAGGCCGTTCAGCACCCTATTGGAGCAGAAAAGTCTTACATGCTTATTATTTCTTAGGAAATTGTAGGCAAATTTCACATGGTCAGTGTGGTCATGAGTCAGAAGCAATCCTTTGACAGATCTGATATCAATGCCGTGAGCGCGGAGGGATATTTCAATATGGTCAGAGCGTAATCCCGCATCAATCAGAACTCCGGCATCGCGTGTGCCGACATAACAGGCATTTCCGCTGGAACCGGAACCTAAAGAGACGTAATAGAGACGATTGTCCCGGCTCTCTGCTTCTGACGGTTCATCCATGCGAGTGGCCGAACGAAACGCATCGCGTCTGAATTTCTCACGTTTGGAGACCTTCCTGCTTTCTTCCGAAAGGGTAGTTTCCAGATTTTCCGGAGCATCGGAGATGATAAAATCATCAAACGGGATTTCGAGTTGCTGCGCCTCAATATTATTAAACTTTATTTTCCTTTGTCGGCTATTCATACAACCTATTAACGTGAGTATATAAGGAAAATTGCAGGTCGTTTGTCATAGTTGTATCTCATCTCTTTCCATCTGGCGGCGGGCAAAGTGATGATAGACTCATTCTCCGGGTCAGTGATGTCACATGCCACACATAGCCGTGTGGAGGGATGAAGGGTAGCGGCAAGCAGAGCTATCAGTTTATTGTTGCGATAGGGAGTTTCAATGAAAATCTGTGTCACGTCAAGCCTTGCCGATAGGGATTCAAGTTCCCTGATTTTTTTAATCTTGATAGATTCTTCGATGGGAAGATAGCCATTGAATGAGAATCCCTGTCCGTTAAAGCCGGATGCCATGAGCGACATCAGAATGGAAGAAGGACCCACCAGGGGGATCACTCTAAGTCCCTCCCTCTGGGCAATAGCCACCGGGAGCGCTCCCGGATCGGCAACTGCCGGACAACCCGCCTCACTCATCACACCCATCGGTTCCCCCCTGCGAAGAGGTTCAAGATAGGAACTGACTTCCGAAAGGTCGGTGTGGCGGTTAAGTTCATAAAAGGTTATGGCGTTGACATCGAAATTGCGGTCACATTTTTTGAGAAAGCGGCGTGCGGTGCGTATGTTTTCAACGATAAGATGCCTTATGCCTCGCAAAACTTCAGTATTGCCTGAAGGAAGAGTGGCGGCAAGAGGAGCATCGCTGATATTAACCGGTATCAGATACAGTGCGGGTGTGAGGGAATCTGCCATAATCAAAAAATCTTAATTTAGAATGCAAAATTAACGATATCCGGCGTAATATGAAATAAGGGGTCCCGCTTGACGGGAAATAACATTAAGAACCTGTTTCCCTATATTTGTTAATATGTTAACGCAGGGGAATAAATTTGGTGATTTGAGAATTATTTATTAATTTTGTGTCGGAAATAGAGAAGAAAAGGGAGGATATTCTTCCCACAGGAATCTTTTTTGTAGTGTCAAGCCGAAGATATGTTCCGAGAGACAGGCACTTCCGAAAGGAGTCCTCTTTTTTTTACTGCTTCCACTTTTGTAACAACTAACATAAAAGAGACAAAACAAAATTAAAGAAATGGCGACATATCTTACAAAGGAAGGATTTGACCAGAAAATGAAGGAGCTCTCCGAGCTTGAGGCACAGCGTCCGGCGATAAAGCAGGCCATTGCTGAAGCGCGCGATAAGGGAGACCTTTCCGAAAATGCTGAATATGACGCGGCAAAAGAGGCTCAAGGTATGCTTGAGATGAAGATTGCCAAGATTAAAGAGCTCGTGGCCAGCGCACGGATTATAGATGACTCAAAGCTCAATACAGAAGAAGTGCAGCTTCTCAATTCCGTGACTATACGCAATGTCAACAATGGCATGGAGATGCGCTATACTATCGTGACAGAGAATGAATCAAATCTTAAAGAGCGCAAAATAGCCTCCAACACTCCTATCGCGCAGGCTCTCATAGGGCACAAAGTGGGCGATCATGTGATGGTGGCTGCTCCGGCGGGAAAAATTGAGTTTGAAATTATTAAAATTGAAATCTGATGGCTTCCATTTTTTCTAAAATTATTGCCGGTGAAATTCCTTCATATAAAGTGGCGGAAGATGATAAGTTCTACGCTTTCCTTGACATAAATCCGGTTAACTGGGGTCATACCCTTGTTGTCCCAAAGAAGGAGACTGACTATATCTTTGATATCGAAGATGCGGAACTGGCAGAAATGATGCTCTTTGCCAAGAGAGTGGCAAAAGCCCTCAAGGCTACTCTCCCTTGCAAAAAGATAGGAATGGCTGTCATCGGACTGGAAGTGCCCCACGCACACATTCATTTAGTGCCGATGAAGAGTGAAGGAGATATGAATTTTGCTAACAAAATCACTAATCCCGATGCTGAAAAGATGAAACAGATTGCCGATGCCGTCAGTGGTAATTTTGCATGATTTTCCTATTTTTTCTTTTTAGAAGATTTTGATAAATTATAAGTTACGGAAGCCGTTGAAATCCATTCAGCGGCTTCCGATGATTTTATAGTATCACTATAAACTAAATATTATGGCAATACGTCCCGATAAAATCAATATTGAGAATTTTATCAAGATATACGAACGCAGTTTCAAAGATAACTGGGAGCTCAACGCTCTCACTGACTATCCAACAGGAAAAACAATTACCTACGGCGAACTGGCTGAGGTCATTGCGGAGACCCACCTGTTTTTTAAAAGTATAGGTCTTAAGCCCGGCAACAAGATTGCGCTCTGTGGGAAGGACTCGATGGATTGGGTGAAGATATATATGGCCACCATTACCTATGGGGCAGTCATAGTGCCCATACTTCCGGAATTTAACCCGGTTGATATCGCTCATATCGTGAATCATTCAGAGGCGCAGATGTTCTTTGTAGGTGATAATATCTGGGAACATATCGAACCAGATAAGCTTCTCAACGTGAAGGCTGCTATCTCCATAGAGAGTCACAAGCTTCTGTATTGCTCTCCGGATGTGGAAGTGGAGAAACACTCCCGTTTGTTACGACGCCGGTTCAGACGTCTTTATCCTCATGGTTATCGCCCGGAAGATGTAAAATATACAGATAGGAGTAATGATGAAGTTGCAGAGATAAACTATACTTCCGGCACCACCGGATTCTCGAAAGGAGTTATGCTTACGGGGAGGAATCTTGCAGGTAATGTATGTTTCGGTATGGAGTCGCAACTCCACTATCGCGGCTCGAGGGTATTAGCCTTCCTTCCGTTGGCGCATGCGTATGCCTGCGCATTCGACATGCTGACACCATTGGCTGTAGGCTCGCATATCACAATGCTGTGCAAGACACCCTCACCGAGAGTGTTGCTTAAAGCTTTCAGCGAGGTGCGTCCCAACCTCGTGATATGTGTTCCGTTGATACTTGAGAAGATTTATAAGAATCAGATACTTCCCCTTATCTCTAAGGGGAGTATGAGATGGACCCTGGCAGTCCCGTTTCTGGACACATTTGTATATTCCAAGATAAGAAAACGGCTTGTCGAGGCTTTCGGAGGTGAGTTTGAAGAGGTGATTGTGGGAGGTGCTCCTCTAAATCATGAAGTGGAGGATTTCTTACACAAAATCAAATTTCCGTTTACTGTCGGATATGGCATGACAGAGTGTGGGCCACTTATATCATATACTCCGTGGAAAGAATTTATCCCCGGTTCATCCGGGAGAATCTTGCCCGATATGGAGGCAATGATAATGTCGGAAGACCCTGAAAATATTTCCGGTGAGATTTGTGTCAGGGGAGCTAATGTAATGAAGGGGTATTATAAGAATAAGAAAGCCACAAAGGATGTGTTGGATAAAGACGGGTGGTTGCGCACCGGCGATGTGGGTACACTCTCCGAAGACGGGACTCTCTTTATTCGTGGAAGATCCAAGACAATGATTTTGACAGCCAACGGACAAAATATTTATCCAGAAGAGATAGAGGCAAAGCTCAACAATATGCCGTTTGTGGCGGAGAGTCTGGTGGTTGAGAGAGACGGACGGCTGGTCGGGCTGGTATATCCCGATTATGATGCTTTCGATCGACTCGGTATCACCGCTGCCGAGATGGATGAATCTATGGAGAAAGTGAGGATAGAGCTTAATAAACTTGTGGCACCTTACGAACAGCTGAGTAAGATTCAGCTCATCCCCAATGAATTTGAAAAAACTCCGAAACGAAGTATCAAACGTTTCCTCTATACTCAATAAAATCCCTGAAAATCGCCCTGAATCTTTCCCTTCTGAATTTTAGATAAAGAGATTCCGGAGAAGTACAAGATATAAATAGAAGAGGCGAAACCAATCGGTTTCGCCTCTTAAATATTTAGTTAAGATTGTCTCTTATCGTGGATTAGAGAGCAACTTTAACAGCCTTACCGTTAACAACCTTAACGAAGATGCCGTTTTCCGGGTTAGCAACCTTCACACCCTGAAGGTTGAAGAAGATAGCTTCTCCCTCAGCTTCGATACCTTCAACAGAAGTAGGATAAGTTGCACTTGCACCCACCATGCAAGCATCAGTAGTATTCACCAATCCGTCTTTACCAAACATAACAGTATAGAGGTGACCCTTGCTGTCATTGGGAACGAGGATTTCATTGCTCTTAATGAAGTTAGAGGCAATGATAGCTTCTTCAGGTACCCACTGAACATCTTCATCATCATCGGCAGCGAGGCGAGCCCATGCAGGATTTGAGTCGCAATAATACATTGCATCGTAACCTTCGGGAATAGCAACTGTTACAGGAACTTCATTCAAGGGAGAAGTTACTGTAATTGTGTATGTATTATATTCTTCTTCGTATTCAACCTCACCATTAATAGAATCTTCGGGGAAAGTAAATTCAAGTTTGGACGGTGCAACCGGAGTTTCAGTGATGATCATTGTCATAGCTTCGAAGTCAAGGATGAAGTTGTATTCAGTGTCACCTTTAACCTTGAAAGAGAAATTTTCATTAGTGGTTGCGAGAGTAGTGAGGTCGCCCATTGTGGGTTCAAAGTCTGATGAAGCAGCACCATAGCGGGGATTCATGCTGTCCCAATCGTCTTTGTCTGCACCAAGTGAGGAAGCGAAAGAGAAATAACCGTAACCTGAGCCAAGTTCGTTGCCGATGAGGATAGCTTCACCTGAGAATACGCCGTTACCTTCAGACTTGAGAGCAATACCGTTTGTGGGATTCCAGCCTTCTCCGTTTACGTTACCGATAATATAGATAGTTGTCGGTAATTCTCTTGCACCTGTAACTGAGAGTGTACCGTTCTCAGCATTGAAGGGGAGAACGTAAGTCACTGTGTACTTACCGGGATCAAGAACGTAAGACTGTCCTGAGAGCTGAGTTGTGTATTCCTGACCTGCTACTATTACAGTGTCGTTTCCATAATCAAGACCGTTACCATAGAGGTTGAAGCCTGCACGGAATTTGAGGTAGCTCTTAGATGTAATTGTAAGGTCTGCTGTCCAAACATTATCTGTGCCTGCCTTGAGGGTCATGGGGAAGTTAGTACTGCTGTCGTTCCATCCTTGACCGTTGATATCACCTACGATGTAGACAGTGTCATAAGTATTTTCAACAGTCTCACCTGAAAAGAGGAGAGTTCCTTCGTTAGTGTTGAGTGTAATCTTTGATACATCTCCTGCGCCGTCAAAACTGAAGTTGCCGGCATTCTTAACATACTTGTAGGGAGTGTCAAGCTTGACTTTAGAACCGTTTGTACCGATTTTGTTGTTCCAATCAGGTTTGCCGACAGTACCTTGACAGATAAGAAACTCACCGGAAACAGATTTGGGAGTTGCAAAATCAAGTTCAAACACACCTGCAGTGGCGGTTTCTTTCAACTCATAGGCGGCGTTGCAATGGCTCCAACCCTGAAAATCACCGGAGATGAACCAGCCGGCGTTAGCTGAGAAGCCGATAAGTGCTGCAGCAGCGCAAAGTAAAAACTTTTTCATGTTTTGTTGATTAATTGATTGATATTTAT
>CAMWXI010000026.1 GCA_947178175.1 uncultured Porphyromonadaceae bacterium | reverse complement strand
GTATGGAGGAGGAGGACATCTTCAGGCAAGTGGTGGGGAATTTCATGGCACACTTGAAGAGTGTCGCGAAATGTTGGTCATGTCTCTTCCTAAATATGACAAATATCTTCCGTCAAATATTGAAAAGATTGATAGGAAATAAATTCAGAACTAATGAAAAAACTAAAATATTTATATCTACTGGCCGGAGCCGTTGTATTCATTGTACTTAGTTCTTGCAGTAAAACCGAGAGTTATTCCAGTTTGCTGAAAAAAGAGAACCAGGCAGTCAATTGGTTTCTTTCCGGACAAAGGGTTAGTGTTGAAATTCCTTCAGATTCAATCTTTGAAGTAGGTCCGGAAGCACCATATTATAAGATGAATGAAGATGGTACCCTATATATGCAGGTGTTGAATGCCGGGGAGCAAGATAAGGCAAATCGTCCGAAAGATGGAGAAAAAGTTTATTTCCGTTTTTCAAGAAGGAACCTGAAAATGATGATGAACGGTCAGGACCCCGCATGGGAAGGAAATTCGGATAATCTAAACAGCGGGGTTGGCGCAACCTCCTTTATTCTCGGGAATCAATATCTGCCATCAACAACGAAGTATGGTGAAGGACTTCAGAAGCCCTTGAGATACTTAGGTTATTACTCAGAGGTGAATCTTATAATTAAGGCTTCCGAGGGATTTTTAGAAGATCAGAGTTCTTGTATTCCATACGTTTATAATGTCAGGTATTTCAAGGCTGAATATTGAAAATAGATTTTTGGTTTTTCTATTAGAATCATTATCATTTCGCAAATAAGAATAAACAATATAGATATGTCATTGATAAAGTCAATCTCCGGCATTCGCGGAACAATTGGAGGAAGAAGTGGAGAAGGTCTGGGTGGAGTAGACATTGTAAAGTTTACGGCAGCCTACGCTGAATTTATAAAAAGAACGTCAGAGAAGCGTTCTGTAAAAAGAAAAATTGTAGTAGGACGTGATGCCAGATTGTCAGGCAATATGGTCAACCACCTTGTTGTGGGTACCTTGATGGCAATGGGCTTCGATGTGATAAACATTGGAAAGGCTACTACTCCTACGACTGAGATTGCGGTTTCCGGTGAAGGTGCTGACGGTGGAATAATAATCACGGCAAGTCATAATCCAACCCAATGGAACGCGCTGAAACTTCTTAATTCAAAAGGAGAATTCCTTAACGATGCCGAAGGGAAGGAAGTAATCCGGATAGCTGAAAATGAAGATTTCACTTTCTCCGAAGTATATGGACTCGGTGAGGAGTATGTAAACTCAACATGGGCTGATCGACATATTGAAATGGTTAAAAAGCTGAAGGTTGTGGATCCGGATGCTATTGCCAAGGCCGGTTTCACTGTAGCTGTTGATGCAGTGAATAGTATAGGAGGAGAAGTAATACCTCGTTTGCTGAAAGCCCTTGGTGTAAAAAATATAATAGAACTTAATTGTGAAGCTAACGGCAGGTTTGCCCACACTCCGGAGCCTATACCGGAGAACCTTACACAGATTTCCGACTTGATGAAAGATGGTAAGGCAGACGTTGGCTTTGTGGTTGACCCGGATGTGGATCGTCTTGCAATAGTTATGGAAAATGGTGAGATGTTCGTTGAGGAATATACCTTGGTGGCAGTGGCTGATTATATTCTTGGAATCACACCCGGAAGCACTGTAAGCAACCTGAGTTCGTCTCGCGCACTTCGTGATGTGACTCGCAAGCATAGCTGCGAATATAATGCAGCAGCTGTTGGAGAAGTAAATGTAGTAGAGAAAATGAAATCTACCGGTGCGGTCATTGGTGGAGAAGGTAATGGTGGAGTCATATATCCGGAACTTCATTATGGACGCGATGCGCTCGTTGGAGTAGCCGTATTCCTAACGTTGCTTGCAAAGAAGGGTATGAAGGTCAGTGAACTCAAGAAGACCTATCCTCCTTATGCAATTGCAAAAAATAAGATTGAGTTGACACCGGAGATAGATGTTGATAAAATTCTGAAAGCTGTAGAGAAGAAATTTGAAAAGGAAGAGGTTTCAACAGTTGATGGTGTGAAGATAGACTTCCCGGATTGCTGGGTTCATTTACGCAAATCCAATACAGAACCGATTATAAGAATATATAGTGAGGCGTCCACAATGGAAAAAGCAGAGGAACTGGCAGAAGAAATAAAGGATGTAATCCGTTCTTTATAATGTTAAAAAGTGTCGGTCAAGACATTCTGTTATATTTATTAGATATTTACTTTAAATAGATTTTGTCGGTAATAATGTATTATTAGATTTGTCTGTATTTTAAAGACTGTTTGGTAAGTATTATTACAAAATGAAGAATTAGAAAGGCCATGTTAAAGAAGTTTATATTAAATTCCTTGTCATCCTTTGTTGGCGCGTGGATAGCCTTTGCACTGTTTGGTGTAGCCTTTTTCATTGTTTTATTTGCCGTGATAGGGAAATTTTCCGGCGGTGTGGAGGATAATAGTGTTAAGGAACATAGTATTCTGACTATTGAACTTAAAGGGATTATAGAGGAAGTTGAGAAACCTGCGACAATTGACTATGGTACAGTTCTTCAGGGAGAAATTGAAACTCCACAGACTCTCAATAAACTTGTTAAAGCTATTTCAGAGGCTTCCGTAAATAAGAATATAGATGCAATCTACCTTAAGTGTGGAGGCGTAGCCGCTGCTCCTGCTACTCTTCATGCCTTGCGAAAATCACTATTTGAATTTAAGAAAAGCGGGAAGAAGATTTATGCTTATGGCGATTCGTTTGGAATGGGTGACTATTATGTAGGCACAATTGCAGACTCCCTTTATATGAACCCTGAGGGATCACTGGCATTAACCGGAATTAGCAGCACATCTCTCTATTTCAAAGACCTGCTTGATAAACTTGGAATTGAGGTTGCCGTCGTAAAGGTTGGTACTTTTAAATCGGCTGTCGAACCTTATATTTCAAATGAAATGAGTCAGCCGGCAAGGGCTCAGCTTGACACGCTCTATGGTTCTATGTGGAATTTTATCCGTGATGAGATAGCTTCATCACGAAAGATTAATTCCGCAGAAATCAATAGAATGATAGATGTTGACTTTTTGATGCTTCAGAATTCGAAGTATTTGCTTAAGAAGAAACTGATTGACCGCACTGCCTATGAACGGCAGATGGATGGCATCCTTGCAGATTGTTTAGGACGAGACAAGAAAAAATTGAATTTTGTAAGTCCCGAGACACTTGTGGCCCAAAATGATTGGGGGACAAATCTAAACAGCAAGAATCAGGTTGCGGTGTTATACGCAACAGGCGAAATTGCAGAAAAGAATACTCGAGGAATAGATTGCTATACTCTTGTCCCGATTATTACAGAGCTTGCCGATAATGAAAATGTAAAAGGGTTGGTGTTAAGAGTTAATTCCCCCGGCGGTTCTGTATTTGGAAGTGAGCAGATTGCTGAAGCTTTAAAATATTTCAAGTCTAAAGGGAAACCATTGGCAGTATCAATGGGAGATTATGCTGCGTCAGGCGGGTATTGGATATCGGCAGATGCTGACAGAATTTTTGCAGACCCGTTGACGATTACCGGTTCAATTGGTATTTTCGGACTTATTCCTAATATTTCCGGTTTAGCTAATAAGATAGGCGTTCATCCTCAATCAGTTTCCACAAACCCGGAAATACAAATTAATCTGCTTGAACCCCTTACACCCCGTCAGCACGAAGCAATGCAGAAATTCGTTGAGGATGGATATAACAGATTTATATCAAGAGTGTCTAAAGGCAGACACTTAAGTGAAGCCAAAGTAAGAGCTTTAGCAGAGGGAAGGGTATGGTCAGCCATAACTGCAAAAAAACTTGGATTGGTTGACGAACTCGGCACATTAAACGAATCTGTTGAATGGGTTGTTAAAAAAGGTAAGATAGGAGATAATTATGATGTGGCGGTATATCCGAAACAAAATATGACCCTATTGGATTATGTATTGGCTTCCGGACAATTAGAATCTCTTAGTGATGCAATTCCGATGATAGAGAAGAGTACGGCCGACAAGATTCTGCAACAGCGTATCATTAATCTTTTGCAGCAACGTCCGGTGCAAGCGAGAATGCCTTTGATTGAAGTGAAACTTTAGAAGACCAGACCGTTATTTCGGAATGAAAAATAAAAAAAACAAAGACTTAATATTGTCTTATATATTGACCCCATTTTCATGGCTCTATGGAGCTGTGATGTGGGTGCGCAATAAAATGTTTGATTCCGGAATTCTTAAAGAAGTCAGTTTTGATATTCCGGTCATCAGTGTTGGTAACATCACTGTTGGAGGTACAGGAAAGACCCCTCATGTAGAATTTCTGATTTCATACTTATCTTCAACTTATAATATCGGAGTTTTAAGCAGGGGTTATAAACGGAAGACTAAAGGGTTTATAGAGGCAACACCACGAAGCACAACTGAAACCATAGGTGACGAACCGCTTCAGCTCTACCAGAAGTTTGGCATGAAGGTAAAGGTTGCTGTATGTGAAAATCGTAAAAAAGGGATTCAGGAGCTCCAACGACTTAATCCGGAGCTTGATCTTATCCTCCTTGACGATGCGTTTCAGCACAGATGGGTAAAACCGAAGGTATCTATCTTATTGATGGACTATAATCGCCCGATAAATAAAGATCATATCCTACCCCTCGGAAGACTTCGGGAATCTGCTCATGCCGTTAATAGGGCAGATGTAGTAGTAGTGACAAAATGTCCGGTTTCAATGACTCCGCTCCAATATCGATTGCTGTCAAAAGATTTGGATCTTATGAGCTATCAAAAGCTCTTTTTCTCACGTTATACTTACGGAGGACTGATGCCTGTTTTCCCTGATGATTCCCCATATAGAGCATCATTAGGCTCCCTGACAGAGAACGACAGTGTCTTGTTATTGACCGGAATAGCCCATCCCAGATATTTTGTTAGATATTTCAAGAATTATCCCTTTAAGGTCAAGGTTGAGCATTTCCCTGACCATCATGACTTCCGACGTCATGACATAGATAGAATCAGGGAAAGATATCAGAAACTTAAAGGAGACAGAAAAATAATAGTCACCACTGAAAAGGATGCCGTAAGATTAAATTGCAACCCTTATTTCCCCAAGGATTTGAAACCGTTTATATTTTATCTCCCCATCAGTGTGGAAATGGAAGCCGGATTTGAAGGGGAAGATTTTATTTCTGTTGTGAGAAAACTTATTGACAACACTGATGTTTTGGGATAACTTTCCTCAGCGGTAAATTATTTACGATATTTTAAACTTAATAATTCAAAAACATAGTGGATTAATCTGGTGTTAAAATTATAGATGACATCAAATAACCATATAGAAAATTTAACCCAAAAGAATATGGAAAAAGATATGCTCGAAATGATTCGGGAAACTGCGGATTTCATTCGCAAAGAAGTAAAAGAGTTGCCAAAGATAGCAATTATATTAGGTTCAGGACTCGGTGACCTTGTTAAAGTTATGGATATTGAGGAAGAGTTTCATTATTCCGATATACCCAATTTCCCGGTTTCAACGGTTGAAGGACATTCCGGCAAATTGATTTTCGGTCGTCTTGGTGGCAAAAAGGTTATGGCAATGCAGGGGCGCTTTCATTATTATGAAGGTTACGGAATGAAGCAGGTAACATTCCCTGTAAGAATAATGAAGGATTTAGGGGTTGAAACACTCTTTGTCAGCAACGCAGCCGGTGGTATGAATAAGGAGTTTAAGGTTGGTGATGTAATGGTCATCACAGATCATATTAATCTTTTCCCTGAGAATCCTTTACGCGGAAAGAATTATAACGAATTGGGAACTCGTTTCCCGGCAATGACAGAAGCATATTCACAACGTCTTATAGCGCTTGCCGATGCCATCTCCGAAAAGAATGATATCCGGCTTATGCATGGCGTATATGTTGGAACAACCGGTCCTACATTCGAGACTCCCGCTGAATATGAATATTTCCGTATCATCGGAGGTGACGCAGTAGGAATGTCTACAGTGCCTGAGGTTATCGTTGCCAATCATGCCGGAATGGAAGTGTTCGGTGTATCTGTGATTACTGACCTTGGAGGAAAAGATATAAAGCAGATTCCTACACATGAAGAGGTTCAGCAAGCTGCTATTACCGCGCAGCCGGTGATGACAGAGCTTATTACAGAAATGATTTCACGTATTTGAACAAAAGTATAAAACATAAAGAGGGGTTGTGTCAGAGTAAAATTTATTTTGACACATCCCCTTAAGGTTTGTCAAAACAAGTTATATTCAAAAATTATCAGAAATATAACAGATGCTATTAACTCTGCAAAGGAAAAAATCTTTAACAGATTTTGTTTAAATAATTCTTTATTATACTGATTTTGACATTCCGTCTCAATTAAATTATAATACTATGACACAGGAAAAGGGAACAGAAATTTCTTCATTAGGCGAATTTGGATTAATAGATAGACTGACAAAGGATTTTCCACTGAAACATGAGTCCACCAGAAAGGGAGTTGGCGATGACGCTGCTGTCCTAAGATTTGGTGAAAAAGAGGCGTTGGTAACAACAGATTTGCTTCTTGAAGGTATTCATTTTGACTTGAGATATGTCCCGTTGAAACATCTCGGATATAAGGCCGCCATCGTGAACTTTTCAGATATATATGCAATGAATGGTAATCCCCGGCAGATAACGGTCAGTCTTGGAATCTCAAGCCGATTTACTGTTGAGCATATAGAAGAGTTATATGCAGGAATTCGGCTTGCATGTGAGATATATGGAGTTGATCTTGTTGGTGGAGACACAAGTGCTTCTGTAACAGGCTTAGTTATCAGTATCACATGCCTTGGAGATGCCGAGAAGGATGAGGTTGTGTATCGTCATGGTGCTAAAGAGACAGACCTTATATGTGTGAGTGGAGACCTTGGTGCAGCATATATGGGTCTTCAATTGTTGGAAAGAGAAAATAGTGTTGCAGCGCATCATAAGGAAGGCTTCCAACCAGATTTCAGTGGAAAGGAGTATATTCTTGAACGTCAACTCAAGCCTGAGGCGAGAAGAGATATAATCCGGGAATTGAAAGAAAGTGGTATCAAACCAACTTCAATGATGGATGTCAGCGATGGCCTGTCATCAGAATTAATTCATATCTGTAAGGCTTCAAATGTAGGTTGCAGGGTATATGAGGATAAAATTCCTATTGACTATCAGACTGCACTGATGGCTGAGGAATTAAATATGAATTTGGTTACTGCAGCAATGAATGGTGGAGAGGATTATGAATTGTTGTTTACGGTTCCCCTTGCAGATCATGACAGAATTGAAAAGCTGAAAGGGGTCAGGATGATTGGATACATTACCAAACCGGAGTTGGGCATGGCAATGGTGTCACGAGACGGCGCGGAATTCCCTCTTCGAGCTCAGGGATGGAACGCCTTTCAGAATTCCGAATCATAACAAAGGATTCAATAATCTTATTAAGTATCTTTAACAAAATAATTAAGATTGTTAGATAAGGAATTGTTATTTTTGCATTGAAGTTGCGTATTATGCTTCAAATATTATATATACAAAGATGAACGAAACGATTAATATACGAGATTTAAATGACCTTATAGCTTCAAAGAGCAGTTTTCTCAGTCTTATTCGCTCCGGAATGGATCGTAGGATAGTAGGACAGAAACACCTGGTGGATTCTCTGCTAATTGCCCTTCTCTGTAATGGCCATGTACTTCTGGAAGGTGTGCCCGGACTGGCAAAGACTCTCGCGATTAAAACCTTAGCTACTCTTGTGGACTCTCTATACAGCAGAATCCAATTTACTCCGGACCTTCTACCAGCAGATGTAATAGGAACTTTGATATATAGTATCAAGAAAGAGACATTTGAGGTGAAGAAGGGTCCAATCTTTGCTAACTTTGTCCTCGCAGATGAGATAAATCGTGCTCCTGCTAAGGTGCAGAGTGCTTTACTTGAAGCGATGCAGGAACGCCAGGTCACAATAGGTGATAATACTTTCCTCCTTGATCGCCCTTTCCTTGTAATGGCTACTCAGAATCCTCTTGAGCAGGAGGGAACTTATCCGTTACCGGAAGCACAGACAGATCGTTTCCTTCTGAAAGTGGTGATAGGTTATCCTACAAAAGAGGAGGAAAAAGAAATAATTCGTCAGAATATTGTAGGAGAACTTGACCCTATTCGTCCTGTAGTTTCAACTTCAGACATTCTGGAAGTTCAGAAGATTGTAAGAAAAATTTATATTGATGAGAAGATTGAGAACTATATTGTCGATATAGTGTTTGCTACAAGAGAACCGGGGAAATATGGTTTGAATGACCTTGAAGGAATTATTTCTTACGGTGCGTCTCCACGAGCTTCTATCGCATTGGCTGAAGCTTCAAGAGCTCATGCATTTCTTCAGGGTAGAGGATATGTAATCCCGGAAGACGTCAGAGCAGTGTGTTATGACGTCATAAGACACAGAATCGGTCTTAGCTATGAGGCGGAAGCAAATAATATTACCGCAGATGAAATAATAACTGAAATTATCAATAAAGTTGAAGTGCCTTAAATTTGATTTTGTTCAATTAATATAATTCAGTTTTTCTTTGATGTTTTTTCATATAATTGATTCTTGTGATTTTATGAAATGCTTTATCAAAGCTATTGGCCCTGTGTGTTAATCATGAGGTGATATTTATTAGTTAATAATTTCATTATTCTCTCAATCCCCGATTTATGGGGGGTGAGAATAGTCTTAATCCATGGATGCTAAGGAACTTTTAAAGAAGGTCAGGAAAATTGAAATTAAAACCAGAGGGTTGAGCAATAATATCTTTGCCGGGGAATATCATACAGCCTTTAAGGGACGAGGTGTCACTTTTTCCGAGGTTAGAGAGTATCAACCGGGCGATGATGTCCGGGATATAGATTGGAATGTTACGGCACGACATAATAAACCTTTCGTAAAAGTATATGAGGAGGATCGTGAACTTACAATGATTCTGATGATTGACGTGAGCGGTTCTGAGATTTTTGGAGCAGTTGGTTCTCCAAAGCGAGATATGGTAGCCGAGATTGCTGCTACTTTGGCCTTCTCCTCAATTACAAATAACGACAAGGTTGGAGTGATATTTTTCAGTGATAAGATTGAGAAATTTATTCCTCCCAAGAAAGGTAAAAAGCATATTCTTCTTATCATAAGAGAAATTATTGATTTTACTGCTGAAAGTGAAGGTACAGACATTGACATTGCATTGCAGTTCATGACTAATGCCATTAAGAAACGTTCGACAGCATTTCTTATAAGTGATTTTATTGATTCTCATGACTATCAAAAGAGTCTTACAATTGCTAATAGAAAACATGATGTTGCGGCAATCCAGGTTTATGATGAAAGAGATGCAAAATTGCCGGATGTCGGCCTTATAAGAGCGAAAGATCTTGAGACCGGCAGCCTTATATGGATTGATTCTTCTTCCAAAGGGGTTAGGGCAGCTTACGAAAGATCCTGGTATGATCAGCAGCAGCGATTAAATACTGTTGTGCAGAAATGTGGCGTAGATTTAGTTTCAGTGCGCACCGATGATGACTATGTAAAAGCCTTACTCGGACTTTTCCGTCAACGTGCCCTACATTGATAATATTTGAATTTACTATTCTAATTTAATGAAAGTATACTCAGTAAATTTGAAAACGATTGTCTTCTCATCCCTGTTGCTAATATTTCTGACCTGCATGTCGCAGAATATATCGGCATCACCTAAATTTTCTGTAACTGCATCGTTGGACTCAGCACGCTTGTTAATGGGTTACACAACTCGTCTGCGCCTATCAGTAGATCAACCGAAAGATCTCAATGTTGAATTCCCGTTGCTTAAGGATAATTCAGGAAGAAGTTATATTTCTCTGTTAGGTGACTCTATCGAGATATCTCCAAATGAAGTTCTGGACACTACAATATTATCTGATAAAAGAATTAGGGTTAATTATAATCTTAATGTTCAGGCTTTTGATTCTGGTTACTATAAATTGCCGGAATTTCTCTTTAAAAGCGGAGATGAGATAGTAAAGTCCAATTCAGTTGACCTTACTGTTCTGCCTGTAAAGGTTGCAGAGGATGCCCAGATTTCAGGCTTCACGGGTATAGAGGAACCTCTACCTGAAGGAGAAGAAGAGGATGGAGATTCCGGGATTAAGACATTTTTGAAGAAATACTGGTGGATAGTACTTTGCTCACTTCTTCTTATACCTGTTATTATCTGGTGTATCATAAAGTATAGGAAGGAAGGAACCTTATTGCCTGTAAAGCCTCAGATTCCTCCATACGACGAGGCCAGGGAGTCTTTGATATCATTAAAGTCAAGAAAACTTTGGGAAATTGGTCGGGAAAAGGAATATTACACGCAGCTGACAAATATCCTGCGAAAATATCTTTCACGTGAATATAATATCCCGGCTATGGAAATGACATCCAGGCAGCTGATGTCGGCTCTTAAGGGGAATGATGACTTAAATTCAGAGAGGAGTATGCTAAGGGAGATGTTGGATATTTCAGATTTTGTGAAATATGCAAAGGTTCGCCCGCTCCCGGAGGATAATGAGAAAGCATTTACCACTGTAGAGGAATTTATAGGAAGAGCTCATTCGTTATTTATCAAACGGGAAGAGTTAGAATCTGACAAAAGCGGAAACACTACTTCCGTAAAGTCTTCCTTAAGAAATAAGAAAAGGGATGGTTTTAAATTATCCAAGGGAAAAACAAGAAATAGAAAATGATATTTAAGCAGCCGTTATATCTTCTTTTATTTATAATCTATATCCCTCTGATTTGGTGGTTTCTTAGCCGCATCAGAGAGTCACATCCCTCAATTGGTGTTTCATCATTGAGAGCTTTTAAGGGACAGAGACAAACATGGAAGGGTTTTGCAGTGAATTTCTGCTATATTCTTGAAATGTTAACAATTGGATTTCTGATTGTGGCTATCGCACGCCCACAGACCTCTTCTTCAAAAGAGACTTCTCAAGTTGAAGGTACTGACATAGCCTTGGCTTTGGATATTTCTGCAAGTATGGGTGCTACAGACCTTCAACCTAACAGATATATTGCAGCCAAAAGAGTCGCAACAGAATTTGTGAAGGGAAGGGTTAACGACAATATGGCAATTGTAGCATTCGGAGGTGAATCATTGTCGTTGGTCCCTTTGACAAATGACAGGATGACGCTGATAAATTCAATAGAAAATATCCAGATGGGTCAGTTGGATAATGGCACAGCTATAGGGGAAGGATTGGCGAGTGCCATTAATCGACTCGTCTCAGGTCAGGCTAAGTCCAAGAGTATAATACTTCTTACTGATGGCAGCAATAATAAGGGTGAGGTTGCGCCTGCCACCGCTGCCGAGATTGCTCACGATAAGGGTATTAGAGTCTATACCATTGGTGTTGGAACAGACCAGGCTATGCAAATTACAGATCCTTATGGGTTCTCAACTACTACAATGGAAACAAAGATTGATGAAGAAACATTGAAGGATATAGCAAAGACAACCGGGGGGAAATATTTCAGGGCTACTGACGAAAGGATGCTTGCAAATGTGTTCGAGGAGATTAATAGACTTGAGAAGTCAAAAATTGATGTCAATCACTTTTCAAGATTAAACGAGAATTTCTTTCCGTGGGTTTTGGTTGCCTTGATTAGTTTTGGTTTGATGTTACTTATAAGGTATGTTTTAATCAGAATCATTCCGTGATTTATATTGATATTGCAATATACGTTATGTTTCCTATTTGATTTTTCTTATGATTACTTTTGCATATCCATATATATTATTTTTATTGTTGTTTGTCCCGGTTGTAATCCTTTCTTATTTCTGGGGAAGATATTTACGAGCCCGGAGCCTTAAACGATTCGGTAACCCAAGAAACTTAGCAGGACTTATGCCGATGGTCTCTCCCTATAAGCCACCGGTGAAGCTCACGCTGAGAATGATTGCTTTGACCTGTATAATAATTGCATTAGCGCGTCCTTGGGGTGGAGTCAGTGATATATCAACAACTAAAGAGGGCATCGAGGTGGTTATTGCAGTAGATGCATCAAATTCAATGCTCGCCTCTGCAACTGAAGATGAGCAGGGGATAGACAGAATGAAGATGGCCAAGCTAAGCCTCGAACGACTGATTGATAAACTCGACAATGACAAAGTGGGTCTGATTGTTTATGCTGGAGACGCCTATACTCTTATACCTGTTACGAACGATTATGCATCAGCCAAAACGTTTTTAAATTCAATTGAGCCTTCTGCTATTTCTCATCAAGGAACTAATATTGGGGCAGCTGTAGATTTAGCAGTCTCTTCCTTGTCAGACACCGAAAATATTGGGAAGGCGATTATTTTGATTACAGATGCAGAGGATTTGGAGGATGAAGATGGGGTCATGTCAACAGTTAAAGAGGCTGCGAAAAAGAAAATTCAGGTTGATGTAGTGGGAGTAGGCTCAACAATTCCGATGCCTGTAAACGTAAATGGGAATTATCTGATGGATCCAGATACAGGAGACCCGGTCAGAACATCTTTGAACGAGGATTTGGCAATTAATATTGCAAAAAATGGGAATGGCATATATGTAAATGCTTCCAATAAAGATGCGGTTGGAGAACTTGACAAACAACTAAATAAATTGCATAAAGCGTCACTTGAATCAAGTTTCCTGGCGGTTCATGATGAACTCTTTATTATTTTTGTTTGGATTGCTTTCATTGTAATTATAATTGATATGTTCCTTTTAGACCGGAAGATTGTGTCTCTTGACAAATTTTCCTTCTTTAAGAGAGTTCCTTCCGGACAAGTAAAAGATGACTGATTATATTCTGAATTTTCTAAAGTGAAAAATGTTGACTAATAAAAATATAAATTTGTTGGGGATTAAATCCACGAAAAAGTGGATCATATTCATCATATTAGTTGAGATTCTACTATATGTTTCCCCGGTTTATTCTCAACAAAAGAGAGGAGATAATTTAAAGGGTGCAACAAAGAATGAGCGTGAATTTATACTGAAAGGGAATAAATTTTATCGTGAGAATAAATTTAAAGAAGCTCTGGATAATTATCAGAAGGCATTAAACAGTAATATTGAATCCAGTGTGGCTGCTTTTAATTCTGCGATTACCGAAATCAGAATGGCTGCCAATATGCAAGGGAATGATTCCGTTGCAGCTCAATTGGTGAATCAGGCTTCTGATCTTCTGCAAAGGGTCGGTTCAAAAGATGATCGTAGAAATAATATAAGCGCTAAAGCATGGTATAATCTGGGGAATCTTGCTTTTATGAATGAAGATTATTCCAATGCTATCAATCTTTATAAGTCTGCGCTAAGATTGAATCCTTCAGATAACGATGCGAGGCGAAACCTGAGAATTGCCCAAAAAAAACAGAAGAATAACAACAACGATAAGAATCAGAGTCAGCAAAATCAACAGAATCAAGAAAAACAGGACAAAAATAAGAACCGTAATCCTCAAAATAATCAACAGTCTCCGAAACAAGACCAAAAACTTGACAAACAGACCTCTGACAGAATCCTGAATGCGATAGAAAGAAAAGAAAATCAAACCAGGATTAAGAAAATTGGTGCTCCTGAGCAATCAAGTCCTCGTGCCGGCCGTTCTTATAAAAATTGGTAGATATCCTTTGAGAATTATTCACCATGAATAGTATGATGTAAAATTATTTCAGCTTAATTATCGGTTATGAAGAAAGTAATTGTTCTACTTATATATGTCGTGTTCTTGTCTTTTAATATTTTAGGCAAGGAGAAGGATGAAGTTTCAGTTTTTTTAGAGGTAGAACTTAAATCAAACGGATATGTAGGCGAAACGTTAACATATAATATCAATCTTTATTCTACTTCTCAGGAGATATCCGATATCACGGAAACTAGACCATTTGGTGTCTCAGACTTTAAGATGATAAAGGGAAATGTTGAAAGACTTTCGGATAATAAAGTTAAAGTAAAGGGGAAACAATATTATAAATGGAATATAGGGCGATATTTTATTATCCCAGAAAAAAAGGGGTACTTTACTGTTAAAGGAGGAGAATATGAAGTATTTTTCCCTGTTGTGAAAATTGTAGAAGATCCTTGGTGGGGAAGAAGAAAAAGTGTAGTGTATGATAGCTTTGTTTTAAAAGCACCGGATAAGAAGATTAAGATTTCTCCACTTCCGACAAATATAAAAGGTGAGAATTTCAGTGGGGCTGTCGGTGACTTTTCTGTTGTATCCTGGTTACCCCCCGGCACTATAAGTAAAGGAAAAGAAGCTGTTGCAATTATTAAGATTAGTGGTAACGGATTACTTGAAAACGTCGAGTTTCCCTCTCTCTCTCAGGTTTTTGCAGAAAACTGTAAATTAAAGAGTATTGACAGAAGAGAGAATCTCTCACAGGAGAATGGTAATCTTGTGTCGGAAGTCGTTTTGGAATGTCTATTTATTCCGACTTCTGATAAGGGGGAAACATCGGTGTTTCAATTCTCTTTCTTTAATCCATATACCAAGAAATATCAGACAGTTTCAACCGAACCCCAGCCATGGAATAATTCAGATGAATATACACCGGTTGATAAATCCAAATTGCAGATTATCGAAATTTAAATTATACCATATTAAGATTAGATAGTCGCTTTTATATGAAGAAGTCCATGAGAATAAGTAATGCAATAACGGTAATAATTTTTATTTGTCTTCAGCTCCCGTTGTTTGCCGGCAAGATTAATATCCGGGTCACTCCTGCCGATAGATCTGGAAAATTAGAAGTCGGCACTAAATTTTACATTGAGGTTGAAGCCATTAATTGCCAAGGGAATTGGAAATTACCACAAAATTTCGGAGGCGCTGAACTCCTATATACCCCTTCACAGAATTCTTCATCTGTGACTACTGCCGATAATTATAGTAGTGTATCAACTACAAAAGACGAAATTACTTTTATACTTGTTGCAAAAAAAGCCGGTACTTATTCTTTTGGTCCTGTCAGTGTAGGAAATACAAAATGTAAACCTGTCAAATACACCATAGCGGAAAAGGGAAAAGGCAAGACAGGAGCCGGTGTTTCTTCTACTTCGGGTAATGTTGGTGATTCACCGAATGAGATGAAATTACAAAATACAGATAAACCGCAGTTTATCGGTAAGGGAAATGAAGATATGTTCCTGCGTGCATCGGTTTCAAAGACTAAGGTGTATGAACAGGAAGCATTGGTTTATACAATCAGATTATTTAATACTTTTTCATATATAAAATTCCTGGGTGCGACAACGGCTCCGAAATTTGACGGATTTGTAGTAGAGGAAACTAAAATTAGGGATGCAATGCCCCACTTTGAACAAGTTAATGGAAAAACATACAAAGTAGCAGAAGTTGCCCGATATATTATTTTCCCACAAAAATCCGGGAAGTTGACCATTACCGGGAATACATATACTATTTCAGCAGATGCATTTGAATATTATCATGACAGAGATTTTGACCGAATGACAGTAAAGCGTCCGGTACAACTTAACATAACTCCTAATGACCTGGTTGTTGATGTTATATCATTGCCGGAACCGGTACCTTCTGATTTTTCTGGTGCTGTTGGAAGTTTCTCAATAAGTTCATCTCTCCCGGATCGGGATATAAAGACAAATAAAGCTTCTGATTTAGTTTATACGGTTTCCGGGCGTGGCAATCTGAAATATTTGAAATTGCCTGACCTTAAGAAACTGTTCCCTTCAAATATAGAAATTTTTACTCCGGAAGCAGAGGCAGATACTCATGTTGATGGAGATAATATTGAGGGGAAGGTGACTTTTACATGCTCATTTATCCCAATGGAGACGGGCGAATTAACAATTCCTGCTATAAATTTTGTTTACTTCGATCCCTCTACTACATCTTACAGGACGATAACAGCCAGTGGTTTTAATCTCAAAGTCGGGAAAGGAAGTTCATCCGAAAAGTCGCAGGTTGCTTTACGATTTGATAAATCAATTGAGAAGACTGCAGATTCAAATATTATTAAGGATAGAAAACTGCTTGTGAGAAGTTTTAGCTATTGGTTATGGTTTATAGTTCCGGCAGTCGCCTTGATTATTATTTTAATTTCTTATAGGAGATACCTTAATGAACATTCAGATTTGGAGCTTTTGAAAAGTAAAAGAGCTGCTAAAATTGCAATGAAACGTCTAAGAAGAGCATATCAATGTCTTAAGAAGCAAGATGCTGATAGTTTTTATAATGAAATGCTTATTGCATTGTGGGGTTTTTTAAGCGATAAACTGAAAATGCCTACATCCGAACTCTCACGGGAAAATGTAATGCAAGTCCTGACTGATAATAATATTTTTGTTGAAAATGCAGAGAAGGTGATTGGTCTTATTGATAAATGTGAATTTGCTAAATATGCTCCTTCTCTGTCTAAGGAGGACATGTCTAAAATTTATCAGGAGGGTGTGAACATAATTGAAACTCTCAATACCTATTTCAAGTCATAAACCTAAAGTATAATTGAGAATGAATTGTATAAGATATATATGTTGCATCATTGGATTTATAATTGCACTGCCGGTGGTTTCGAAGAGTTCAGGATTTATCTCTGAAGTTGACAGTGCTTTGGCAAGAGGAGAATATGAAAAAGCGATTCGCGGTTACTCGGAATTGTTAGAAAAAGAGGGCTCCTCTCCCGCAATTTATATAAATCTGTCCAATGCATACCATTCCTTCGGAGATGATGGTCTAAGTATGGTAGCATTGTTGAAAGGGAAGAAGTTGGATTCCTTCAATAAAAAGATAAATAATAATTTATTGTATCTTAGAAATTCTATTTCAGCTGCTAACAAAAGTCTTAATAAAGATAGAAAAGTTGATATACAGACTGATTCTCCGACTTTCTTCGAAAATGTAAAAAAGTTGTTGATTACAGATTTTTCACCCAATATATGGGCAGGCTGGGGTGCTATTACTTTTATCCTATTTATAGGATG
>CAMWXI010000025.1 GCA_947178175.1 uncultured Porphyromonadaceae bacterium | reverse complement strand
TATTGAAGGATTATTAAAGGCTTAATAATAAAACCGAGAATAGTGAGCTATATCAGTAAAGAAGAGAAGAAGATTCCCATCAATGATCCGACGGGAAAATGGTCTGACCTGACTCTCCTGCCGGAGTGGGAAGAGAAATATTATGACGTTTACACCATTCGTAAGCATGGGAAATGGGTAATGCTTAAGGCGTTGAAAAAGGAATATGCCGACAAGCCGGAATATCAGGCCATGCTTGAGAGGGAGTTTGATACACGTTATAATCTTGCTCATCCCAATATTGTAATGGTTAATGATTTGGAGAAAATCCCCGGTGTAGGTATGGCTATCATTACCGATGATGTGTATGGTTATTCTCTCCGACGACTGATAGATGAGAAACGCCTGACTCCAAAGATTGTGCATCGTCTGGAGACACAACTTCTCGATGCCATGGAATATATCCAGGAAAATCATCTGATTCACCACTCTATCACTCCGGAGACCATCATCTTCACCGAATATACGGAGAATCTGAAGTTGATAGATGTGGGATATGACCAGAGTTCGTCGCTGACGGAACAGGACACAGCCAAGGATATTGAGAGTTATGGAAAAGTTTTGGAAGAGGTGTTGGATAATCTCCCGGCTTCATTGCCCCGTCTTCGGAAGATAGCCGGAAAGTGTGTTGATTCTCAACATCCCTACACCAATATTCCGGACATTAAATTGGCCATAGAGCGTCGCAGTTCTTCAATGATTTATGTGATACTCTGCATGTTTATAGTTATCATGGTCATATTGCTCATTATTTTGAACTATCTCGGGAAATAATTATGGCAGTAGAAATAAGAGAGATAAAGCCTACCAAGAAGAATCTTAAGGCCTTTACACAGTTTCAGATAGACCTTTATCAGGGGAACAGTTGTTATGTTCCGCCGTTGATAATGGATGATGTGGCTACCCTTGACCCCACGTCGAACCCGGCATTTGATTTCTGTGAGGCGAAACTCTTCATGGCATATAAAGACGGTGAGCCCGCAGGGCGCATTGCCGGGATAATAAATCATCAGGTTAATAAGTCAATGCAGGAGAAGACTGCACGTTTCGGATTTATAGACTTCATAGATGATGAGGAAGTGTCGGCAGCGCTCCTTAAAGCGGCGGAAGATTGGGCCAAGGAGAAAGGGATGACAAAGATAATAGGTCCCCTGGGCTTCACCGACCTTGATCATGAAGGGATGCTGGTGGAAGGATTTGACGAGCTGTCCACAATGGCTACTATCTATAACTATCCCTATTATCCTGAGCATCTTGCAAAAGCCGGATATGAGAAAGAGTCAGATTGGGTGGAATTCCTGATGGAGGTGCCGGATGCTATTCCTGACAAATTCAACCGAATAGCCGAGATTGTCAAGAAAAAATATGACCTTCGGATTTTGAAATATACCGACCGCAAGAAGATAAAGGCGGAATATGGTCAGGCTTTATTCCATCTTATAAACGATGCATATAAAGAGTTATATCAATACTCTATGCTGACTGACCGTCAGATAGAGCACTACATAAAGGAATATCTGAATCTGCTTAACCTTGACCTCGTAACGCTGATTGTAGACAAAGATGGAGTCTTGCAGGGAGTGGGAATCTCCATGCCCTCCATGAGCAGGGCGTTGCAGAAGTCAAAAGGGAAGCTTTTCCCTTTTGGATGGTATCATCTGCTTAAGGGTTTGAAAGGTAAGAACGACCGTGTAGACCTTATGCTGGTAGCCGTTCGTCCGGAATATCAGAACAAGGGAATCAATGCCTTATTGTTCCAGGATTTGATACCACAGTATCAGAAATACGGTTTCAAATATGCGGAGTCCAATCCTGAGATGGAGAGCAATGCAAAGGTGCAGAGCCAGTGGGGCTATTTCAACCATAGGCAGCATCGTCGCCGCAGATCATTTTTCAAGCAATTGTCAACAGAAAACAGCTGAATGAGAAGCGGAGCAGAAGGTATCAACCCCTACGGGGGACGAGGGCCGAAGGAGAAGGAAGTAGAGCAGATGTTTGATTCCATCGCTCCGGCATATGATTTCATGAACACGGCGATGAGTTTCGGGCTTCATCGCCGGTGGCGCGAAAAAGCCCTCGGTCTCACATTCGACACTCCGGTGCTGGCTGCCAAACTAAAGAGTGGTGAGAATGTTGACATTTTGGATGTGGCAACGGGAACCGGTGACGTAGCCTTTCGTTTGGCAGAGATAGCTCAGAATGGGAATGTGACGGGAGTGGATTTGTCGGCAGGTATGCTTGAAATTGCACGTCGCAAGCTTAAGGAGATGGGTGAGACGAGAAACCGTATGAAATTTGAAACCGGCGATTGTCTTTCGTTGCAATACTCATCTGATTCTTTTGATTTAGTCACTGTGGCCTATGGAGTTCGCAATTTTTCAGGATTGCTTCAGGGATTGAAGGAGATGTATAGGGTGTTGCGTACCGGGGGAACACTCTGCATCATAGAACTCTCGCGTCCGGAGTCGCTCCTTCCGAGAATTGGTTATGACATATATTCGCGATGGCTCATCCCGACAGTGGGAAGATTGGTCAGTGGCGACAAGAGCGCATACACCTATCTTCCGAAAAGCATAGCGGCAGCTCCGCAGAGGGGAGAACTGACCGATATGATGAAAGAGGCGGGATTTAAGGACTGTCACTATAAGTCGTTGACCTTCGGGGCAGTGACAATTTATCTTGCACATAAATGAAGAGAACTGATTTTGAAATAATGGCTCCGGTAGGGAGCTGGGAATCACTTTCTGCAGCCTTGAAGAATGGCACGGATGCCATATACTTCGGAATAGGAGGGCTTAATATGCGTTCACGTTCAAGTGCCAATTTCACGCTTGATGATATGGAAGAGATAGTGGCGCAATGCAGTGCCCGTGGTGTGAGGACCTATCTGACAGTGAATACAGTGCTGTATGATGGGGATTTGGAGCGTATGCGTGAGATAATAGACCGTGCGAATAAGGCCGGCATCAGCGCTATCATAGCCGCCGATATGGCTGCAATACTATATGCCCGCTCTATCGGACAGGAAGTACATATCTCTACACAGGTTAATATTACCAATATCGAGGCCGTAAAATTCTACGCACAATTTGCTGACGTGATGGTGTTGGCAAGGGAGCTGACGCTTGATAGAGTGGCAGCCATCAGCAGTGCCATAAACAAGGAGAATATATGCGGACCCTCCGGCAAAAGAGTAAGACTCGAGATGTTCTGCCATGGCGCATTGTGTATGGCAGTGAGTGGAAAGTGCTATCTGAGTCTGCATAAGTTGAATTCGAGTGCTAACCGAGGTGCATGCAATCAGATATGCCGCAGGTCATATACCGTTAAAGACCGTGAGACCGGAGAGGAACTTGATATAGAGAATGAATATATCATGTCGCCTAAAGATTTGAAGACTATCCATTTCCTCAACAAGATGGTGGATGCAGGCGTCACAGTCTTCAAGATTGAAGGGAGAGCGCGAGGTCCGGAATATGTGGCAGAGGCTCTTAAATGTTATTCCGAAGCGTTGGAGGCGATATGTGACGGAAGCTTTGCCGATGAAAAAATCAGAGCCTGGGATGAAAGATTAAAGAAGATATTCAATCGCGGATTCTGGGACGGTTATTATCTGGGACAGCGTCTTGGGGAGTGGAATTCCCATTATGGCTCCTCTGCTACAAGGGTGAAGGAATACGTTGCCAGAGCGACAAAATATTTCTCCCGTCTCGGAGTGGGAGAATTTCTGATGGAGAGCGGGGAGCTGAAAGTGGGAGATGAAGTAGTTCTCACAGGCCCTACCACCGGTGCATTGATATTTAAGGTCGAGCAGTTGCGCTATGATCTTGAGCCGGTGGAGAAAGTGGTAAAAGGAAAATTATTCTCAATGCCGGTGCCGGAGAAGGTGAGACCCTCCGACAGGCTCTATCTCTGGAAAGAGGTGGATAAGGAGAATCCAAAACAATAAAAATAAGATAATACAGATATGGCATTAAAATGTGGAATCGTTGGTCTGCCCAATGTGGGGAAGTCAACTCTTTTCAATTGTTTGAGCAACGCCAAGGCTCAGTCGGCAAACTTTCCGTTTTGCACGATAGAGCCCAATGTGGGAGTCATCACAGTGCCCGATGAGCGCCTTAATAAGCTTGTAGAGATGTGCAATCCCCGGTCGGTGGTGCCGGCTACAGTGGAGATTGTAGACATCGCCGGACTGGTGAAGGGTGCTTCCAAAGGGGAAGGTCTTGGTAATAAATTTCTGGCCAATATCAGGGAGACAGATGCTATACTTCATGTGTTGCGCTGTTTTGATGACGACAATATCACCCATGTAGACACGACGGTTGACCCTGTCCGTGACATGGAGGTAATAAACTACGAACTTCAGTTGAAGGATCTTGAGACAGTCGAGACACGTCTGGCCAAGACCATAAAGGCAGCTCAGACCGGAGGGGATAAGACAGCGCGTATGCAGGCGGATGTGCTGCAGGCATATAAAGAGGCTCTTGAGCAAGGGAAGCCGGCAAGGTCCGTAAAGTTTGACACTAAGGATGAGCAGAAATTTGCGCGCGACCTGTTCCTGCTTACAAATAAGCCGGTTCTGTATGTGTGTAATGTCGATGATGATGCAGCTGCTGAAGGGAACGCCTATGTTGAGAGGGTGCGCGAGGCTATCGCAGACGAAGATGCTTCACTGATGATAGTTGCTGCAAAGACTGAAAGCGAGATTGCGGAATTGGACACTTATGAGGAGCGTCAGGAGTTTCTGGAATCTATAGGGCTTGAGGAGTCGGGTGTGTCACGTCTGATACGTGCGGCCTACGCACTTCTTGATTTGCAGACATATTTTACTGCCGGTCCTGACGAGGTGAGAGCATGGACATTCCTGCGTGGCACCAAAGCTCCGCAGGCAGCCGGAATCATTCATACTGATTTCGAGAAAGGTTTTATCCGCGCCGAGGTTATAAAATATGATGATTTTGTGACTCTCGGTTCTGAAAACGCTGTGAAAGAGGCCGGGAAAATGGCTGTTGAAGGGAAGGAATATGTGGTGGCTGATGGCGACATCATGCATTTCCGTTTCAACGTGTAAGCCGGAAAGAGAGTCGATGGTGGGGAGTAATACCGAGTTCGGCAATCCCCTTTCGGTGGGCAGGAGTGGGATACCCCATATTCTTCTCCCAGCCATAGCCCGGGAACTCTTCGGCAAGTTTAAGCATCAGTTCATCGCGGTGGGTTTTTGCAAGAATTGAGGCAGCTGCGATAGACATAAATTTTGCATCCCCCTTCACCACTGTGGTGTGGGGGGTTGCCATTATTTCCCCGGGGGCTACATAGGATTTGAAGCGGTTTCCGTCAACAAGGATATGCTCCGGCCGAATGGAAAGACGGTCAAGTGCGCGTTGCATGCCGATTATTGAGGCGTTGAGAATGTTGATGCGGTCAATCTCTTCAGCACTGACCATCACTACGGCCCAGGCGAGAGCTTCCTTTTCAATGATTAGGCGCAACTCATCGCGTTGGCGAGGGGATAATTGCTTGGAATCATTAAGTTCTTCAAGAGAGAAGTCGGGAGGAAGAATAACGGCCGCACAACTCACAGGCCCGCATAGACATCCCCTTCCGGCTTCATCACAACCGGCCTCCACAATCCCTCTGTGCATATATGGAAGGAGCATTATTTATCGCGGGATATGATATAGTCAAAGATTTCGCGGAAAGAATCTTTCCATTCAGAATCAGGATAGGTGGCGATTATGGCATCGGCTTTCTGTTGCATCTCGCGCATCATGTCGAAAGAGTATTCAATCCCTCCGTGTTGTTTGGCAAAATCAATGAGGGTGTGAATTTCGGCTTCAGAGAAGTCACCTCGGATTATCAGATCTTTCATTGCGGTGGATTCTTCCGGAGGAGCCACTTCCAGCGCATGGAGCAGAGGAAGGGTCATTTTCCCTTCGCGGAGGTCATTGCCGGTAGGTTTTCCGATTTTGGAATCGTCAAAATAGTCAAAGATATCATCTTTAATCTGGAAGCATAGGCCCAGAAGACAGGCATATTCTTCCATAGGGATGATTTTCTCTTCGGAAGCACCCACGGCTTCTGCGCCCATTCTGACGCAGTTCATGAAAAGAGATGCTGTCTTTTTGCGAATTGCGGAATAGTAGCTTTCCTTGTCGAAATGATGTTCGCGTGCGTTGCAGATTTGGTCAACTTCTCCGAGAGAGAGTTCCTGACCTAATGCGGAGAGGGCGGAAATAATGCTGAGATGGCCGGTGCGAATGCCGGCGGCAAGTGCGTTAGACACGAAGAAATCTCCTACCAGCACGGCTATATGGTTTCCCCATATGGCATTAATCGTAGGATTCCCGCGTCGGGTGTCGGTTTCGTCAACAATGTCATCATGAATGAGAGAGGCGTTATGCAGCATTTCAAGAGCCGCTCCGGCATGAAGCACCTCATTGTTGACTTCACCGAAGAAATTGGCGGCAAGCATCACGAGGATAGGGCGTATCTGCTTCCCTTTGGTGCGCAGGTAGTTGACAACAACCTCATTCATCAGGGCATTGGGGGTGGCCAGAGATTCCCGGATGATGCGGTTCATTTGCTCCAGGGGCTCCGCCAGTCGTCGCTGGATGTTGTCTAAACTATTCATTCTTGTAAACTATGCGCGTTAGATGTTCGGGAGAAGAGAAGATAGCTTTCTTCCTTGCAAAATTAGCAATTATATTCGGTATGATATAACGCTTTCATAAAATATTTTGTATTTTAGCGGAAAATAAGACCCCTGATTGATCTTTTTGTGGGGATGAAGTCTGACTTTTGCTCTCCCAACGAATAAGTATTAAAGAATTTATATGGAAGAGAAGCGCCTCTTTTTACTTGATGCGTACGCACTTATTTTTAGAGCATATTACGCTTTGATAAAAGTGCCTCGTCTCACTCGCGATGGTTTCAACACATCGGCTGTTTTCGGATTTGTCAACACATTGGAGGAGGTGCTTCGTAAGGAGAAGCCCTCACATATTGCCGTGTGCTTCGATCCTCCCGGTCCCACTTTCCGTTCGGAGGCTTATGAGGAATACAAGGGAGAAAGAGATGCCACTCCAGAGGATATCAAGCTTTCGGTGCCCATTATCAAGGAAATTATCAGGGCATATAATATCCCGGTTGTGGAGGTGGAGGGGTTTGAGGCCGATGACGTCATAGGCACCCTTGCCCGAAAGGCTGAAAAGGAAGGATTCACTACTTATATGATGACTCCCGACAAGGATTTCGGACAGCTCGTGAGTCCGACGGTACTTCAGTATAAGCCTGCCTATCGCGGACAGGATTTTGAATTGCGGGGTGAAGAGGAGGTGAAGCAGCGTTATGGCCTGAACTCTACTGCGCAAGTGATAGACTTGCTGGCTCTGATGGGAGATAAGATTGACAACATTCCGGGATGTCCGGGTGTCGGGGAGAAAACAGCTGTCAAGCTCATTGCCGAATATGGATCAGTGGAGAATCTTTTGGCTTCTACAGATTCTCTGAAGGGGGCCTTGAAGAAAAAGATTGAGGAGAATTCAAAACAGATTTTATTCTCAAAATATCTCGCTACAATCCGCACCGATGTGCCTGTAGACTTAGAGCCTGAAAGTTTACGTCTTAAAAGTCCTGACAGAGAAAAGCTGTTTGCAATCTTTGATTCCTTGGAATTCCGCACTCTCGCAGAGCGGGTGCGTCGTCGTCTTGACTCCGCTACCTCTGATTCAACCCGAAACAGGGGACGCGGGAACGGAAATCCGGCTCAACTCTCGCTCTTTGATTTTGAAGGAGGAGAGACCGCGGTGCCGACAGGGAATGAAGCAGTTGAGGAGAAGAGATCACTCTCGGAATTTCCCCATGACTTTAAGATTGCTGATAAGGAGGAGGTTCTGCGGGAGATGAATGATGCACTTGCAGGTTCTGAGGAATGTGGAATAGCTTCTCTGGGATATGGAGAGAATGATATGGGAAGACATTATGAGGCTTTCGCTGTTGCCCTTGAAGATGGCAGAGGATGGATGATTCCCGCGGATAATAAGGAAGGTCTGGCTATGTTGCTTGACCTTATGGCGCGACCTGACATACGAAAAGTCACCTTGCATGCCAAGGAAGACATGGTGATGGCTTATAATCTCCGGGGAGAACGTGATATAAGAGTGGAGCGGATGTTTGCCAATTTCTTTGACGTCGCTTTAGCCCACTATCTTCTGGAGCCGGAGATGCGCCATCAGCCGGCGCTGATGGCTCTCTCTATTCTTAATTACACTACCCTTCCCCCTCTACCGCTTCCGAAGAAAGGGAGTGTGCCCCCTACAAGAGAAGAGGTGAGAGATTCTTTATGTGAGGAGGCACTCACTGTTGTGCGCCTTCGCGAGCCACTTGAAAAGGCAGTTAAAGATTTTGACCAGTGGAATTTGCTGACAGATCTGGAATTTCCGTTGAGTAGTGTGTTGGCTAAGATGGAGATAACGGGTGTGAGGATTGACGAACAGGTCCTCAATGAAGCTGCCCGCGAGATGGAGATGAAAATCAGTGAGATAGAAAAGGAAATATTTGACCTGGCGGGAGTGGAATTCAATGTGGGCAGTCCGGCTAAAGTTGGAGAGATTTTATTCGACCGCCTGCGTCTGGATGAGAAAGCCAAGAAGACCAAGACCGGCCAGTATTCAACGAGTGAGGTTCAGTTGGAAAAGATAGCCCACAAGAATCCGATTGTAGGGAAGATTCTTGATTACCGACGCTTGAAGAAGTTGCTCAGTACATATCTTACAGCTCTTCCGGAAGCGGTGAACCCACTGACAGGAAAAATTCATACCAATTACAATCAGACTGTGACTGCTACGGGTAGAATCTCTTCGTCTAATCCGAATCTGCAGAATATACCTGTAAGAGAGGAAATGGGGAGGGAGATAAGACGAGCCTTTATCCCGGATGCCGGCCATCTGTTTCTCTCGGCTGATTATTCTCAGATTGAATTACGCCTTGTTGCTGATCTGGCCAATGATGAGACCATGCTTGAGGCTTTCAATAATAATGCTGATATTCATGCCATCACTGCCGCTAAAATTTATCATAAGAAAGAAGGGGAGGTTACAGCAGAGGAACGTCGCCATGCAAAAACCGCTAATTTCGGAATCCTCTATGGAATCACGGCTTTTGGCTTAGCCTCACGTTTGAGCATCCCCCGAGGAGAGGCAAAAGAATTGATAGATAATTATTTTGCTACCTTCCCAACCATAAGAAAATATATGTCGGATTCAGTGGAGTCCGCGAGAGAGAATAAATATGCAGAGACTCAGCGAGGACGTCGCCGCAGGCTGCCCGACATTAATAGTGCTAACCCCGTAGTCAGAGGGTTTGCAGAGAGAAATGCTGTTAATGCTCCGATACAAGGCACTGCCGCTGATATAATAAAGCAGGCAATGATTGACATTGACCGCGAGATGACACATCTTAATCTGAAGTCAAGAATGATAATGCAGGTGCACGATGAATTGAATTTTGATGTGGTGCCTGAGGAATTGCCCCGGATGCAGGAGTTAGTGGAGCGTCTGATGGAGAAGGCATATTCCGGAAGGGTGCGGCTCACCGCCACTGCCGGCGTGGCTGATAATTGGCTGGACGCTCATTAGGAGTGGGTTTGTTTTTTAATAGGAATAAAAATGAAAAAAATAGCAAGTTTTACGATAGACCATACACGTCTTGAACCGGGGATTTATCTCTCGCGGCGTGATGTGACACCCTTAGGAGATGTGGTGTCCACGTATGATATCCGAATGACACGCCCTAATCGAGAGGCGGCACTTAGCCCGGAGGCTTTACACGCTATGGAGCATCTTGCAGCCACTTATCTGCGTAATCATCCCGAATGGGGAAACCGGGTCATTTATTGGGGACCGATGGGTTGTTGCACCGGTAATTATCTGCTCCTTAGTGGAGAATATCAACCGGAGGCAATCCTTCCGCTCGTAAAGGAGACAATGGAGTTTGTGAGAGACTTTGAGGGTGAAGTGCCGGGAGCCACAGAGCGTGATTGCGGGAATTATACCTTCATGGACCTGAAGAGTGCCAAGGAGGCGGCACGACGATATGTCGCGGAGACTCTGTCCTCTCCGTCGTCTTCCACTTTCAGCTATCCTGAGTGAGGGAATCTTTTCCGAGGAAACGATATCGGTCGCGGGTATATTTCTTTTTCAGGGATGCTATGAAAGCATCAGTCAGGTCTACACCCGTCTGATTGGCAAGGCATATCAGCACCCACATCACGTCTGCCAATTCTTCAGCCAGTGATTTGCGCATATCGCCCTCTTTCCCCTTTTGCTCACCATATACGCGTGCGATGATGCGTGCAAGTTCTCCTGTCTCTTCAGTAAGGAGCACCATGTTGGTGAGTTCCGAGAAATACCCTCCGCCTATCTCGTGGATCCATTTGTCGGCAAGGTGTTGTGCCTCTTCAATTGTTAATGGCTCTTTCATTTTATAATGATTGATGATTTGGCCCTGTCTGAACTGATTACTTCCGCTTCAGCACCCTCCACAAACGGATGGTTTTCCTGCACATGCCCCACGGGGGAATCAAATAATACCGGGAAGTCAAATTTATAGATTTCTTTCAGAATCTGCAGGCGGGAAGCTATCATTTCCTCCATATTCCTATAGTTGAGGTCGACGCCATATTCAGTGAAGTGCCCCACGATAAGGGCGGAAATAACATTGAGGGTGCCGGCCATGGCCAGGCGTGTAAGAATCCTGTCTATTTCGTAAATGTTTTCTCCGACGTCTTCAATAAACAACACTGCGTCATGGGCAGATTCCGGAGAAAGAATATCGTAGGGAGTCGCCGCCAAACCGTTGAGAACAGCAAGATTTCCCCCGATAAGCCGACCTTTACCATGCCCCGGAATGTTGAGGGGATGGGAAGGTATGGAAATTTCAGTTTGCCAACGCCCTTTCAGGATATTCACAAGAGCGGCGCTGTTATGGTCGGGAGTCAGAGAGAAGTGTTTCCCCATAGGACCGTGGATAGAGGCCACTCCGGCAGAGAGCCATAGGGCATGAAGTGCTGAGATATCGGAAAACCCGACAATCCATTTAGGATTATTTCTGACAGTCTCCTTGTTGAGAAAAGGCAGAAGTTGCTGACAGCCGTATCCGCCGCGGGCACAGAAGATGCATTTGACGGTGTCATCTTCCAGCGCTTGCGTAAGGTCTGCGAGTCGCTGAGGGAGAGAAGCTGCGAAAGACCCGGAGTCGGAACTCAGAGCATGGGGAGAAGGACAGGCATCAAAACCTTCGACACGAAGAGCCTCGCAAAGCCCTTCCACATATTCTGCCTTAACTTTGGTGGCAGGTGCGATGACGACTATGCGGTCGTGCTGAATGAGAGAGGGAGGGAAAATTATATTTTTCATCAGTTCACCTGAACTTTAATTCCGTGGCTGCGGATCTTATCAGCTATGATGTCCAGCTCGGGACGCTCGATTTTTATGAGTTTCTCTTCGGGAGTGGAGCGATCTATACTATAGAGCATCACTTCTTCGGGCTCTATAGCTTTGTAGGCTTCAATCAAGGCATTGATTTCGGTATCTGTGGTGTTGTCAACTGTCACTCCGTCATGCTGACCTCGAAGCATCATGGTCTGGATGATTCCTGTTCCCTTGAATTGTTTCAGAGCTTCCACAACTTTCTCAACTGTGAAGTCTTTGGAGGATGGACGGTCAATAAGTTGCATCGTTTCTTCTACAGCAGAGTCAAGTTTAAGGATATTATTGTCAACTTTTGTGAGCGCACGTGCCACAGAGGGATCAAAAATGCGAGTTGAATTTGTGAGTACGGAGACTTTGGCGTCAGGATAAAACTCATCTCTAAGCTTAATGACAGTATCGATAATCTCTTCAAATCGGGGGTGGAGGGTAGGTTCGCCGTTCCCGGAGAATGTGATGACATCAAGGGGTTCGCCGGCATCATGCATGGCTGAGAGTTTTGCCCTCAGAGCTTTTTCTACGGCTTGAGGGGCTGGGAGTCCGGTGGTGCCGGTGCCTTGTGCATTAAATCCGGCCTCGCAATAGAGGCAATCAAAAGAGCATACTTTTCCATCGTCTGGCATGAGGTTGACTCCTAAAGAGACACCAAGACGACGGCTGTGAATGGGCCCGAAAATAGTTGAATGAAACAGAACTGTCTGATCTTTTGCCATAATTAGTCAAATCATTAAGTCCCCTTCTCCTAAAAATATGATTTTATTACGGGGGCTTGGAAACGAATACAAATTTAACAAATATTTCAGGGTGATACAAGCGGATGCCCCGTTCATCCGGCAGCTTTATTTCCAGTCGGGTAGCGCCTTTAACTTAAATTCAGACATATCTTCAGCTGTGACAGTAATTATATTTAGTAATTTTGCATTGTCAGTTGATGATTGTTGCACGTCTTTATTTTAGTTTTAATTGATACGTTGAAGTGAAAAGAGTGAGGAGAGAAAAGACATTGATATTGGATGGAGCAACCGGAGTCCTCCTGCAGAGGGGATGGTCGTTGAGTCGGGTGCATGAGGAGTATGTGGCGGCAGGTGCAGATATTATCACCACTCACACCTTCAATGATACAGAAGAATTTCTGAACGGGGTATCGGAAGAAGCGGAGAAGTCATTTCGACACCGTGTAAGACTCGCAAAGGAGAAGGGGGGTGACAGAGTCATGGTTGCCGGTTCGATAGGGCCCGGGAGAGAATCTTTAAGCAGGCACCCTGGGGGGATGGCAAGAAGTGTGTTATGTCGCCGGTATAGGATGGCATGGCAAAGGATAACTGAAATTCTTCTGGAAGAGGGAGTTGACATGTTGCTGTTGGAAACGGTCTACGACTTTGAAAATCTGAAGACAACATTGAGTGGGATGAAAGCCGGAGTTAAAGAGGAAGGGAAAAGTGTTCCTGTCTATGTGTCGTTTTCGCTTACTCTTGCCGGGAAGTTATTGTCGGGAGAGGGTATGGATGAAATTATAGAGTTTCTGAAGCAGGAAGGTAACATAGAGGGGATTGGCTTTAATTGTGGAGACGGGTTTAAAGGGATGCGCGAAAAGTTGCGGAATATCAGGGAGAGCTGGAGAGGAAAGGTTATATTCTATCCCAATCTCGGATTGCCTGACGCAAAAGGAGAGTATGCGGATTCCGGGAAGAGATTCGTGGAGGAGATGGATGATATAGTCAGAGATGGACTGGCAGATATAGTAGGGGGATGTTGTGGCACGACACCTTCTGAAATCAGAGAATTGGCAGGTATATTGCGTTGTGGAGGATAATGGTTACGGCAGTAGGAATTTAACACATTAATCATCAGATGATTATTATGGGGTAAGGGGTGGTTTGCAGAGGCGAGAATTTTTTTGTAATTTTGTAAGAAATTATATAGCAAAGTATTATACACAATGGCAAATCAAGAACTCAGCGAACAGGAATTAGTGCGTCGCAGAAGCATGGAGGCTCTCCGCGAGCGTGGCATTGATCCCTATCCCGCAGCAGAATATAAGGTGACCGGCCATACGGTAGAGATAAAAGAGAATTTTTCTGATGATTTGACACCTCCCCGAGAAGTGACAGTGGCCGGACGAATCATGAGTCGCCGAATAATGGGGAAGGC
Source organism: uncultured Porphyromonadaceae bacterium (assembly GCA_947178175.1). Classification (GTDB taxonomy): domain Bacteria; phylum Bacteroidota; class Bacteroidia; order Bacteroidales; family Muribaculaceae; genus Lepagella. Next base: position 3,390 of record CAMWXI010000025.1, on the reverse strand, counting down.
ATCTTTTATGGAACTTCAGGATGCCGAGGGGAGAATCCAGGTCTATGTTAGCCGCGATGATATTTGTCCGGGAGAAGACAAGGATTTCTATAATGTAGTATTTAAGAAACTGCTTGACATCGGTGACTTCATTGGAGTAAAAGGTTATGTATTCCGCACTCAGATGGGAGAGATAACTATCCATGCACAGGAGATAACACTCCTCTCCAAGAGTCTTCGTCCTCTTCCAATCGTGAAGATGAAAGACGGGAAAGCCTATGATGCGTTCACCGACCCTGAGCTTCGTTATCGTCAACGCTATGTTGATCTGGTGGTAAATAAGGGAGTAAAGGATATTTTTCTTAAGCGCACTCGCATGTTCAACTCCATGCGTGAGTTTTTTAATTCCCATGGATATGTAGAAGTGGAGACCCCTATTCTCCAGGCTATCCCCGGAGGAGCGGCGGCACGCCCCTTCATAACCCATCATAACACACTTGACATCCCTCTATATCTGCGTATTGCCAATGAATTATATCTTAAGCGTCTGATAGTAGGTGGATTTGAGGGTGTATATGAGTTCTCCAAAAACTTCCGTAACGAGGGTATGGACCGCACTCACAATCCCGAATTCACTTGTATGGAAATATATGTTTCCTACAAGGACTACAATTGGATGATGGATTTCACCGAGCGTATGCTGGAGAAGATTGCCATGGATGTCAATGGCACAACCAAGGTGCAGGTTGGCGACAAGGAGATAGACTTCAAAGCTCCCTATCCTCGAATCACCATGCGTCAGGCTATCATTGACAAGACCGGTTTTGACATCAAGGATAAGACCGAAGATGAGTTGCGTGCTTTCTGCAAAGAAGCCGATATAGAGGTGGAACCCTCAATGGGAAAAGGGAAACTGATAGATGAAATTTTCGGTGCTAAATGTGAGGGTACCTACATTCAGCCTACTTTTATTATAGATTATCCTATTGAGATGTCACCTCTGACCAAGCGTCATCGTAATGACCCGACTCTCACGGAGCGTTTTGAGCTGATGGTCAATGGTAAAGAGTTGGCAAATGCTTATTCGGAGCTTAACGACCCGATTGACCAGTACGGACGCTTTGTCGACCAGATGAAGCTTGCCGACAAGGGTGATGACGAAGCAATGATTATTGATGGAGACTTTATCCGTGCCTTGGAATATGGTATGCCTCCTACGTCAGGTATGGGTATCGGTATGGATAGACTTGCAATGCTTATCACCGGCCAGACCACAATTCAGGAGGTCCTTCTCTTCCCTCAGATGCGTCCTGAGAAGAAGCAGACAAAGGGAGAGTCCTCCGAGGGAGGTGAAGAAGCTGAAAATTCCTCTGAGTCATGAACCCGCTGGGCAGAATAGCAGTCATTGGTGGCGGAAGCTGGGCTACGGCGCTCGCAAAATTGCTGATGAACAATTGCGACCGCATTGTCTGGTATATCCATCGCCAGGATCGTATAGATGATTTCATTAAATACCGGCATAATCCGGTCTATCTCTCTGATGTTACTTTTGACACAGCCAGAATTGATTTCTATTCCGACATCAATGAGGCTCTGACAAATGCCGACACTCTCGTAGTGGCGGTTCCCTCGCCCTATTTCAAGTTTCATGCCGACAAAATCACGGTAGACATAAGCGGCAAGAATGTTGTGTCGGCTGTGAAGGGGATTGTGCCTGACGGAAATATGATTGTGACTGAATATTTCAAAAAAGTGTTCGGTTGCAAGGATGAGAACATGATGGTGATCGGAGGACCTTGCCATGCTGAGGAGGTGGCTCTTGAACGTCTTAGTTATCTCACAATCGGATGTCATGACCCTGAGAAGAGCAGACATTTCGCCGACTTATTGTCAGGAAAGAAATTGAAGACAATCCTTTCCGACGATGTGGCGGGAATAGAATATGGAGCCGTTTTGAAAAATGTGTATGCCATAGCTGCCGGTGTCATAAGCGGTATGAAGGCAGGCGACAATTTCATGGCAATGATGGTCTGCAACGCTATCCGTGAGATGAGAAGTTTTGTGGATGCTATAGCGCCGATTAAGCGGGATATATGCCGCTCAGCCTATCTCGGCGACCTTCTTGTCACGGCCTACAGCCGCTTTTCCCGCAATCATAACTTTGGTTCGATGATTGGAAAGGGTTACGGAGTAAAGGCCGCTCAAATGGAAATGGAGATGGTGGCGGAGGGTTATTACGGCACCAACTGTATGCACCAGATAAACTCCGAGACGGTGAATGTGGATATGCCAATTCTGGATTGCGTATACTCCATTCTTTACGAGGGTGTCACCCCCAAACGGGCGTTCAAGAAGATTGAAGGTTCTTTTACATAATACTGTCACTGAGGGTATGTCCGGATTTTTGGGCATACCCTTATTTGTCAGCTGAGATATATTATTATTAACATTTTTTGTGTGGTTATTCCCACAACAATCTACAGGTTTAAAACATTCTAACTATGGGTGATTGAATCACACCACAGATAGAATACTCAAAATTTAGAAAAGATATGAAAGGTTTGAATCTTAACGTTCAGGATGCTCTCTTCTTTGCAGAAGCTGAATTCAAAGGGAATGAGGCAAAAGCCGTTGAGGCCGTAACTACTCTTGATGAAGGTACAGGGCCCGGTGCTGATTTCCTCGGTTGGGTGAAACTCCCCTCACAGACACCTGACGAACTTATTGAAAAAATAAATGCCACAGCACAACGTCTTCGCTCAAATTGCGACTATGTTGTGTGTATCGGTATCGGCGGGTCTTATCTCGGTGCAAAGGCTGTTGTGTCTGCGCTTGATGACAATTTCGCGGCATACTATGCACCCAAAAAGAACGAACCCAAACTGCTCTTTGCAGGTCAGAACATCGGTGAAGATTATACTGCAGAACTCGAAAAGCTTTTGACGGGCAGGAAATTCGGAATTATTGTAATCTCCAAGTCCGGCACCACCACCGAACCGGCAATCGCATTCCGTATTCTGAAGGGACTTCTGGAAAAGCAGGCCGGCAAGGAAGCTGCCAAAGACCTTATTGTTGCCATCACCGACGCTGAGAAGGGAGCTCTGAGAACTCTCGCTGACCGTGAGGGATATGAATCTTACGTGATTCCAGACAATGTTGGCGGTCGTTTTTCCGTCCTTACTCCGGTAGGCTTGCTTCCGATTGCAGTGGCCGGTTATGACATTGCCAAACTTGTGGCCGGAGCTGCAGATATGGAAAAGAGTACTCTTCATCCCGGTCCGGATAATATCGCCGAGGTATATGCCCGCATGAGAAATGCGCTTTATCAGAAAGGAAAGAAAATTGAATTGCTCGTTAATTACGATCCAAAGCTTCATTATTTCTCAGAATGGTGGAAGCAACTCTATGGTG
>CAMWXI010000024.1 GCA_947178175.1 uncultured Porphyromonadaceae bacterium | reverse complement strand
ACTGAAAACGGATGTCATTCCGATTTTCTTTCCTAATAATCCTGGCATTTCTACTGTTGTTTTGGATTGATTGTTTATTTATTAATTCCTGTTCGGGAATCATATCTCTCCCCTCCCCGGGAGGAGGGGAGCTTTTATGCTTTGTTACGTTTTTAAGCTTTAAGTCTTCTTATTAAACCTTAATGCTCACGTCTACTCCACTGGGAAGTTCGAGTTTCATCAAAGCGTCTACAGTCTTGGTTGTAGAGCTGTAGATGTCGATAAGACGCTGATAGGATGAAAGCTCAAACTGCTCACGTGATTTCTTGTTTACGAAGGTGGAGCGGTTGACAGTGAAGATACGCTTATGGGTCGGCAGGGGAATTGGTCCGCTTACTGCTGCACCTGTAGATTTCACTGTCTTTACGATCTTCTCAGCTGACTTGTCTACGAGATTGTGATCGTAAGATTTCAGTTTGATTCTAATTTTTTGGCTCATAATATTTATGACTTCTTTTATTTTATCAAATCTACACGGCCCTGCACTTCTGTAAGCACGTTGCGTGCGATAGAGCTGCTGACCTCTGCATAATGACTGAATGACATGGTTGATGTTGCACGTCCGGAAGTAATGGTACGCAATGCCGTTACATATCCGAACATCTCTGCCAGCGGTGCTTTAGCCTTCACGATTCTTGCTCCGCTACGGCTGGTCTCCATTCCTTCAACCTGACCACGACGCTTATTCAAGTCGCCGATTACGTCACCCATGCTCTCTTCCGGAGTCACAACCTCAATCTTCATGATCGGCTCCATAAGTACGGGGCCGGCCTTTTCAGAAGCTTTCTTGAACGCCTGGATTGCACAGAGCTCGAATGAAAGCTGGTCGGAGTCTACGGGGTGGAAGCTACCATCCAGAAGTGTCACCTTAAGCTGTTCTACGGGATAGCCGGCAAGCACACCATTCTTCATCGCTGTCTGGAAACCCTTCTGTACCGAGGGGATATATTCCTTAGGCACGTTACCACCCTTGACTTCGTCTACGAACTGGAGGTTTCCTTCGAAGCCTTCGTCTACGGGCTCTACGCGCACGATGATATCCGCATACTTACCACGACCACCGGTCTGCTTCTTGAATGTCTCGCGAAGCTCAACAGGCTGAGTAATTGCTTCCTTATAGGTAACCTGGGGACGTCCCTGGTTACATTCTACCTTAAACTCACGACGGAGACGGTCAATAATGATGTCGAGGTGGAGCTCACCCATACCGCTGATGACGGTCTGTCCTGTCTCTTCGTTAGTCTCAACGCGGAATGTGGGGTCTTCCTCTGCAAGTTTCTGAAGACCAACTCCGAGTTTGTCAAGGTCTTTCTGAGTCTTAGGCTCAACCGCGATACCGATTACAGGATCGGGGAATTCCATTGCTTCGAGCACGATAGGTGCGTTTTCGTCGCAAAGGGTGTCACCGGTGCGGATATCTTTGAAACCTACGCCGGCACCGATATCACCACAACCGATTCTCTCTTTAGGATTCTGCTTGTTGGAGTGCATCTGGAACAGGCGTGAGATACGTTCCTTCTTGCCGGAACGGGTATTGAGCACGTAAGAACCGGAGTCAATATTACCTGAATAAACGCGGAAGAAGCAGAGACGGCCTACATAGGGGTCTGTTGCAATCTTGAACGCCAAAGCAGCCATAGGAGCTTCGGGGCTCGGTTCGCGAGTGAGGATTTCTTCGGGATCACCTACCGCATGACCTTCAACGGCTCCTGCATCTTCAGGAGAAGGGAGATAAGCGCAGACTGCATCGAGAAGAGTCTGCACGCCCTTGTTCTTGAAAGAAGAGCCACAAATCATGGGGTTAACCTGCATTGCGAGTGTAGCCTTGCGGATTGCAGATTTAATTTCATCTACAGTGATAGTAGAGGGATCGTCGAAATATTTCTCCATGAGGGCATCGTCACACTCAGCGAGAGTCTCGAGCATCTTGTCTCTCCATGATTCAGCCTCATCGCGGAGGTTTTCAGGAATTTCTTCAATGGAGTATTCAGCGCCCATTGACTCGTCATGCCAGAAGATAGCCTTCATGGTCACGAGGTCTACCACACCCTTGAAAGTCTCCTCGGCACCGATAGGAATCTGGATGGGGAGGGGTGTAGCGCCGAGCACTTCTTTAACCTGGCGCACTACTTCAAAGAAGTTGGCACCGGAACGGTCCATTTTGTTAACGTATCCGATACGGGGAACGTTATATTTATCAGCCTGACGCCATACGGTCTCACTCTGAGGCTCAACACCGCCCACTGCGCAGAAAGCAGCCACGGCACCGTCAAGCACACGGAGAGAACGTTCTACTTCCACAGTGAAGTCAACGTGTCCCGGAGTGTCAATAAGGTTGATTTTATATTTATGGTCGTTATAGTTCCAGAAAGTAGTTGTTGCGGCGGAAGTAATTGTGATACCACGTTCCTGCTCCTGTTCCATCCAGTCCATGGTAGCTGCACCATCGTGCACCTCACCGATTTTGTGAGTCAGACCGGTGTAGAAAAGGATACGCTCGGAAGTAGTGGTCTTTCCGGCGTCAATATGGGCCATGATGCCTATATTGCGCGTATACTGAAGTTCGTCGTTCTTAGCCATTTTTAATAACTATATCAATTAAAATCTGAAGTGAGCGAATGCACGGTTTGCTTCTGCCATGCGGTGCATATCCTCTTTTCTCTTGTAGGCACCACCCTGGTCGTTGAATGCGTCAACGATTTCTGCAGCGAGTTTGTCGGCCATTGTTTTGCCGCCACGCTTACGTGCGTAAATAATGAGATTTTTCATTGATATGGATTCCTTACGGTCAGCACGAATCTCAGTAGGAACCTGGAAGGTTGCACCACCCACACGGCGAGACTTAACCTCAACCTGGGGAGTTACATTTTCGAGAGCTTTTTTCCAGATCTCGAGTGCACTCTTCTCTTCGTTAGGCATCTTGGCTTTCACAGTCTCCAATGCCGAATAAAAGATGGTGTATGCGGTGTTCTTCTTTCCGTCATACATAAGATGATTGACAAATTTTGTCACTCTTACATCATGAAAAACAGGATCAGGGAGAATTACCCTTTTCTTTGGCTTTGCTTTTCTCATTACGGTTTGTTTAATGTTTTTGTTCTTGGCTGCTGTAGGGGGCGTTTGCCTCCCCATGTCTTCAACTCCGCTCTCTTGCGGGGTTTACTCAACCTTAGCCTTCCAATAAATCAAAAACGGTTTCAAAAAGTTTGGTTTATTTTCAGGCAGGTATTATTTCTTAGCCGCCTTAGGACGTTTCGCACCATATTTGGAGCGACGCTGAGTGCGTCCCTGCACTCCCGCTGTGTCAAGCGTTCCGCGGACAATGTGATAACGCACACCGGGAAGGTCTTTCACACGTCCTCCACGAACCATCACGATTGAGTGTTCCTGAAGATTGTGGCCTTCTCCCGGAATGTAGGAGTTCACTTCCTTACCATTGGTCAGACGAACACGCGCAACCTTTCTCATTGCTGAGTTAGGCTTCTTAGGTGTGGTGGTGTAAACACGCACACACACGCCGCGACGCTGTGGACATGAATCCAATGCCGGCGATTTGCTCTTGTCCTTAAGAACTGCACGTCCTTTTCTTACTAATTGCTGAATTGTAGGCATTCTTTCTTTTAATTGTTTATTTTCTTTTTTATTTTATGCCGCTTCCAAAATCTATCCACCACACAATTACACAACCCCGCAAGAGCTTGAAAACCACTCTCTTAAGGCCGAGCCACTGCCGGGATAGTCCCAAAAGCGTTGCAAAGTTACTAAAAACTAATCAATTACACAACACCCTTGCACAATTAATTTTTTATCCTCCCGCAAATTTTATTCCATTTTCAATGACGCATTAATGCTTCAGACTCTCCGCCACTGCATACACGCGCTCGTAAATCCGGCGGTCTTCATCATCAAGCATCAACTCACGACGCGACAGAACCCTCTCCGCTATGTCATAGAATTTCTTCAGACTCACGTCGGAAAAACCACTCGCCGGCGAACCCTCACTGAAACTCGGAATGAACACCCTCGGGAATCCACTGCCATAGATGTTGCATCCAACTCCTACTACCGTTGCCGTATTGAACATACAGTTGATCCCGGCCTTGGAATGGTCGCCCATTATCAACCCGCAAAACTGAAGCTTCGTGCGCATGAACGACCGTGTGGCATAATTCCATATCCTTATAAAGGAGTAATCATTCTTAAGATTGGAGGCATTGACCCCCGCCCCGATATTACACCATTCACCTACCACGGCATTCCCTAAATATCCATCGTGGGCCTTGTTGCTATATCCGAACACTACGGTATTATCCACTTCCCCTCCTATCTTGCAATACGGACCGAAGGTTGTGCCCCCGTAGATCTTCGCACCCATCTTAATCTTCACCTTGCGATTAAACGCCACTGGGCCACGCACTGCCGCACATTCCATAACCTGCGCATCCTCACCTATATAGACCGGGCCTTCTGTCGTATTGAACACGGCTCCTTCCGCCGAAGCACCCTCCTCAAGGAATATCAGCGGATTCCCTTCCTCATCAAGATAGGGGCCTATCACCCGATTTGATACTGACAAGGGTCTTGACTTTCTCCCTGCCGTTATCCTCCTGAAATCCTCTCTCAACACCTCGGCATTTCTCAAGAAGATATCGAATACATAATTGATACGACGTGTCTCGAGCAATTCCAGTTCCCCCTCCGGACAGACAGTCTCCTCTGAGGGGGTGATACCTCTGACCGCCACTATCCCCTTTTCGTCGTATAGAGTCTCTCCCTTTTTCAATCCGGCAACTTTTTCAGCAAGCTCACTGGTGGGAATAATATTTCCCGCTATATATATAGTGTCGGCATCATCAGCCGGAAGCTGCTCAAACTTCATTCGAAGATACTCCACAGGGCGGAACGTACATTCCGCTCCCAGCAATGCATTCCATTTATCCGCAATTGTGTCTATTCCCACTCTGAACTGCGCGATGGGTCTTGTAAACGATAATGGGAGCAAATTAAGATGTATCTCCTTCGTATCAAACAATACGTAATGTCTCATGATTCTTCCTTCAGCCCCTCAGTTTCCGGGGACAATATAATAAACACTGTTTAAAAATATCCGATGTCTTCTAAACTTAACTTTTTTACGAACGGCAAACTCTCTGAACGGCTGTCAATCTTTACGACATTCTTCATCAATCTTGCCATAAGAATAAGTCCAGACAAAAATAAGCTTAGACGGCTTCTCCTGCAAAAATAGCAATAAGACTCATTCCCGCAAAAAAGACCTGAATATTTTTCGGAAGTTGACATTATATTTCATTCATCTATTCCTCACCAATTCTCTCCAAGCCTTCTACAATGTCCAATACTATAACAACATTACAGTATAAAAAAAGAAAGAAAAGCTTCTCAACTTCTCTTTCCTAAAATGCATTTCAACCGATTTTCACAAATCAATTGAGATTTCATAACCACATGTAATCTTAATCACTTTGTAAACATTTCTAATTATTTTGACTGCAATTCTTATGAAGTACGATTCTGCATTTCAGTCTTTCCAACCTCCATGCACTCCAAAGTTAACATTTTCCGTTTTCATACAAAAGCGTATCTCTGCCACATTTGCCGTTTTACGACATTTAGAACAATATATACTCCATTTATACCAATAAATCGAATGCTAATTTACCAATTAAACAAAGAGGTCATCTAAACTTAATTTATCGTAAGATTAACATCTCTCCACAGGATTAACAATGGGTAATCAGGCATAGACTACTACGGACCGGGCCACACTACCAATCCTGCAGGAATGGAGTTTTAGGCCAATCCCGGTCTTCTCGGTTTTCGGTTTGACAGAGGGACGTAATTTTGTCTGAATGTTATTTTTTTGCTATCTTTACAACAAAATCCGAGACCTGACCGGACAGTCAGTCTCCAAACATAAAATGCAATGGCAAAGAAAAACCTTGAATACCTTGAGCGTCTACGCAACGCCATGAAAGAACACGGTATTGACGCATGCGTCATCACCGGCACGGATCCTCATCAAAGCGAACTTCCTCCCCACCACTGGAGAGGGCGCGAATGGCTCACCGGCTTTGAGTCAGGCAACGGCACCAACGGCACAGCCGTGGTGCTTCAGGACCAGGCATATTGCTGGACCGACTCCCGCTATTTCATCCAGGCTGAACACCAACTGGAAGGAACCGGTTTTAAAATGATGAAAGAAGATGGCCCTGATGCCGTTGATCTCATTGACTGGCTTACAGAGCACACCTCTGAAGGACAGACCGTAGGGATTGACGGAATGACATTCTCCATATCCCTGGCTCAACGTATGCAGCAGGAGCTCAATGACAACGGTGTAAAACTCAACACAGACTTCCCACAGTTTGACTATATTTATCCGGAACGCCCGGAACGCCCTAAAAACAAACTGTTCGTGCATGACGAAAGCATCGTAGGAGAAACCGTTGACAGCAAGATATCCCGCATCATGACGGAAGTCAAAGGCGAGCTTGCCAACGCTATCATGCTTTCCGCTCTTGACGACATAGCCTGGGCCACCAATCTCCGCACCGCAGGAGACATCTGTTTCTCACCAATCTTCGTCAGCTATCTCTATCTTGACGACAACCGTCGCGTCCTCTTTGTGGATGCAGAGAAACTCACTCCGGAAGTTGAGGCTCATCTCAATAAATACAGCATTGAGGTTCAGCCCTACGATGATGTTCTCAAATTTGTGGCACAGCTGCCAAAAGAGACCCGTCTACTTCTCGACCCCGACAAGACCTCACGCGGTCTCTATGACCATCTCGGATGCACTCCCGTGTTCGGAGGACATGGAGTGGCCCGACTCAAGAGCATAAAGAACGACACCATGCTCTCCAACCTGGCCATCGCCATGGAGAAAGACGGTGTGGCCCTCACCCGCTTCTTCATGATGGTCGAGAAGGAATTTCCCACCGGCAAGCTCACCGAGGTGGAACTCGGGAAAAGACTTCGCGCCCTTAGGCTTGCCGACAAAGCCTGTGTTGACGAGAGCTTCGCTCCTATCGTAGGCTGGAAGGGACACGGTGCTATAGTTCATTATGAAGCAACCGCAGAAACCGACGTCACCCTCGAAGGAAACGGCTTGCTGCTCGTAGACTCCGGAGGTCAGTATATCTACGGCACAACAGACATCACACGCACAGTGGCCATGGGCACTCCCACCGATGAAGAACGCCACAACTTCACACTGGTCATGAAAGGACACATCGCCCTCTCGCGTGCTATTTTCCCGCAAGGCACACGCGGCGCTCAGCTTGACGTGCTCGCACGTCAGTTCCTGTGGGCAGAAGGTAAGGCTTACTATCATGGCACCGGCCACGGCGTAGGTTTCTTCATCAACTGCCACGAAGGGCCGCAGAATATCCGTCTTAACGAGAACCCTGCCGTCCTCGAACCGGGAATGATTACCAGCAACGAACCGGGCCTCTATCTTGAAGACCGATACGGCATACGTTGTGAGAACCTTATCGTCACCACACCCTGGGAAAAAACCGAGTTCGGTCAGTTCTATCACTTTGAAGAGATGACCCTCTTCCCCTTCGACCTTAATCTATTTGAAACAGATATAATGACCGACGAGGAGATTGCATGGGTCAATGCCTACCATAAAAAAGTGCGCGAACGCCTCACTCCCCTTCTCACGGCTGAGGAATCGGCATGGATGGCAGAAAAGACAAAAGAACTTCACCGTTAAATACAACAACAGAAAAATCAGACAACAGAAATGGCAATCATACGTCCTGTAAGAGGATTCACACCCGAAATAGGCAAGAACTGCTTCCTTGCAGAAAATGCAGTAATCGTAGGCGACGTCATTATGGGCGACGACTGTTCGGTATGGTTCAGCACCGTATTGCGCGGTGACGTCAATTCCATCCGTATTGGCAACAGAGTCAACATCCAGGATGGGAGTGTGCTCCACACTCTTTATCAGAAATCAACCATCGAAATCGGCAATGATGTCTCAATAGGCCATAACGTAGTGATTCACGGAGCAAAAATCCACGACTATGCACTCATCGGCATGGGTGCTATCGTTATGGATGATGCAGAAGTGGGAGAAGGCGCACTGGTGGCAGCCGGCTCCGTAGTGCTTAGCCGCACAAAAATCGGACCTCACGAACTTTGGGCCGGGGCTCCTGCAAAATTTGTAAAAATGGTTGAGCCGGAGAAGGCCAGGGAGATGAACATCAAGATAGCCAAGAATTATCTGATGTACTCCAAATGGTATGACGAAGAGCCCTCCGCAAAAGAAGAATAATCACATAAAATGAAAGAAGGGGTGTGGCTGATTTTCACCGGCCACACCCCTTCTTATAACTGCAGTTCACATAAGACAGTCATGAATTTCCGGAGAATTCCGGAAAATTTAACCTGAAATTTTGCAGTTTATCCAATATTAATTAATTTTGCATCCGCGTTTGGGCTTCCACTGCCCCAAAAGGCTAAAAAATAGCCGTATATGCAATTAGAAAGTGGGAGCGTCAGTCGAACGCACCTTTTAAAAGATTAATCAAAACTTAACAGAATAAAATGATCATCGTACAAGTAAAAGACAGCGAGAATATTGAAAAAGCTCTCAAGAGATTCAAACGTAAATTCGAACGCACAGGTATCGTAAAGCAGCTTCGTGCCCGTCAGGCATTCGAAAAGCCTTCTGTTGCCAATCGCAAGAAAATGGTGAAGGCTATCTACGTTCAGAAGCTTCGTCAGGCAGAACAGTAATCTGCTCTCGCAGCCATTTACGCTTTGGACATATACACTTCTGTCCAAACTGCAAGATTTAATGACATTTTCGGTATGAACTGATAATACAAATTCAGTTCATGCCTTTTTATTGTCTATATGCCGGCCTATCGCATAACAACTGTTCCTAAAATCCCGAATTCAGTCAATTACTATTAGGTATGTCCGACATTATCAACCGCTTTCTGACATATTACATCCATGAGCTGGGAAGAAGTCAGCTGACTTCCGAAGCCTATCAGACGGACTGCGCCGAATTCATCAGCTTCATCACCAACGACAAGCCGGAACTTTTCACACCACAGGACATAAAGACCTCCGATATACGTCTGTGGATTGCACACCTCGCTTCCGACAGAAACCTTCTCCCCACCTCGATACGCCGAAAAATCCAGGCCCTGAGAGCATTCTTTAAGTTTGTCAGACACTCAGGGATACGCAACGACAATCCGGCTGCCAGAATCCCACTGCCGAAAGGGAGTTCCCACCTTCCGGAATTTGTAAAGACTGCTGAGATTGAAGACCTGCTTCTGCAAAACTCTGAATATGATCCGGACTCGATTGAATTGGATACCCTCTCAGAGTCTGACAGCATCCCTATGACCGACATCCGCAATCTTCTGATTGTAGAGTTGCTTTATGCCACAGGCATACGTCGTGCCGAACTTCATGCCATCTCAGACTCCGACATCAACTTCTCGCGCGGCGAACTCAGGGTCATGGGAAAGCGCTCCAAACCCAGAATTATTCCACTCCACCCCAATCTCCTGAACAAATTAAGCAAATGGATTAATCTGCGCAACCGCCTATGGGAAAATAAGGACTCCGATAATCCCCTCTTCACATCTCCACGTGGCATGAGAATATCGAAATCCACAATCAACATCATAGTCGGTCAAGCGCTTCAACCCGTTTCTTCCGGCAGAAAAAGTCCGCATACCCTCCGCCACACCTTTGCCACATCTATGCTCAACAGCGGCGCTTCAATCAATGACGTCAAAGAATTTCTCGGTCATTCATCGATTGCCACCACACAAATCTATACACACGTAAACTTCTCCGACATCAGCAAAGCCTATAAAAGCGCCCATCCGCGTGCCGGAAAATCCAACAACACCACACATAAGAAATAACCGGATTTGATTCGGCACAGACCATCAGAAAATCATCCGGAAATATTCTCAAAAAAACGAATCTGTTAAAAAAATTTACCTTATCAAAAGAAATTATCACGAATATTTTGTTTATCTTTGTGAAAGCCTTTCTCCAATAAAGGGAAGGCTTCCGAACGACCCCATTTCTCCTAAGTCAGTCTTTGACTGCAAGCCCCGGATTTTCAAGGGTCCGTATTCTCTCCCCGAGAATTTAATTTCGTATAATTAATCCTATTATTAACCTGACGGCGATTGATTTAGGGATTCTCTAACACAAACGTTGCTCACAAAACCTCATTACTATGGAAGTACAGATTAAAGCCATTCATTTCGACATCACAGATAAACTCGAAGGATTTGTCAACAAGAAATTAGATCGTCTCGTCCGCCGTTTCGAAAATATCTCTCAGATTGAAGTTAACCTTCGTCTGGTAAAGCCTGAAACCGCTCTCAACAAAGAAGCAGGCATCAAGATTGCTGTCCCCGGCTCTGCCGACCTTTATGCATCAAAGACCTGTGACACTTTTGAAGAAGCAATTGACCTCAGCATTGAAGCTCTCGAACGTCAGCTTGAAAAAATCAAAGGTAAATAATTACAACCCGATATAATGCAGGTTTGTCATGATAGGTTAGGAAAAACCTATCATGACAACATCTGCAAGAGTATTCCGAACCCCGGGATTTCGTAATACCCACTTTATTGAATTCCCGTTTCTCTCTTTCTCTTTATCTACTTCTCTTAATTTTCTCTCTTTTTCTTTTCTCTTAAAAAAATGGACAATTCCAGCAAGAAGGAAACAATCCGGCATGACCGGAGCCCACGCAAGCGTAATAATCTCATTCTGATGATTATCACCACTGTTTTCGTAATCGGTGGTATAATTGCCATAGCTCCAATCGCCCTCTCCAGGAGCAAGGAAGACGCTTATATCCGCATCCCCAAAAATATGGATTATGCTCAGCTCACAGACACACTTGAGAAGAGCTTCGGTCCGGACTTCACCAAGAAAGTTCTCTTCCTTATGAAAGCCCGTAAGGTTGACATCTCCAGACGTTACGGAGCCTATCAAATCAAGAAAGGTGCATCCCCCTTCGGAGTGATGCATCGGCTTTCATCAGGAGCGCAGACTCCTGTAAGACTCACCATCAATCATTTCCGATCTCTTCACAACTTAGGAGACGGGATAAGTCGCAAAGTGAATTTCACTTCCGACGAATTTGTTAATACAGCACTTGATTCCACATTGCTGAAAAAATACGGTCTCACCCCCAAACAGGCTCTCTCCCTGTTCATGGAGAATACTTACGAAGTGTATTGGACCAGCACTCCCAAGGAGGTGATTGAAAAAATCGGAGAATTTTATCAAGACGTGTGGAATCCGGAGAACATTGAGAAGGCAGAACTCCTTGGTCTCACTCCGGCAGAAGTGATGACCGTAGCATCCATTGTAGACGAGGAGACAAACCGGAAACGTGAAAAAGGACACATCGGCCAGCTCTACATCAATCGTCTTAACAAAGGGATGAAACTGCAAGCGGACCCTACAGTGAAATATGCACTCAACAACTTCTCAATCAAGCGCATCACCAACGATATGCTTCAGACCGAGAGTCCGTATAATACCTATAGGGTCAACGGTCTGCCTCCGGGACCAATCCGCACTACCAGCGAAGCCACCGTGCAGGCTATTCTTGATGCTCCTGAAACCGACGACATCTATATGTGTGCAAAAGATGATTTCTCCGGTTATCACAACTTTGCCACCACCTATGAAAAACATATAGAGAATGCTATGAAATATCAGAACGAATTGAATCGTCGAGGTATTAAATAATGATATCCACGGGATTAAGACCTTTTCTGATAACTTTTTTATTGCTCCTCTCCTCGGGGGGCAATCCTCTTTTCGCCTATTCTGTTTTCTCTGAATCAGATTCTCAGGGCATTATCCTTCCTGACACCGTAGCTTTAGAGCTGCCGTCTCCCCAAAGCCCTGCTGACTCAATTTCCTCATCATCCACACCTCCCCATTCCTCTATCCATATCGCTCAGGATACTCCGGAGGATTATGACCCAGACAGGAATTGGTGGCATCTCCTGAAAAAGAGAAAGCTTAATATGGCAGACACTACGGTGCAATATCCGAGATTCCTGCAATTCTGCGTGAATATATACAACTGGGCGGATAAAACCTTTAACTCCTACGACCCTGAATATGTGGTGGGGACCGGGAAAAGATGGAAAGCCCGCGTGGTCTGCGACAACTGGAGTGACTATTATTCCATGCGTTTTGACAAAAAAATGTCAATGCGTATGCTCAGTGATCTGATATCCAATGTTGGCCCTTATCTTCAGTATATGGCCGTCAGCGTGGGATACTCTTACAATCTGAACCATGCCATTTCCGGAAATCCTATCCGACATAAACGCATGGATTTCGGATTCAACTGCGCACGCTTCAATATTGACCTCTACTATATCACAAATTCCGGGACACAACTCCGGCAATTCAACTCATATAAAGGGAAGAAGGTCTTCAAAAGCTATTTCCCGGGTGTGGACCTCAGCACCTTCGGCGTGGATGCATACTATTTCCTTAACAACCGTAAATATTCACAGGGTGCGGCATATAACTTCTCTAAAATACAGAAAAAAAGCGCCGGATCGTTTATAGTCGGATTCACATATTCAAACCAAGACATATCTCTTGACTTTTCCACACTTGACCCCACAATTAAAGAATACTTCACCCTCTCCTCATATTTCTATAAGTTCCACTATAACAATTATTGCCTTATCTTAGGATATGGCTATAACTTCGTTCTTAATCCCCATCTCCTTTTCAACATCACCATTATGCCCAATATAGGGTTCAACCACTGCTATGAAGATTCAACTGAGGGAGCGGTCACCATGTTCTCCCTCAGCGGAAAAGGGCGTTTAAGTCTTACATATAATCTTAAGAACTTCTTTGCCGGATTGTCGGCTAAAGCTGACAGTCATTGGTATAACACCACCTCCTATTCTCTTTTCAATTCCATCTTCACCTTCTCGGCAAGCGCAGGCATCCGCTTCTGAAATTAATTAGCATCCGATAAAGATTAGAACTATATTGATATAAAGCAGAAGAGAGCGATTCAAATTTCAATATTGAATCGCTCTCTTCTGCTTATCTGATATGAGTTATCTCTTATTCTTCGCGACGCTCACGCGGAGTGAAGGTCTTTCCTCCCTCTCTGCGGGGACCACGGTTGCCACCCTCTCTGCGGGGACCTCTGTCGCCGTCACGACGCGGACCTCTGTCGCCACCTTCTCTGCGGGGACGTGCCTCTCTCTCCACATATCCCTCAGGTTTCGGAGTCAGCACACGCATTGACAGACGATATTTGCCGGTCTTCTTGTCAATCTCAATAAGTTTAACCTTAACTGTATCGCCCTCCTTGATTCCACTCTCTTCCATAGAGCCGAGACGATCCCATGAGATTTCAGAAATGTGGAGTAATCCGTCGCGTCCGGGCATGAACTCTACGAACGCACCGAAGTCAAGGATTGAACGAACCTTACCCTCATAGACCTCTCCTTCTTCAGGCTGAGCCACTATGGCTTTAATCTTAGAGAGAGCCGCGTTTATGCTTGCTGCATCCTTTGACGCTATTTCAACGCGACCGATGCCAAGTTTTTCATCCTCATCAATAGAGATGGTGGTGCCGGTCTCCTCCTGAATGCCCTGAATCACCTTACCCTGAGGACCGATTACCGCACCTATCATCTCTTTCGGAATCTCAAGAGTAATCAGGCGCGGCACGTGAGGCTTATAATCTTCACGGGGAGCAGGAATTGTCTGATTAATGATATTGAGGATATGCATACGGCCCTGACGTGCCTGTTCCAAAGCTTTCTCCAACACCTCATAGCTCAATCCGTCACACTTGATATCCATCTGTGTAGCTGTGATACCACGGTCTGTACCGGTCACCTTGAAGTCCATGTCTCCGAGGTGGTCCTCATCACCGAGGATATCAGACAACACGGCATATTTCACATTTCCTGCATCTGAGATAAGACCCATTGCCACTCCGGCAACCGGGCGTTTCATCTTCACGCCGGCATCCAGAAGAGCGAGTGTGCCACCGCAAACAGTCGCCATTGAACTACTGCCGTTTGATTCGAGGATATCGCTGACAATGCGGCAGGTATAAGGGAAGTCATCCGGGAACATACGCTTCAGCGCGCGATGGGCAAGATTACCGTGTCCGATTTCGCGACGGCCTACGCCACGCTGCGGGCGTGCCTCGCCTGTAGAGAAAGGCGGGAAGTTATAATGAAGCAAGAAACGCTCCTTGCTCTGATTCAACACATCGTCTACAATCTTCTCGTCAAGAGTGGTGCCAAGAGTTGCTGTCACGAGTGCCTGAGTCTCCCCGCGTGTAAACACGGCCGCTCCGTGAGGACCGGGAAGATAGTCAATCTCACACCATATCGGGCGGATTTCCGTGGTTTTACGTCCGTCAAGACGAATACCCTCGTCAAGCACACAACGACGCATAGCCTCTTTCTCCACATCATGGTAGTAGCGCTTCACCATTGCAATCCGCTGCTCGGGAGTATAGAGTTCAAGCTGTTCTTCCGTCATTTCAGGTAGAGAGTCGATATACTCATCTCTCACCTGCTTGAAAGATTCTGCTCTCCAATGCTTGTCGGCGCTGCCGGCACGTGCAATGGCGTAGGCTTTGTCATAACATTTCTCACGTACATCGGCACGGAGAGCATCATCATTGATTTCATGATTATATTCACGCTTCTGCTCATGGCCTGATTCCTTCATCAGTTCCATCTGCACAAGACAATGTTTTTTTATCTCTTCGTGAGCTACTTTCAGCGCCTCCAGAAGCTCTGCTTCAGAAACTTCATTCATTTCGCCCTCAACCATCATGATGTTGTCGTAAGTAGCACCCACCATAAGTTCAATGTCTGAACGTTCAATCTGGTCGAATGTCGGGTTGATGACCCATTCACCGTCAACGCGGGCCACTCTAACCTCTGAGATGGGGCCGTTGAAGGGGATGTCGGAGCATGCCAGAGCGGCTGAGGCCGCTATGCCGGCAAGTGCGTCAGGGGCTTCATTCTCATCCGCTGAGAATAAGGTTACGTTTACAAAGGTCTCTGCGTGGTAGTTTTCAGGGAAAAGAGGACGCAACACCCGGTCTACAAGGCGGGAGGTAAGAATCTCATAATCGCTCGCACGACCTTCTCTCTTGAGAAATCCGCCCGGATAACGGCCGATGGAAGCATATTTCTCCTTGTATTCTACTGTGAGGGGCATAAAGTCCACACCCTCATTTGCATCCTGAGCGGAACATACCGTTGCGAGGAGCATCGTGTTACCCATGCGAACCTCTACCGCACCATCTGCCTGCTTGGCAAGTTTACCGGTCTCGATAGTAATCGTACGGCCGTCTCCAAGCTCGATGGTCTTCTTGATTGGTTTTAACATAAATTCTTTATTGTTTTTCTTCGCGTTATTGCTGCTTACCGCCATTTCCTGTCAGGCGGTCAATTTTTTTGCAAAGTTAGTGATTTTTATTTACTTTATCTCTCTTAAAGTGCGGGAATGTTAATATTTTCAGCCTATTTTCTTCATTTTCCACCTTTCGTCACTCTTTTCCAATCCCCTACCGCAATTTTTTATTACTTTTGTATCACGCTTCCGAAAAGCCATTAATAATTTTTAGTCCTGAATTAAACTCTCCCGAAGAATAAAGTCCTGTCATGAATAAGTTTCTTTCTTCATATTCCAAGTCCCGTTTCCTCTTTACACCTCTCTTCGTTTTATCCGGAATCATCTTTCTTCTTTTCCTTTCCTCTTGTGGTGAAAAGAAATTTAAAATATCTGGCTCCGTTGAAGACGCTCCCGAAGAGTCCTTCATTGCCCTGGAAATGTCAGACGCCAATGGTCGCTGGATGACACTTGACTCCGTAAAGATCAACTCCTCCGGAGAGTTCTCTTTCTCCCGTCCGGCCGTCAGCGCTCCTGAAATCATACGTCTGCGCTTCAGGGATGACTACATCTATCTGCCGGTAGATTCAATTGAACATCTCACTGTCAAAGCCTCAGCAAAAAACTTTTCCTACGGATTCACGGTAGAGGGGAGCGAAAACGCACATAACATGGCAATCTTCGATAAAAGACTCGCAGATGCCGCTCCCTCCTTCTCCAACCCTGACTCGCTCAATGCCTTCAAACGCCGAATATATTCTGATTATCTGAAAGATGCCGAAGGTTCCGTCTTCAGCTATTATGTGCTGACCAAAATCATTGACGGCAAGCCTCTCTACGACTCTCTGGAAGACTACCCCTATTTCGCAGCAGTTGCCACTGCCTTCCGCCAGTATCGCCCGGAAGATCCCCGCCCGACGCTCCTTGAGGCGGTTTCGCTTGAAGGATTGCGCCGCCGAAATGCAACACTTGGGAAAGCCAATGTCTATCAGGCTCCCGAAACAGCGATAATTGATATCACTCTTCCCACCACTGACGGAACAGATATCAGCCTGTCAGACATCGTAGGGAAAGGGAAGAAGACCATTCTCTATTTCTCCGGGGCACATTCGGAGGATACCGCAAGACTGAACATCGCTTTACGCTCCCTCCGCGAAAAATACGGCATAGAGATCTTTCATGTGTCATTCGACCCCGACTCTCACGCCTGGCGCACATCATCGCTTAACCTCCCCTGGGTGTCAGTATGGGGAGGGAATCCCACCGCAGCCGAAAGAATCCTCGCTGACTACAACATCACAGCCCTACCCGTCTTCTTCATCTACGACGCCCAAGGACAGCTCACCAACCGTGCCGCAACCCTTCAGGACCTGACCTCCCTACTCTGATTCGCCGGCTTATTCCCCCTTCCTTACCGGCTCTCACCGGAAGATGAGAGAAAAATCCCGGAAAGATGAGAAAAACTGCTTTTCAGCACATTTCTCAACTTTCCCGGTTCTGTGCTCGTTCCTATATCGTTCCTACTCCTCAAAATCCTGACGATAACCAAATATAAGATATTATGAAAACACATCTCCGATTCTATGCCCTCTTCCTCACCGTTTTCGCCGTCATCACTGCTCTTGCACAAGCTCCCACCGACGGCAGCATCAAAGACAACCGCACAAATCCCGATGTCTTCTTTATGCAGATGGGCGATATGCCCAACAGTCTGGAACTTCTTCCGGGTCCTCCGGATGCAGCCTCCATCGCTTTCATGTATGACAAAGCCCGCTACGACTGGGGGAAATCCCTCCGCAAAACCGAGCGTGGCGAACAAGCCTTCCTTGATGCCCGTGTAGAAGGACAAGATCTCCCGAATGCCTATTCAGAAGCCTTCGGAGTCGCTATCAACAAGAAAGACACACCGGAAATCTAT
>CAMWXI010000023.1 GCA_947178175.1 uncultured Porphyromonadaceae bacterium | reverse complement strand
GTAAGGAAAAGTTATATGGAAAATCAAGAATATACAGATATGAATGTAAAGACACTTTTGATTGGCACAATGTCAATCCTATCGCCCGGGATTGTTGCTATGGCAGGACCGGGCGGGAACCACGGAATAGACCGCGGCAATCTGAACGAAACGGTAAGTCCAGGGGAGGATTTCTATCAATATGCCTGTGGAGGCTGGATGGCCGCGAATCCTCTTAAGCCGGAATATGCCCGTTTCGGAACATTTGATCTGTTACGCGAGAATGCCCGCACCCAGCTTAAAGACTTGATTATAGGACTTAAAGAGAATCCGGAATCAAAGATAAAGGGTACAAATGCCCAGAAGGTGTGTGACATCTATGAGATGGGTATGGACAGCGTGCGTCTCAACAAAGAGGGTGCGGCTCCTCTGAAGCCTTTTTTAGATAGACTGGCTCGCTTCAATAAAGATGAACTTATGGAGACTGTGGGATGGATTCATAACGGAATAACCGGTGTACTATTTGGAGTAGGAGTAGGTTCCGATCCCAAAAACTCAGATATGAATATCCTTCATATTGGAGAAGCCGGTTTAGGTCTGGGTGATAGAGATTATTATCTTGAGGATAGTGAGACCAATCGCAAGATAATGGATGCATACGAACAGTATGTGAAGAAAATCATGCAGTTGACAGGATTTAATGAGACAGAAAGTGAACGTATATGGCAGAATCTCATTAAGATAGAGAGAGGAATGGCTACTCACAAGATGACAAGAGAGGAGCGTCGTCAGCCCTCTTTGAGATATAATATGATGTCTATCAACGAATTGAAGAATAGATATCGGAATATTGACTGGGATGTCTTCTTCTCTACGGTTGGACTTAAGGAAGTAGAAAGTGCCAATATTTCTTCTGTTGGTTATATTGATTACATTAATGAGATAATTCCACAACTTACTGAAGAGGAATTGCGTGACTATTTCACATTTGCAGTGGTTGCTGATTCTACAGGCTTGCTGAGTGACGAATTCTATGATGCTGATTTTGAACTCTATGACAAGGTTATGAGTGGCAAAGAGGAAAAAGAAGCCCGTTGGAAGCGTGCAATGGTGATTCCCAACTCCATGTTTGGAGAGGCGGTAGGTCAATTGTATGTTGAAAAATTCTTTCCGGAAGAGAATAAAACATATATGAAGACCTTGGTAGAGAACCTCAGGGTTGCCTTGGGTCAGCATATAGATGGATTGGAATGGATGTCTGATGAAACTAAGAAGAAGGCACATGAAAAGTTAGCGGCTTTCACAGTCAAAATCGGCTATCCCGACAAATGGAAAGATTATTCAGGTATTCAGATTGATCCTGACAAAACCTATCTGGAGAATGTATATGAGGCTTCCAAGTGGTATCGTCAGGACAATTACAGCAAATTAGGAAAGCCGGTGGATAAGACGGAATGGCACATGACACCTCAGACTGTCAATGCATACTACTCCCCTGTTTCAAACGAGATATGTTTCCCGGCCGCTATTCTTCAGGCACCATATTTTGATCCTTCAGCAGATGATGCTTTAAATTATGGAGCAATCGGAGTCGTAATCGGTCATGAGATGACACATGGTTTTGACGACCAGGGACGCCAATATGATAAGGATGGAAATCTTAGGGATTGGTGGCAAAAGGAGGATGCTGATAAGTTTAACAAACTGGCAGATGAATTGGTAGAACAATTCAACGCTGTCGAAGTTGCACCGGGTGTGAACGCAAACGGACGTTTTACCTTGGGTGAGAATATTGCTGACCAGGGAGGCCTACGCGTGGCCATGACAGCCTATAAGAATTCACACAATGGAGAAGAAGAGATAATAGACGGATTCACTCCGGAGCAGAGGTTCTATCTGGCGTATGCGAATCTTTGGGCAAATAATATTCGTGAGGAGGAAGTGCTCTCACGTACAAAGACAGATTCACATTCCTTGGGAGAAAATCGTGTGAATGTAAGTGTTCGTAATCTTCAGCCATTCTTTGACGCTTTTGGAATTAAGGAAGGAGACAAGATGTATCGTCCCGAGTCGGAGCGTGTGATAATATGGTAATAATAAAATGAAAGAACTATATGGACTGATAGGAAAGAAGTTGGTTCATTCCTTTTCAGCGCGATGGTTTAATGATAAATTCGGTGGGGAGCATATCCCCGCCGAATATAGTTTATTTCCCATTCCGGAGATCAAGTACATCTCAAGGTTGTTGGAAGAGAATCCTAACCTGTGTGGGTTGAATGTGACAATCCCTTATAAAGAAACGGTAATCCCGTTTCTTGATGAACTGGATGAAGAGGCTTCTGCTATTGGAGCGGTAAACGTTATAAAGATTTTTTATGACGATGAAGGAAGAAAAAGGCTAAAGGGGTTCAATTCTGATATTTATGGTTTTAGTTCATCCATTACTCCTATGCTTAATGGTAATGAGAGGAATGCATTGGTATTGGGTACCGGAGGAGCATCAAAATGCGTATGTTACTCACTTGAGATGCGTGGAATAAAGGTGAGGTTTGTTTCAAGGTCTCATTCTGATGACGAAAGAATATTGACCTATGACGAACTGACACCGGATATCATAAGAGAGGCTGATATCATTGTCAATACGACTCCCTCAGGTATGTATCCGAATGTTGAAAGTTGTCCTGATTTGCAATATGATGAGATTCTGTCAGGTACTATATGTTTCGACTTGATATATAATCCTGAAGAGACAAAATTTTTAAAGCTATGCCGGCAAAACGGGGCAATCGTGAAAAATGGTCTTGAGATGTTGTATTTACAGGCAGAAAGGAGTTGGGAAATCTGGAGTAATTAAAGATGAAAAGAAACATTCCCTTGTTAACCACAACATCGCTAATCGCTGGAATTTTAGCCGGCGTTTTCTTCAGGCCCACTTGGGAATGGAGTGTGGCAATTTTGGGAATGGGGATATTGATTGGCACTTTTCTTCTGTTGAATGACAGAACACCTTCTGCAACTTGGAAATATAGGAAATCAGGGTATTTATGGTTGTTTCTGTCAATATCGGGATTGGGATTAATGACCGAATTTATCCGACGTCCGACATTCCCGGATATAAGGGAAAATGAGGAAACCCATTTAGTCGGGAATGTAAAAGATGTAATAAACAGGGCGGAAGGAGACAATCTGATAGTGGATGTAATATCTCTTCAGAAAGATGGAAAAGAGAATAGTGAAAGAGTGAATGAGCTCAAGGTAAGGATTTTCACCGATGAGCCCGGATATGAACCGGGGGATATTATAAGTTTCAGCGGTAGCCTTGTACCATATGGAGGTGATGAAAATCCTTTCCGACTCAGAACACCTAAAATTTTAAGGTATGGCTCCGGGATAAAATATAGGATATCTGTTCCGGAAGGAAGAATCAGGTTGATAGGGCATGAAGAAGACTTGATGACATTGTCAAAGGGGATAAGATATAGAATAGAGTCATGCATTGAAAAATGTAGTTTGAATCCTGAAACGAAAGGATTCATAATAGCAGTTTTGCTTGGAGATAAAAATTATCTTGAGCAAGACCGACTTAATTCATTGGCAGATGCCGGAGTTTCACATTTTATAGCGGTAAGCGGGATGCATATTGGGATTTTTGCATTAATAATACTTACATTATTGTTGCCGTTAAATCTTCTTGGAAAGTTCAAATGGCGATATCCGATAGCAGTGATTGTTATATGGGGATATGTGCTGTTGTGTGGATTTTCCTATTCCTCCATCCGTGCAGCAATAATGTTAAGCTTTGCATTTACAGCTATTATGACGGAGAGATTGGTCAACTCTATCAATACATTTTTGTGGGCTATATTTTTCATACTTCTTTTCCTACCCTATTCTATCTTTGATATAGGCTTCCAACTTAGTGTGGTCTGTGTAGGAGCCTTAATACTCTATGTTGAACGACTCAATCTTATTGACCAAAGAAGACATAATCAATTATTCAAGGCAAACGGATTGATATTAACAGCTATTGTAACCTCATTGGCATCGTGGGTTTTAATATCATATTATTTTCAGAGAATTCCTTTGCTGTTTCTTCCGGCAAATATTTTAGCACTCCCCTTTTTGCCGGTATATTTCTTTATGGCAACAGTCTACTTGCTGATTGCCGGAATCACCGGAATTGAAATTGGAATTTTCAGATTTGTATTAGAAAAATCCTATTTACTGTTTACCAATCTCACAGACACTATCAGCGCCATGGATTACGGAGTACTGGAATTTGCCATAGGTGGATTTTCGGTTTTGTTATGGCTCGCAGTTCTAATCGCGGGTGGGTCGGCAATTAACTTCCATAAACGAAAATATATAGTCACCACCTTTGTGTTGACAGTTATATTTATGATTTCCCTTCCGCTCTGTGCCAATCCCCTGCCAGGTGATGGATTTGTGATATTATCATCATATCCTCAGATTAAAATGCGAGAATATAGTGGAGGAAGAGAAAAAGATATGACTATTCCAGGAACGGTAAATAAGGAAGTGCGGATAAATGAAAAAAGATTGCTAATTTTAGATTCTGAATATAATGAATCAATAGGTTCTGATTATGATATTATCTTAATTGCTGGTGGATGGCATGGAAATCCGGAGGATATCAAGGAACTTTGTAACAACGTGACTGTAGTATTACATCCAACTATTAGGAAAAAACGTGAGAATTTATTGATTGACGTGTTGGAAAAAAATAGAATTAAAGTATTCAGTTTAAGAAAACAGGGCGATTTTGAGATATGATACCAACTCTATCTTTCCTTTACGACAGGTTTTCCCGTTTTAACATAGAAATGTTCAATGGAAAACTTTCGACCCCAACAATTGTCTTGACCAGATCAACAAGATCTCTTGGAAATATCTCGTTTACTAAATCGAGAAAAGGTGGAGTCTTGACCTATAGCTTATCATCTCTGGGTATAAGCAAGTGTTTCGATAGAGATGAAAGTGAGATTGAAGATACCTTAATTCATGAGATGATTCATCTCAGCCAGTTGGAGAATGGGATTTATAATGAAGAGACAGCGCATGGCCCATATTTTAGGGCGGAGATGAAACGTATAAACTCATTATATGGACGAAATGTCCGCATATCCAATAAAGGAATCTCCTATTCTGACAGTGAAGATACAATTATACTTCACTATTTCGTACTCACGGAGTTTAAAGACGGAGTAGTCACCATCACACGAATGGCCTCTACAAAGGTATTTGATTTTAAACGGCAGATAATGTCAATGAATAATGTCAAGACAACGAGATGGTATGGCAGTATCTCCCCGGAGCTTAACAGATTCCCACGTTGCCTTAAGCTCAAATTCTACAATGTAAAAGAAGAAACAATGTATAAGATATTATCCCATCCCGGAACGGTGGAGATGGAATTTGTCGGTAGGAACTTTCAGGTTAAGCCCGAATAGCATCAAACAGGGATTCAATCCCTGCTTTAACAAGAGTTTAAATTATAAATTCTTAAGAGAGTTGATAGCATCGTCTGGGTTTTCGTTTCCGAAGACATAACTTCCTGCAACCAGAATATCCGCGCCGGCGTCCGCAAGAAGTTTTCCTGTTGTAAGATTTACTCCACCATCCACTTCTATCAGGGCTTTAGAACCGGTTGAGGAAATCAGTTCTCTAAGTTCCCTCACTTTTTTTAGAGAATGTTTTATGAAAGGTTGACCTCCAAATCCCGGATTTACCGACATAATAAGTACGAGATCAACATCCTCAATAATATCAACAAGCGTATTTACAGGGGTTGCAGGACAAATGGTTACACCGGCTTTCATACCAGCATCGTGGATAGCCTGAACAGTTCGGTGAAGATGAAGGCAGGCCTCTTGATGCACATTCATGATTTCAGCTCCCAGATCTCGAACCTGAGTAATCCAATTTTGAGGTTCAACTATCATCAGATGCACATCCAGTGGTTTTGTGCATATTTTGCTGACCGCTTTCATAATAGGAAATCCAAATGAGATGTTTGGAACAAAAACACCATCCATCACATCAAGATGAAGATAATCAGCTTGTGAGTTGTTAATCATCTCAATGTCGGGTGATAAATTTGAGAAATCAGCTGATAGTAAAGAGGGGGAAACTTTCATGATATTAGACGTTAGTTTTGGGTTGAATGATATTTTCAGTTCTGTTACCTGACAGATTTTTTTCTGAATGCATTCCACAGAATATAGGTCACACAGAGCAGAAGGATAACAATACCTCCTATTGTGAGATATGAATTATATTTTTCAACGCTTGTATAGAGCTGGTTGACATCTATTGTTGTGCCAAGCCAGTATCCGAGGGCTGCCAGAATAATGTTCCAGAGCATAGCTCCCAAACCGGTGAATATAATGAATTTAATAAGATTCATTCTTGATAAGCCTGCCGGAATGGATATGAGTTGTCTTACTGCCGGAATTAGCCTACCTATAAATGTAGAAACGGCTCCATGATTGTCAAAATATTTTTCGGCTTTTTCCACCTTGGCGGAATCAATAAGGCAAGCATGTCCCAATCTGCTGTTGGCAAAAGCATACACTATAGGGCGTCCCACCCACATTGAGATAAAATAGTTGATAAGGGCTCCAACAATCGCACCTGCCGTCGCAACTATTACTATGAGGAAGACATTTAGATTAGGAATTGTCAGATTTTGACCGTTATAGAAAAGTGTATGGCTTGACTGAGCTGCAATGAAGGCTGCAGGGGGAACAACTACTTCAGAAGGGAAAGGGAGAAAGGAACTCTCAATCACCATAAAGAGAAACACCATCCAATATCCTGCATGTTCAATAAAAAATTGCAATAGATATTGGGCATTATAGTCAGAAATAGCACATTCAATCATAATCATAAAAAATACTACTGCAAAGTTAACAACAATGTTAAAATATTCTTGCAAAAAAGACCATAAATTGGAAAAATTGCAATTCACACCTATAAGATCTATTGATTCTACGTCGCGGTTTTGTTGATATGGCTTATTGATTTATTCAAGGATATACACTAACTTTGTTGAAGTTGAAGGTACCTGAAATATGAAGGTTATTCGCAATAAAATTTTGCCGTTTGGTAAAAAATTTTTGGCAATCAATCTTTTCGGGATTGTTTTTGCCAAGGGTGATTGTGATGATTATGTATTAAATCACGAATGTATTCATACGGCACAGATGCGGGAATGGATATATTTACCCTTTTATATTTTATATCTGCTTGAGTGGGTCCTAAACTATATCAAATATCGTGATCACCTTAAAGCATATCATGCAATAAGCTTTGAAATAGAGGCTTATTGTCATCAGAATGATTTGAAATATTTGAAAGAAAGAAAACGGTTCGCCAATTATAGGAAAAGAAATGATTATGGAAGAAATTAAGCCGGTGTTGTCTGCTGATATAATCGCTGAAGATAATCCTATATACATAGCCGGACCATGTAGTGTTGAAAATGAGGAGATATTGTTGACAACAGCCCATCAATTGGCTAAAGGAGGTATCAGGGTGTTTCGTGGAGGTTTATGGAAACCACGCACAAAACCGGGAGGATTTGAAGGCGTCGGAGAGACGGGACTCCCCTGGATGCTGGAAGTAAAAAAGGAGACCGGAATGTCATTGGCAACCGAAGTCGCAACGCCTGCCCATCTTGAGGCTGCCTTAGATGGCGGAATAGATTTATTTTGGATAGGTGCTCGTACTTCTGCAAATCCATTTGCAGTACAGGAACTCGCAGATTTTATTGCTTCAAGAAATCTTGACCTCCCGATATTTGTTAAGAATCCCGTCAATCAGGATCTGGAACTGTGGATTGGAGCATTGGAACGGTTTTACAATGCAGGAATAAGAAGATTGGGGGCAATACACAGGGGGTTCAGTGTATATGGCCCTCACCTTTTAAGAAATATGCCTGAATGGCATATCCCTATTGAACTTCGCAGACGTTTCCCAACCATGACAATTTTGTCAGACCCAAGTCATATAGGTGGTAAACGGGAGTTTGTCAAGCCGTTAGGTCAACAGGCGTTAGATATGGGTTTTGATGGATTAATTATCGAAAGTCATTGTAATCCCAGCGATGCTTTGAGTGACAGAGAACAGCAATTAACTCCAGCGGAATTAATTCAGATTATTGAAGAGTTTGTGTATCGTTCTGCCAATCAAGACACCAAACGTCTTGAGGAGTTGCGTGACGAGATAGACCGATGTGACAACGAGCTTTTAGATATTTTAGCAAGAAGAATGGCTGTCTGCCGCGAGATAGGTGAATATAAGAAAGAGCATAATATGCCGGTGGTCCAGATAGGGAGACATGATGAAATCATGCAATCTCGTATTGGAATGGCTGAAAAAATTGGATTGTCACCAAAGGCTGTTGGCAAAATATTGTCAACAATCCACGCTGAATCAGTTCGTCAACAGATAGAGTTGATGAATTCATCAAAAACGATGAAATAGACCTGTGCCTCTCAAGAAGTGATTATCCGGGATAAAGGTACCCGATTAATATGCCCTGATATCCTGTCAATTACACTTAAAGAATACCGGTATCTTCAAAGAGTTTCCGATAATATTCAGCTTTTACCGACATTTTTAGTGGATAAGCCCGACTTGTGGATGGCATTCTCCATACTTTAATACCGTTTGCCATGATTTCAAAGTCACCAATCTTCGGAATTTGAGTGCCGGTTAGTCCGGCAATTACTCCCGCAGCTTTTTCTCCTGTAGTTGCAATTGCCTTGCAGTCAGGCATTCTTTCAAGAAGAGCTGCTAGATTGACCGGCTCAACTATCTCAAGAAACTTGTCCGAAGCATTCCCCTTAAGACGTCTTACAACATGACCTGTGTCGTTGAGAGCAATCCCTTTTTCATTAAGTATTTTCTTGATTTTGGGTAGATTGTAATCTTTGGTTCCTTCGATTATCAATGCAGAGGCATCGTTGAAAAAACATTCGCCAAAGATTTTCCAGAAATCATTATTTCTGTTGGGATAATAGAAATCCATGCTCCAACGATGAGGACCGGGAGGGAAAGTCCCCATAATCAATAGCTTGGCCTCCTTCGGTATAAAAGGAGGCCAAGGATGTGTCTCCAAGTCATATTCCTGTTTGGTCATAGAGAGTTTCTTTAAATTTCCGGGCAAGCTCCTTAGCGGCAAAGAGATGGTCTTCATTGGGAGCCTGTTTCATTTCTATAGAACTGACAACTTCCCAACCGAGTCTATCAGCGTATTCATGAAGTTTCTTAAGAGCTGCGGAAGCCCATGTGTAAGAGCCGAACGCTGCGAATGTCTTGTTCTTAACGTCTCGTGTCAGCATTGCCTGCATAAGACTTTCAACCGGTGGGAAGAGGTTCATTGAATAAGTCGGTGAGCCCACGATCAGTCCTTTATATCTGAAGGCATCGCTGATAATTTCACTCATATCATCTTTGGCCGCATTATGTACTCTGATTTTCCGGATTCCGAGATTTGCAAGTTCGGAAGCGATTGCTTCTGCCAATACCTGAGTGTTGCCATACATTGAGCCATAAACGATAGTCACGCCATCTTCACCCTCCCCTTTGCTCAGAGTATCAACTATGTCCACCACTTTTTCAATCTCATTATTCCAAACCGGTCCATGAGTAGGACAAATATATTCCAAAGGAAAATCTGAGAGCGCTGAGAGAGCTTTTTGTACGAAGCGTCCGTAT
Source organism: uncultured Porphyromonadaceae bacterium (assembly GCA_947178175.1). Taxonomy (GTDB): domain Bacteria; phylum Bacteroidota; class Bacteroidia; order Bacteroidales; family Muribaculaceae; genus Lepagella. The sequence goes on along the minus strand of CAMWXI010000023.1, from coordinate 8,375 downwards.
TTCCCCACGATGCATGCATAATAGCGATACATTTCCCGGATGTAGAGTTCGGTGTCTGTATAGGTGTCAATGGCTGTTCCATTCAGGGCTCCGAAAGTTCCGAATGCGTCTCCGGAGAATAGAAGTTTATCTTCAGGAATGTAACACATCATGGTCTCAGGCCAATGCACCATTGGTGTAAGATGGAAGGATAAATGACGAGTACCAAGCTCTAACACATCTCCGTCTTTCACTTCATAAAACAGCTTATCATCATTAATATGATAAAAACCCTTAATCATTCCGATGGTCTGTTTGTTTCCTATAATCTTGATGTCCGGATATTTAGCAACTATAGCGGGAATGGAGCCGGAATGGTCTGGTTCCATGTGATTGATAACAAGATAATGAATAGGTTCAGACTCTAAAATGGAGGAAAGTTTATCCATAAAATCGTATGTCTGTCCGGATTCAACCGTGTCTATAAGCACGTTTTTCCCATCGCGTATAAGGTAGGAGTTATAACTCACTCCGTAAGGGAGACTCCAAAGAGATTCAAATATATGGGTGGTGCGGTCATTCACACCAACATAGAAGATATTTTTTACTATTTCCTGAGTATTCATAATGTTGATTGTTACAATGTCGAAATTGGAATCGCTTGACAGGACCTTTTGGAGGTCCTATTAATAGAACAAAAAAAACACTAAAAAGTATATGTATTCTTTTAATATTGGCGCGTTTTTTGTAATTTCGTTTACATACCACCCCTTTCAGAATTTGTGAGTAATCATTAGTAATACTCCATTCTATTAAATGTCTGCTTTTACAGGAAGGAGAAATATAGAGATTGAATATTTTTAATGTGTAGATTTATGAAATACCATCTCGCACCGGTTCAGGGACATACAGATCAGGCATATCGTCATTTTCATAATATGGTTTATAACACCCAGATTGAATATTATACTCCGTTTATTCGTTGGGAGAAGGAAGGAGTAAGGAAACGTGATATGGCAGATGCCTTTGGAGAGTTAAACTCTCCGCAGGGAGTTGTTCCACAGATAATCTTTAAGAATGAAACAGAGTTGAGAAACCTTGTAGAGACATTGATAGAAGCCGGAGCCAAACGGATTGATTTGAATATGGGATGTCCTTTTCCGCTGCAGACAGCCAGAGGGCGTGGAGCTGCTGCGATTTGCAATCATTCATTGGCAGAAGAGATAGCAAAAATAGTAAATTCTCATCCTGAAATTAATTTCTCGGTGAAAATGCGACTTGGACTGAAGGAGGAGAATGAATGGGAGAACTTATTGGAAATACTAAATACCATACCGCTAACGCATATTACACTTCATCCTCGCATAGCGCGTCAGCAATATGGAGGTGAGATAAATATTGAAGCATTCAGAAGATTTGTAGAAAAATCTAAGAATAAGGTTATTTATAATGGAGATATCACGTCACCGGAGGATGTTGAAGATATAAAGCTTCAATTTCCGGAATTGGAGAATGTGATGATAGGGCGTGGAGTATTAGGTCGTCCCTCACTTTTCAATGAAATATCAGAAGGTAAAGAATGGTCAAGGGAGGAGCGTATTGATAAGATGCTTGAGTTTCACAGATTGTTATTACGTCATTACTCCAATACTCTTATCGGAGGAGAGCATCAGATTCTCTCGAAGATAAAGCCCTTCTGGGAGTATGCAGAGGAAGAGATAGGACGTAAAAGTTGGAAGTCAATCAAGAAAGCCACGAATATGGCAAAATATAATTCGGCCGTGGCAACAATTATGAGGTAAAATGGAAAACAAGGAAAAACGCCGTATTATAATAAAGGGAGCAAGGGTTAATAATTTAAAAAATATTGATTTAGAATTGCCATTAAATGAGTTGACAGTTGTCACCGGAGTCAGTGGCTCCGGGAAATCATCACTGGCTTTTGACACTTTATATGCTGAGGGACAACGACGGTATGTGGAGAGTCTCTCCTCTTACGCCCGTCAGTTTCTGGGAAGAATGAGTAAGCCCGATTGTGATTATATTAAGGGGCTCCCACCCGCCATTGCAATCGAACAGAAGGTCAACACGCGTAATCCTCGAAGCACGGTTGGCACATCAACAGAGATTTATGACTATTTAAGAATGTTGTACGCACGTATTGGACGTACAATCTCTCCTATTTCAGGGAATGAAGTTAAACGCCACAATATTGAGGATATCATTGAGTCTCTTCTGAAAGAACCGGAAGGGACCCGAGTTGCAATATATGTGGATATAAATCCGCCCTTGGGGAGAACACTTGAGGAGCAACTTTCGGTCTATCAGAAGGAGGGATATTCAAGAATTGAGAAAGATGGGAATTTCTATGAAATTGCTGAATTGTTGGCTTCCGGTAAAACTATTGATAAGGGATATAGATTGTTGATTGACCGAATGAGTATATCCGGTAATAAAGAAGAGGTATCCCGTTTGACTGATTCCATTGAAACAGCATATTTTGAAGGCCATGATGAGTGTATTATAGATATCTGGAAGGAGAATGGTGTGGATCAGAAAGTATACTCACGCAAGTTCTCTGCCGATGGGATGGAATTCAGGGTTCCGGATGATTTGATGTTTAATTTCAATAATCCCTACGGAGCCTGTCCTGAATGTGAAGGATTCGGGAAGGTAATGGGTATAAGTGAGGATTTAGTTATTCCTGACAAATCGTTATCCGTCTATCAGGATGCGGTGCAATGTTGGAGAGGAGAGAAAATGAGTGAAGTCAAGAAAGAACTGATAAGGTTAGCTCCGAAGATTGGCTTCCCTATTCATACCCCCTATCATAAGCTTACAGATGAAGAAAGAGATATATTATGGCATGGGAAAGGACGTTGGGACGGTATTGACGGTTTCTTTCGCTGGGTAGACGAAAATCAGTATAAGATACAATACAGAGTTATGAAGGCACGATACCGTGGCAAAGCTACTTGTCCGATTTGTCATGGCTCTCGTCTGCATAAGGATGTGGAATATGTCAAGGTCGGGGGAAAGAGTATTACCGAACTTGTCAGGATGTCGGTAGAAGACCTTGTTCCATTCTTTGAGAATCTCCGGCTAAATCCAACTGAGGAAGCTACAGCCGAACGCTTGCTGACAGAAATTAAAAACCGGCTGGGATTCCTCAAAGAAGTAGGATTAGGTTATCTTACCCTGGATAGACTTTCTAATTCCCTATCAGGAGGAGAGAGTCAGCGAATCAATCTCGCCACTTCTTTGGGTTCGGCCTTGGTAGGATCCTTATATATACTTGATGAGCCATCTATCGGTCTTCATCCGCGCGACACCTCCCGTCTTATAAAAGTATTGAAAAGGCTGAGAGATGTCGGGAATACGGTCGTAGTTGTTGAGCATGATGAGGAAATTATGCTTGAGGCTGACAATATAATAGACATAGGACCGGATGCAGGAGTTTTTGGTGGAGAAATAGTCTATCAGGGGAATATGCGCACAACACTCTCCGGGGATGAGCCAGTGCCGGGTTACACTGTAAGTTACTTACGAGGAGACAAGAAAATTGAAGTGCCCCGAAGCCGCAGGCCGTGGAAGAAAGAAATAAAAGTGGAGGGAGCATCTCAAAACAATCTGAAGGATATAGATGTATCATTCCCTTTGGGAATTATGACTGTTGTCAGCGGAGTAAGCGGTTCGGGGAAATCTACATTGGTCAGGGATATATTTTCCAGAGCCTTGACAAGGATATTGGGAAAAGCCGGAGAAGCTCCAGGCACATTCAAGAAGTTATCCGGTGATTATAAGGAAGTGGGAGATGTGCAGTTTGTAGACCAGAATCCTATTGGAACATCTTCAAGAAGCAATCCCGCCACTTATCTTAAGGCATACGATGAGATAAGAAAATTGTTCTCAATGCAACAGCTCTCAGAGCAGATGGGTTTCACACCGGCATATTTTTCATTCAATACGGATGGCGGAAGGTGTGATGAGTGTAAAGGAGAAGGGACAATCACAATTCCCATGCAGTTTATGGCAGACTTGCGCATTGAATGTGAGGAATGTCATGGAAAACGTTTCAAAAAGGAAATTCTTGATGTTGAATATAGAGGAAAGAATATAGATGACTTCCTAAATATGTCGATTGATGAGGCTATTTCTTTCCTTCGTGAATCAGAAGGTAGTCAGGAGAAGCGGATAATTTCCCGCCTGTCACCATTACATGATGTTGGCTTGGGATATATAAAACTGGGACAATCCTCATCTACTTTATCCGGTGGAGAAAACCAACGCGTGAAACTGGCATACTATCTTTCACAAACCAATCTTCCTCATACTGTATTCATATTTGATGAACCCACAACCGGACTTCATTTTCATGACATTTCAATTTTGTTGAAGTCATTAAATCGTCTTGTAGAACAGGGTCACACAGTTATTATCATAGAGCATAATATGGATGTGATTAAATCTGCCGACTGGGTTATAGATATGGGCCCTGAGGGTGGTGATAAAGGAGGAGAAGTAGTCTTTGCAGGAACTCCGGAAGCACTTGCTGAATGCACAACCTCATATACCGGAAGATTCCTTAAAGAAAAATTATATACTAATATAATATGAACTTAAATGGTGTGAAATACGACATGTCACAATCTTAAATTCCATTGCCGCAAAGTGTATTTTTATATTTTAAGTAATAATAATGAAAAATAATATAATAATAGTCATCATCTGGACTCTCTTTTCTTTATTGGTGTCGGGATGCAGTAGGAATGAAGGAAAGAATCTTTCTGAGAAGAGTGATATGTTCTATCAGCAATCCTTAGATTTGGGACGAAAGTATACAGATAGTCTTAAGGTTGCTAAGGATACGGCCTCAGTTAACGGATTGCTGGAGCGATATGCCGAACGTATGGAACAGTTGAGCTATGATTTTCCGGCAGATTTGGATTTGGAGTTATCTGAATGGCAGAATGAACAACTCATAAAAGTGTCGGCAAACTTGGTGAGAGTTGCAAATGCAAGATTTAAAAAGGTTAAGGATTCTCAATCTACGGATTCTATAAATACTCTTGATTAGGCATGACGAAGAGTTAAATAAAGATCAGTTTTAGAACTTCCCCGGAAATTTAAATTATTTTGATTTTCTGTTTAAAAGCTTTCTTAAATTAAATTTGGTCAAGGACTTTCATTTCGCAGCGCTCGCAGTCAAAATCAAGTTGAAATTTGAGTTTGTCGTTGTGTAAGAATAAAGGATATTTGAGAGATGTATCAGGATTTAATTTTCGACATTTTCCCATTTCTCTCAGTATGCAATGTCTGGATGTCATCACAACACGATCTCCTCTCTTTGAAGATTTATCAACTTCAAGAGCTGGGGATATTTTTTTTACACCATGCTCAACATAGAATTGTTTAGCCAATTCATTTGCTACATTGTCAGCATAGGTGAGTTCTTTTGATGGATATTTAGAGTTATGATTTTCAGTTCTGCGATATTCAAAAGGGTAAGATGCACGGTTTGTTTTTTCTAACAGTTCTATAATTTTTCGTTTGGCTTCAGAGAGTTGGGAAGCCGGTATAAATGCTTCTTCAGGCAGATCAATCTCGAGATTATTAAGAGAGAAGCTGGTGTTTCCCAGTTTTGACAGGATTCTGTGGAAATTCATTGGCTTAAGAGCCTTCTCAACAGAGAAATCCATTGCAATTTTACCCTCCACTCCCCTTTCGTCACATCCTGTCAGACCATTCTCAGAGAGCTTAAGATTGAGCCTTATATGTCTGGCGGCAGAGGGTTGAGAAAGTTTCTTTTGCCATTCAATGTCGAATGTACGATGAATTTTGCTTCCTTTAGGAAGTTTGAAAGGTTTGTTTCCTTTTATTTCATTTCCCCTTATGCCATTGACCATTACTCCGGAGTAGTTTCCATCGGAATCGAAAAAGCTTATACCGTCGCCATTATGGAGTTGGTGAATATCAGAGATGATTTCGCCCATTGATTTAGGAGTTGCCGGTTGCGAGATATTTTGAGGATGACGGGAATCAAGGAAATAAGTAGTGAAGCCACGATTGAAACTCTTGTCTGTTTGTGGCTCAAAAGAGACGATGCTTCTTCCTATGGAAGAACGTTGGTAAAGATCAGGATGCTTTTCAATTACACGATTAAGAATTCGATTGTATTCCGCCGTGATATTTTTAACATAATCAACTTCTTTAAGCCTACCTTCAATCTTAAAAGAAGACACACCTGCTTCCAGCAATTGTTCCACTTTGTGTGAAGCGTTAAAGTCTTTCAAAGAGAGCAGATGCTTCCCTTTTTTTATAAGGCGGTTGGAAGAGTCAGTTAGATCATAAGGAAGCCGACATATTTGAGCACATTCTCCTCTATTTGCGCTTCTGCCGGTGCAAGAGAAACTTGCATGACATCTTCCGGAATAACTTACACATAATGCTCCATGAACAAATGTTTCGACCGGAATGGTTACACTTTCGCATATGTCCCTGATTTCAGGAATTGTCAATTCTCGGGCAAGCACAATTTGAGAGAAGCCTACACTTTCCAGGAAACGGGCTTTTTCCGGTGTGCGGTTGTCACATTGAGTGGAGGCATGTAGAGCAATTGGAGGGATATCCATGCGTAATATCCCCATATCCTGCACTATCAAGGCGTCAACTCCAATTTTATAGAGGTCTTGAATCATTCTCTCCACATTTTTGAGTTCGTGTGGATAAATGATAGTATTGACTGTGACGTAGACTTTGGCACGGAAAATATGTGCGAAATCTACAATTCTCCGGATTTCATCTAATGAGTTTGCAGCGTTTTTCCGTGCGCCGTGTGATGGACCGCCTATATATACAGCATCAGCACCATGAAGGATAGCTTCAATGGCAGTTTGAGCATTAGCTGCAGGTGAAAGCAGTTCTATTTTCCGTGACATGAATTTTGAATTATTTCTGCATTAGGCGATGTAAATCCCTTTTCTGCTCGCGATCTCGGATTGAATTTCTTTTGTCGTATTCTTTCTTACCGCGCCCCACTCCTATCAAAAGTTTGGCCAATCCACGCTCATTGATAAAAAGACGAATCGGAACAATGGTGAATCCAGGATCTTCCGATGCTTTAGTAAGTTTTGCAATCTCTTTCTTATTCAGAAGTAGTTTTCGGTCGCGTCTCACTATATGATTGTTGTAGCTTCCGAAGGAATATTCGGATATATGCATGTTTTTAACCCATACCTCACCATTTTCAACGAGACAATAAGTATCGGTCAGAGATGCTTTACCATCACGTATGGATTTGATCTCCGTACCTGTCAGAACAATACCTGCGGTGTAGGTGTCAGAGATTTCATAGTCAAAATTTGCTCTCTTGTTTTTTATGTTGATTTTACTATCTGCCATTTTAATAACCTTCTTTTTCTAATTAAGAAACGATTCCAGGATTAAAAAATAGTCTCTAAGGTAGTATTAAATTGAAAATTCTTGAGACGGCCAATGGAGTGCCTACTATTAGTACACTTAGTATAAACGTAATTGTTTTCGGCTTTTGTTGGCTCGCTTTGATGAAACGTGTCCCTTTTGAAGTGAGGTAAATGGTCCAAAGTGGTAGAAACACCCAAATTGTGTCCAGCATCGGGAGACATTTGTAGAGGGTGAAAAACATGCAGAGTGTAGACAACATACCCATAATGAAGTCTTTCCCAAAATCTGAATCCGGGAAAAAACGTACCTCTTTAGGGAGAAAAATTCTGCATAGCGGGAGGGTCAGAAAATAGCCGAAGAAGAAGCTTATAAAGATAAGTAGGGCGTCAACTATTACAGACTGTACTGTTGTTTCTCCAAAATAGACCAAATCAGTAAAAGAAGAAAGAGAGGCGATTCCAACTAAAGGATAGAAACATTTATTAGCCATTATCTCCGGAGAAAACTTGTTCCTTCGGAATGCTTTCCACCCGTTTGTAGGATTAATCATCAATCGTACAAGTGCGGATATAGGGTGAGAAGCCGGAGAATTATTTTCCTCCGGTCCGTTATGGTCTCTCTCTCTTGAGTCAAGAAGTTCCGGTTTGTCGTCTTCCAGGTTATAATATGAGTCTTTATTATTCATTTATTCTGACTTCAAAGATGAAGTAGTAACTGTTGATAATATTAAGTGTCATTTCAAGGTAAAATTAACGAGAAAAAGTCAATTTTCCCGTTAATTTCTTTTCTCTCTCTATGAAGTGGTTTAACTTAATTACGAATAATAAGTCATGAGAAGTGTGTTAATCTTACCATAAAATAAGTTTATACGACTTCTATTTTGCAGATCTTATATGACAGCCTTTAATAAATAATCTTGATATAATTATTTATGTTTTTTATAACATAGATTCCGTGTCCCGGCAAAACAATAT
>CAMWXI010000022.1 GCA_947178175.1 uncultured Porphyromonadaceae bacterium | reverse complement strand
TTCGGTAGAATCTAACCACAAATCCTAATGACTCTTTGTACTTATCTGTCATCTTAATTAATTATTTGATGTTTATTTAATAATATGGAATTCCAAACAAATTTTATCTGCCTTTTATGTTTACCTCAAAAATATGAATAAACTTAGCAGAAAGACATTTATTCGGCTCTCATATCAAAGAGAAAACTATTTATAAAAACCCCTACTCATAATTAAAATAAATAAGCAAATTTTAGAAAAAATAAATGAGGTTGTCTATTCATAACTTTATGGAAAGTGTAAGTACTTATCAGGGGATGTTACTTTCTCCTCCCAAAAACTAATTTAGAACATAATATGGTCGTTTTTAGAATGGTAAAATCAGACATATGCTGCCATATTACTACAGAAAATCGCAAGGATAAACCCCTGCGATTTTTTTGGTGCCTATCAAGAAGGCTATTTTCTGATGGTTACATAATAGTAACATACCATAAAAACTGAGGAGTTTTAAGTTTTGAAACTCCTCAGTTTTTATATCGGTTATTATTAACTCAGTTTATCCCTTTACAGAATTGAACTGAAAAGTTGGGGAAGATTCTGTACACTGTCAAAGCAATACTGATATATGTATGGAACAAGTCCGAAGAACACGATTCCGAGAACACATAGTGAAAGACCAACGCGCTCACAACGTGTGCTATCAAACTTCTCAATTACCGGTTCATCACTGCTAATCCACATTGCTTTCACTACCAACAGATAATAATAGAGAGAAATAATTGTGTTGATAAGTGCAATCAGAACCAACATATACAATGCCATTGAGCCGGTGGCTGTCACAGAGTTGAATATAAGAATCTTGCTGAAGAAACCGGCAAATGGAGGAATACCTGCCAATGAGAACATCGCGAGAGTCATTGCAAATGACAACCAGGGATTAGTCTTGTGCAGACCATTATAGTCATCCATTGAAAGTCTTCCCGTCTTATTCTCAATAGCGGAAATAACAGCGAATGCACCCAAGTTGCTGACTACATAAACAAAAATGTAGAACATCATTGAAGCGAGACCAAGGCCACTTAATGTCATTACGCCAAGCATAATATAACCTGCCTGGGATACAGAAGAGAATGCCATGAATCGCTTCATATTTTTCTGACGCATTGCAAAAAGATTTCCTACAGTTATCGTAAGGATAAGAACAGCATACATCATCCATTCCCATACTTCTGAATAGACAGTACCGAAAATCTGAACAAAAATTATGAAGAATGCAAATGCTGCGGCACCCTTGCTGACAACGGAAAGATAGCTTGTCACCGCAGTGGGAGCACCCTGGTAGGTATCAGCTGTCCAAAGATGGAAAGGCACGAGTGAAAGCTTGAAGCCTATACCTGCAATCAAGAAAGCAAGAGCAACGATAAGAAGACCACTTATTTCACTTCCGCTAATCTGAGCTGCGATATCACTGAAATAAAGCGAACCGACACCTGAGAATGCATAGACAAATGAGAGACCTGTGAGAAGTATTCCTGAAGAAAATACTGCTGTCATTATGTACTTGACTGCAGCTTCATGACTCTCATATCTGTTCTTATTAAATGCTACAAGCGCTGCAAGCGGAAGAGAAGCAGACTCAAGACCGATGATGAAGAGAAGGAAATGGCGTGCGGAAATCATCAGGTACATTCCGAAGAGTGTCACCAGAATGAGCTCATAGAACTCACCTTTTCTTACTATCATATCATCGGATTCAGTCCATTTTGCAGCCTGAAGGAACACAAGGAACACACCCACATTAAGGATGCATTTCATCGCATTGCAAGCAGTGTCGTTAACATACATTCCTCCGAATACCTCCTCATTGCATGAAGGAACTATCCACATAGCGCATGTGCCAAGAAGGAAAAGAATCGTTGTAAAGGGGGTAAGAATCTTCTTGCCGGATTCATTCGAAAATGTATCGAATAAAAAGACAATGAGGAAAATTCCTAACACTATAAGCTCGGGCAACATTGCCCCAAAATTAGAATAGTCCATTAGTTTGAAAATTTCTTTTTATCGTTACATTATTAAATTGCGGCTAAAATACCTGTATTCTGAATAGCAGCTATAATCGGTGAGAAGCTCGCTTGAATTGTTTCATTTATCCAATTGGGGAAACAACCGATTCCTGCAATACAGAGAATAAGTGTTACGGTTGAGAGTCTCTCAAACCATGTTGCATCTGTAAGAGAAAGATGATGATCATCATATACCGGTCCGAGAAGAAGTTTTCCAACCACCCGAAGAATGTAGACTGCTGTGATTACAATGGAACATGTAGCACAGATAACAAAAATTCTGTGGAAAGTATCGGCATCCTGGAATGAACCGAAGAATATTGTCATTTCGGCTACGAATCCTGAGAGTCCGGGAAGACCAAGAGACGCAAAACCGGCAATCATATAGCATACTCCGAGATAAGGCATGATTCTCATCAAGCCTCCCATCTGACGAATATCACGTGTATGTGTTCTTCCGTAAATCATACCGATCAATGCGAAGAACAGGGCTGTCATCAGACCATGTGAAAGCATCTGAAGGATACCACCTGTCATAGCAGTCTGATTGAGCATTAACAACGCAAAAAGTACCATACCGCAGTGTGAAACAGAAGAGTAAGCGTTTATATACTTTAAGTCCGTCTGAACACATGCGGAGAATGCACCGTATACAATACTGATACCGGTGAGGATAATAAATATCCATGCAAGTTCATTGGCTGCCTGTGGGAGAAGATAGATAGAGATGCGGAAACATCCATATCCACCAAGCTTCATTAGCACACCTGCATGGAGCATTGAAACCGCTGTCGGTGCACAAGCATGACCGTCGGGCGACCATGTATGGAAAGGGAACATTGCTCCCAACACACCAAATCCAACGAAAGTGAAGACGAAAAGCATTCTCTGCCATGATTCGTCAACTCCAAGCTTGGCAATTTCAAGGAGATTCCAAGTGTGTGCCCCGTCAACTTCAGGACTGAGCCAGTGGATTCCGAGAAGTCCGAGCATCAGGAATGCAGAACCACCCATCAACATAAGAGTCAACTTCATTGCTGAATATTCTTTTCTACCTGTACCCCATACACCGATAAGAAGATACATCGGGATAAGCGCAACTTCATAGAACATGAACATTGTGAAGATATCAATCGAAATGAAGAACCCAAACACTCCGGTTGAGAGGAGACAGAACCATAGGAAGAAGTTCTTGGGGAGTGGATTAATCTTCCATGATGCAAAAGTACCTGCGAATACTATTATTGCAGAAAGCATCAACATCAATACTGAGATTCCGTCTACACCGACAGCCAGATGAATATTAAGAGGAGCATACCACATCCAAGAACCCGTGAAGAGCATCTCATCATCAACTCCCATTTCTCGAAGACGAAGGAAATCACAGCAAAGCCAAATTGCCAATCCAAGCAATGCTGTGGAACCGACTACCATGACTGAGCGGATTGCATTCATACTGCTGTTACGGCAGAGTCCCAATCCGGCCAACATGATGACCGGGATTATTACAAACCAGATTAATATATTTCCAAACAACATAATCTTATAAGTTTATTCCGTTGCAATATGAATTAAATGAAGCAAAGCCAAGTGATTCCTGCCAAAAGAACAGCACCTATGAAATACCAGGCAACATAAGCCTGAACATTTCCACTTTGGAATCCTTTTATTGCGGAAGATGCACAATTGGTAATCTTTGCAAAACCATCCATAGTTGCGTCTATCACATGACGATCAAACCATGCTATGCTCTTACAGATGATTCCGAAGATAATCTTATGAGTGATGAACTGATAGATTTCATCCCAATAGAATCGACGATGGGCAGCAGTCCAAAGCGCCGGGAACAGATTACGCATACGTTCAGGCAGCGGATTCTTCTTTCGATACATCACAGTAGCAAGAGCAATTGCCAATACCGCAACTGTTAGTGAAGTAGCAGCAACCGGTAATTCAATGTGAATGTGATACGGCATTCTGTTCCATGTCACAAATTCTCCGAAAGGTATGAATCCGGCTACACAACTGACTGCGGCAAGGATAATCAGCGGCAGTGACATCTGCCAGGGTGAATCATGAGGAGTATGATGCTTGTATTCCGGATTTTCCTCCCACCAGAAGATGAGATAGTAAAGACGGAACATATAGAAGGCAGTGAGACCTGCAACCATCGTCATCCATGCACCCCAGAACCAATGTGACTCAAACATTGCCGCCAACATTTCATCTTTTGAGAAGAAGCCTGAGAAGGGCCAGATACCTGCAATAGCGAGACATCCTATCAGGAATGTCCAATGAGTAATCGGCATATATTTTCTCAGACCACCCATCTTGGTATAGTCGTTTGAATGAACTGCATGAATAAGAGCACCGGCACCAAGGAAGAGTAGTGCCTTAAACATGGCGTGAGTAAACAAATGGAACATTGAAGCCATATAGCCGAGACCACCGTAGAACTCACCTTTGATATAAGGAGAATCAGTTGCTACACCGAGTGACACCATCATGAAGGCAATCTGAGAAATTGTAGAGAATGCCAATACTCGTTTGATATCTATTTGGGCACATGCAACAACAGCGGCGTAGAAAGCGGTGATTGCACCTACAACGGTGATAAATGTCATAGAACCCTCTGCTATGCAGTAAACAGGGAACATACGGGCTACAAGGTAGACACCGGCTACAACCATAGTCGCAGCATGGATGAGCGCTGATACCGGAGTCGGACCTTCCATTGCATCAGGGAGCCAGATATGAAGCGGCATCATTGCTGACTTACCCATACCACCGGTAAAGATAAGCACCATAGCCCATGTAAGGACTGATGCGCCCATAAATGTAGCGCCTCCACACTCAGCCAATACCTGACCCGGATTTGAAGTCATTTCTACGAAGTTGAATGTATCGGTGTAGAATGAGAGAATCAAAATACCGATTAGAAAGCCGAGATCTGCGAAACGGGTAACTATAAAAGCCTTTTTAGATGCTGACACTGCTGAAGGTAACTTATAGAAGAAACCAATCAACAGATAAGAGCTTACACCCACCAGCTCCCAGAAAATATACATCTGGAAAATATTGGTTGCAACCACAAGACCTAACATTGAGAAGCTGAAGAGAGAAAGGAAGGCATAATAACGCTGGAATCCGTCTTCATGCTCCATATATCCCCAGCTATAGAGATGAACCATAAATGAGATGGTAGTGATAACCATCAACATCATGGCACATATAGGATCTAAAAGGAAGCCGAGATTCACTACCAATGTGTCGGTAAAAGACAACCATGTCTGGTCGAAAACCATTACTTGCTGACGAACACCATCTACAGTGAACTCAGGGCAGAAGAAATAAGATAACGCAACAATATAGGCAAGAGTCATTGTTGTACCCATGCCCAGGATGCCAAGGACACCACAAACTTTACGCGGCATCTTTACACCACCAAGTCCTAAAAGGAGGAACATAAACAGTGGTATGGCAAGAATCAGAATAGGAAGAGTGCTGCCCATGACTTAGAATTTCAATTTATTGACACCGGAGATGTCGGTGTTTCCGACAGCTCTGTAAATATTTATGATAATTGCAATGGCAATAGCTGTTTCAGCGGCTGCAATGGCGATTGCAAAGAGAGTGAAAATCATACCATCCATTGAACCGGGGAACAGGAATCTATTAAATATGACAAAATTAAGATCTGCCGAATTTAAAATCAATTCGAGAGAGATTAGCATCGCAATCATATTCTTTCGCGTAATAAACCCGAACACTCCGCAAGCGAACATGATAACGCTTGGGACCAGATACCATAAAATACTTAAATCCATCTTTTGAATTATCTTTTACGGGCAATTGTTACACCACCGATTATACATGCTAACAGAAGCACACTGATTGCTTCAAAAGGAAGAAGATACTGATATTTCTCAGTGCCTGTGAATGCTTTACCAATCTCATGCATTGTAATGGCATGAGATTGTGAGAGACATTCTGTCAGTGAAAGACCATTGATGAGCGGCAATGTGAACAATGCAAAAAGCAGTAAGACAGTGCCGATTACCGAACAAACAAGCCCTACTCTCAATCTGTGAGATTCAAGAGGACGAGATTTTTCGTCCGGACGATGGGTAAGTGCAATTGCAAACACAAACAGCACCATAATGCCACCGGCATACACAGCAATCTGAACACCACCGAGAAACTGATAGCCAAGCTGAAAATAGAAGATGGCTGTTCCGATGAGTACAAAAAGCAGATATGTAGCCGCCCGCAAAATCTTTCTTGAAGCGACTGCCATCACAGAAAAGACTGCAATGACAATAGCCACTACGAAATAAAGAATGATATTACTTACAGCGTCCATTATGAGTTAGTTTCGTTATTTTCAGTTTTATTTGAAGCATCTGAAGCGGGAGCATCCGTTGCCGGTTTTTCCTCTCCTTGTGCTGCTTTTGCAGCTGCTTCTTTCTCTGCTTTAATCTTAGCAGCCTTTGCTAATGCTTCTGCCTTAATCCTTGCAAGTTTCTCAGGATCCATTGCAGGTTTTGCCGGAGCGGCCGGCTCCCCTTCAGGCTCGGGGCGATAATTCAATTGCTTCACAAGTTTATCGCGTGTGAAGACTGCCTGTTCGAAATCATTACTGAATTCCAAGGCATTCTGAGGACAAGTAGTGACACAAAGCATACAGAATGTGCAGCTTCCGAGGTCATACATATACTTGTCAAGTTTTCTCTTCTTTTTGCCGTCCGGAAGATCCACCATTTTTGTGGTGAGTTGAATTGTTCCGTTAGGACAATTCATCTGGCAAATACCGCAGGCAATACACTTATGATGGCCTTCGGCGTCATAGATAAGCGTCAATTCGGCGCGAAATCTATCACTAATTTCAAGTGTGCCACGATTTTCAGGATACTGCTCTGTGACCTTGGGAGTAACCAATTCCTTTCCTGTCACCTGCATACCCTGAACAAGGCTTTTCAGACCTTGGGCCGCACCTTTAAAATAGTCTTTAATATTGCTCATCTTTCATTCATTAATTAACGGCCTATCTGACCACCGATGATATCAAGAAGTTCAGTTGTAATTGACTGCTGACGCAGTTTGTTGAATTCAAGCTGCAACTCTTCAAGAAGCTTCTGAGCATTGTCGTTTGCACTCTGCATTGCCATTACTCGAGCTGCTTGTTCTGATGCCCTGTTCTCTATTGTAAACTCTTGCATTGAAGAGAGCACAAACATAGGAAGGACCTCATTAAAGATTCTGTTAGCATCCGGCTCAAATATATATAATTGATTTGCATCCTCAGCACTTACCGGTTCTGTTGCTATCAACGATTGTATAACCGGGAAAAGCTGAACGGCTGCAGGACGCTGACGTGCCATGGAGAAGAAGTGAGTGTAGACTACTTCAACACAATCATACGTTCCTTCCAAAAAGGACTTGCGAAGAGACTCGGTAAATTCATTTACTTTCTCCCCTTCCATTTTTGAATCAACTCCATTGATTGTCTTCACGTCAATTCCACGTACCTTCAGCTTTTCACATGCCTTGGCAAGCTTCTTACCTACAGCATAGATAGTAATTTTTACATCACCAAACTTCTCATTAATATTATTAATCTCTATTAAGAGATGTTTGAAAAGATTGAGGTTGAACGCGCCACAAAGTCCGTCATCACTTCCGTATGCAACAACAGCCACCGATTTCACTTCTCTTTCCTCGATGAGAGGTGAAGTAAATGTAACTCCTGAAGCAAGTATATGCGACATTATCTTCTGAATCTGACTTTTAAAAGGTGCTAATTCTTTTAAAGCAGCTTCATTCTTATGGACTTTAGCCGACGAAATCATCTTCATGGCGCCGGTGATTTTCTCAGTCGACGACACGGAGCCAATTCGTGTTCTTAATTCCCTAAGGGTTGCCATCTAATTTCAATAATTATTTGAGTGGTTGCCACTTGACAATACTTCCTTCATCAGTCACGGGTATTTCCCGTGACTGACTAAGAAAGTACAATTTATTTCTTGAATCGTGATGATATTTCAGCTGCACATTGAGTGAGTTTCTGCTCCACATCTTCTGTAAGACGTCCTGCTTTTATCTCATCAAGTACCTCTTTCTGATATTTTGCCTTTACCAACTGGAGGAATAGCTTTTCGAATTCATGAACCTTGTCAACAGGGACATCTTCAAGAAGACCATTCACGCCACAGTAAATAACAGCAACCTGATTCTCTACAGGCCAGGGATCAAACTGAGGTTGGATCAGCAACTGCTGATTCTTTCTACCGGTATCAATCACCTTTGCAGTAACGGGATCAAGGTCACCGCCGAACTTGGTGAAAGACTCTAACTCACGGAACTGAGCCTGTGCAATCTTCAAAGTACCGGCAACTTTCTTCATAGGCTTAATCTGTGCGTTACCACCAACACGTGATACGGAAATACCAACGTTGATCGCAGGGCGGATACCCTGATTGAAGAGTGCAGATTCAAGGAAGATCTGTCCGTCTGTAATTGAAATCACATTAGTCGGGATGTATGCAGATACGTCTCCGGCCTGAGTTTCAATAATAGGAAGTGCTGTAAGTGACCCACCACCTTTTACCATAGGTTTGAGAACCTCCGGGAGGTCATTCATCTGTGAAGCAACCTGCTGGTCGTCAATAATCTTTGCTGCACGTTCAAGAAGACGAGAATGCAGATAGAAAATATCACCGGGATAAGCCTCGCGTCCGGAAGGACGTTTAAGCACGAGTGAGATTTCACGATAAGCAACGGCCTGTTTAGAAAGATCATCATAAACGATAAGTGCATCTCGTCCGGTATCGCGGAAATATTCTCCGATAGCTACTCCTGAGAAAGGAGCATAATAGCGCATGGATGCAGAATCGGAAGCTGTTGCGGCTACGACAACTGTATAGTCCATTGCGCCATGTTTCTTTAATGTATTAACCAACGCCGCAATAGTAGAAGCCTTCTGACCGATTGCCACATAAATACAGAATACGGGCTTTCCGTCAAGATAATTCTGACGTTGATTAATGATAGTATCAATGGCGATAGCAGATTTACCAATCTGACGGTCACCGATAATAAGCTCACGCTGACCACGACCGATAGGAATCATGGAGTCAACCGCTTTAAGACCGGTCTGGAGAGGCTGAGTAACTGGCTGACGGAAAATAACACCGGGAGCTTTTCGTTCCAGCGGGAGACGAATCAAATCTCCTTCAATCGGGCCATTACCATCAATCGGTTCGCCAAGAATGTTGATAACGCGACCTAAGAGACCTTCGCCGACCGGAATTGAGGCGATTTCACCCGTGCGACGCACCGACATGTTCTCAGTCACCGAATTCACATTATTGAGGAGTACAACACCCACATTGCTCTCCTCCAAGTTGAGAGCGACGCCTTTAACGCCGTTTTCAAACTCTACCAGCTCATTCGCCTTGACATTCTCGAGACCATAGACATGGGCAACGCCATCTCCTACTTCGAGAACAGTGCCGACTTCTTCAAATTTTACTTTGGAGTCAATGTTGTCGAGCTGTTGTTTTAATATATCAGAAATTTCGCTTGGGTTTAGCATCTTAGTTGCTGCTTAAAAGTTTAAGACGTAATTGTTCGATTTCATTGCTGATGGAAGCATCCATACGAGAGTCATCAACATCAATAATGAATCCACCTATAATATCAGGATCAATTTCATCATTGATTTCCAGAGTAGAATCAGGGAAAGCATTAGCCACGAGGGTATGCAGTTTGCTGATTTCATCATCAGGGAGTTGAGACGCTGTTGTCACCTTCACCTGCGAAATCTTATAAATTCGACGATAAATATCCCGGTAGGCGAGCGCCATGCGATAAGCATATTGCTCCCGATTCATATCCAGGATGAGCTTTACAAACCCGAGATAATCATTTTCGGCCTTTTCACCGGCGGCAGCCTTCAGAAGTGAAGCCTTGTCTTGCCGGCTCACAAAGGGATTTGCGAGGACCTTCTGTAAGGAAGGATTCTTCTGAAAAGACGCAATGACAGTCTTCATTTCGTCGTAGACCTGCGATGCATTGTCATGAGCCAACGCAAACTTAAAAAGTGCTTTCGCATAGCGATGAGGTATCAGGCCATTATCCATAGGGTCAATTCTTCTCTATTTCGTCCAATAATTTATTTACAAGTTCTGACTGTGCCTTTGAATCCTGCATCTGACGGCGCACCATCTTTTCTGCAATTTCAATTGAGAACTTGCTTACTTCATTTCTGAACTGGAGTTCAGCTTCCTTGCGTGATTGTTCAATTGAGACTTTGGCAGCGTCCATTACTTTCTGAGCTTCGAGAGAGGCCTCTTTACGGGCCTCCTCGATTATGTCAGATTTCATTTTGGCAGCTTCACGCAACATCTCAGCCTGCTTTGACTGTGCTTCCTCTACAAATTTTGCAGCTTCAGCACGTGCATTGTCAAGCTGTTCTTTGGCTTCTTTGGCATATTCTACTCCATTGTCTATTGTATTTGCACGGTCCTCCATATTCTTGACAATAACGGGCCATCCAAACTTTGCCAATATCAGGAATAGCACTGCAAATGCAATGAACATCCAAATGACCAAGCCAACTTCCGGCGTGAATAATTCCATTGAGTATTTTTTGAGCTGTTATATACTTCTTTCGTTTCTCTTCTTATTTAATGAAGAGTGCAAGTGCAGATACGATAACTGCGAACAATGCAACACCCTCGATAAGAGCGGCAATCACAATCATGTTTGAACGGATGTCTCCGGCAGCTTCGGGCTGACGTGCAATGGCTTCCATTGCTGACTGACCGATTTTACCAATACCGATACCAGCTGCGATAGCTGCGAGTCCGGCACCAAATGCTGCTCCAAGTGCTGCGATAGGCTGCAATGCGATTTCTGCTAAAATCATTGATAACATAGTTGTAAATGTTTTAATTGTTATTGTTATTGTTATATTTTCTTATTTATGCCTTTACTTCGTTTGAAAGGGCCTTTTCTTTCTCCTCATGTTCCTCCTCATGATGATGTTCGCTTTCCTGTGCTGCTGAAATAAACATGGTTGAAAGGGTTGTAAACACATATGCCTGAATAAAACTTACCAATACATCAAGCATTAACATGAATACTGAGAAGAGAACGGAGATGACAACTGCTCCTCCTGTTGCCACTGCACCAAATGCCGCAAATATGAAAATCAACAAGGTCAGAGTAATTACAATCATATGACCACCCATCATATTTGCAAACAGACGCACACATAATGCTGCAGGTTTAGTGAAAATTCCGAAGATTTCTATCAACTGCATGATTGGGAGAGGGAATTTCAACCAGATAGGCACATCCGGCCAGAATATTTCTTTCCAATAATGCTTTGTGCCGAGGATATTTGTCATCAGGAAAGTCAGTACTGCAAGAACAAGTGTAATTGCGATATTACCTGTCAAGTTGGCACCACCGGGAAAAATTACTATCAAACCGATAAGGTTCATTGTCAAGATAAAGAAGAAACAGGTCAGGAGATAAGGGGCAAACTTGGGCGCCTTATCTTTAAGTGTTGCCTTGATAACTCCTGTATAAACGAAGTCTACCAATAGCTCCATAAAACCCATACCCTTTCTGGGTGCTTTAAATCCTTTTCGGTTGTAATATCTCACCAATCCCATCACCATTGCTGTAACCAAAACAGAAGCAATGAGAAGTGCGAGTACATTCTTAGTGATTGAAATATCAAACGGTCGATATTCACGATAAAAATGTCCCTCAACATTGATATAACCGTCAATCGGAGTAAGATTTGGATCTGTTCCCTTTTCTTTGGCAGTTTTAAATACTAATTCTGCTGTTTTCTCCTGCTCTTCTGCAGTGAGGGGGAAGATTTCCACAACCTTATTGGCATGTGTGCTGACATGTGCCAACATGAATCGATAAGTCTTACCATTTCTCTCCACTTCGTGAATCACAGGAACAAGCTCTTCAACCTCTTTTCCGGTTTTCTCATCCTTGATAATTTCTACTTCGGTGAGTTTGCCTGAAGAGAAACAGAACCAGTTGCCATCCTCAGCACGAACTATGACAGGCAGGGGAATTCTATAGACATGGCTGAAGGGGACTTCCCAACCGTATCCGTCGCCAAGGTGGTGAAATATGATTTCCTTTACGTCAACACCTTCTTTCGGTTCGGCTACTTCCTCATGAAGTTCAGATGCCTCCTGTTTTAATTCATCCTCAGAGAGAACCGTTGGTTCCACCTTATCTATTTTTGTATCAGAGGGAACCGCATTTTGATTTCCGGGAGCAGCGAAAACATACCCGGCGGTAAGTGCAATAACCGCAACTGATAAAAACAAGGTTAATTTCTTAATCATCGGTTACAAAGGATTTAATATATGCACACAGCAACGACATTATCCGCAACATCAACAATACCACCTTTTATATTGATATTGTTCTCCTCTCCTGAGGGTGTGCGATACGCAACCTTCCCTTTATCGAGGACTGAGATTATGGGAGCATGGTTTTTCAAGACAGTGAATGATCCGAGAACTCCCGGAAGAGTAACGGCTTCGGCTTCACCTTTGAAAAGCACAGCATGTGCTGAAATAATTTCAAGTGTCATTTCTGCGACTTATAAAATTTTCCGAATTCGGAAATTAGAAATTTTACTTAATTTCGGCAAGCATCTTCTTACCCTTGGCAATGGCCTCATCAATTGTTCCTACGTTGAGGAATGCCTGCTCAGGATACTCATCCATTTCTCCG
Organism: uncultured Porphyromonadaceae bacterium; assembly: GCA_947178175.1. Taxonomy (GTDB): domain Bacteria; phylum Bacteroidota; class Bacteroidia; order Bacteroidales; family Muribaculaceae; genus Lepagella. The sequence goes on along the minus strand of CAMWXI010000022.1, from coordinate 5,334 downwards.
CTGAGAATCATCTTGAATCCGCGGATTGTCTCATTGATGGGCACCATTACACCCGGAACACCGGTGAACTGCTCAGCAACGAAGAACGGTTGAGAAAGATAACGCTGTGCACGACGTGCGCGTGCTACAACCAACTTGTCATCGTCGGAAAGTTCATCAATACCAAGAATAGCAATGATATCCTGAAGGTCTTTATATTTCTGAAGAAGCTGTTTTACTTCCTGAGCGACATTATAATGTTCCTCACCGATGATATTCGGGTCAAGGATGCGGGATGTAGAATCCAGAGGGTCAACTGCAGGATAAATACCAAGCTCTGAAATTTTTCGATTTAAGACGGTTGTCGCATCAAGGAATGAGAAGGTTGTTGCAGGTGCAGGGTCTGTCAAGTCATCGGCAGGAACATAAATAGCCTGTACTGAAGTGATTGAACCATTCTTAGTTGATGTGATACGTTCCTGAAGAGCTCCCATCTCGGAAGACAATGTAGGCTGATAACCTACAGCTGAAGGCATACGGCCGAGAAGAGCGGATACCTCGGAACCGGCCTGGGTAAAACGGAAGATGTTGTCAATAAAGAGAAGTACATCTTTACCACCACCCTCACTGTCACGGAACTGCTCTGCCACTGTAAGACCGGAAAGTGCAACACGGAGACGAGCACCCGGTGGTTCGTTCATCTGGCCGAATACAAGTGTTACTTGTGATTTCTCGACCTCCTTCATATCAACATCCTTAATGTTCCACTGGTCTTTTTCCATACCTTCCTGGAACTTCTCACCATATTTGATGACACCGCTTTCAATCATTTCGCGGAGAAGGTCGTTACCTTCACGTGTGCGTTCACCAACACCTGTGAATACGGAATAACCGTTGTGGCCTTTAGCAATATTATTGATGAGCTCCTGAATAAGTACTGTCTTACCTACACCGGCACCGCCGAATAGACCGATCTTACCACCCTTTGAATAAGGTTCGAGAAGGTCAATAACCTTAATACCGGTGAAAAGAATCTCTTGAGAGATAGCGAGTTCATCAAATGCCGGAGCCGGCTGATGAATGGGACGCATATCCTTATCCTGTATAGGAGCAAGGTGGTCTATAGGCTGACCTATTACATTCAGGAGTCTGCCCTTTACCTGAGCTCCTGTAGGCACGGCGATAGAACGACCGAGGTTATCTACTTTTACACCGCGACGAAGACCGTCGGTACTTTCCATCGCTACGCAACGCACAGTGTCTTCACCAATGTGCTGCTCAACTTCGAGGATAAGTTCCTCACCGTTGTCACGTTCTACCTTGAGGGCAGTATAAATGGGAGGAATATTCTCCTTGCCTCCTTCAAAAGAGACATCGACTACCGGGCCGATAACCTGAGTCACTGTTCCGAAATTAGCGCTCATATTCTGTTTCAATATTTTTGATAGGTAAGTTATTTTCGAAAAGTTAATTTATCCAAGAGTGAATTAGAAATGCCAGTCTAATGCTACACATACTGCCATCACAACAAGGTTGACAAGTGACAGAGGCATAAGATACTTCCACTCAAAAGCAAGCATCTGGTCAATTCTCACACGGGGGAATGTCCATTTGAACCAGATAATAATGTAAGAGATAAAGAATGCTTTACCAAGGAACCATACAATTCCGGGGATATAGTTCATAACATTGTTGAACCCTTCCCATCCGGGAATATGTAATGGCATCCAACCTCCGAGAAACATCAATGATGCGATTCCGGATACGATAAAGAGATTCAAATACTCTGCAAGGTAGAAGAAACCGAAGTGAATACCTGAGTATTCCGTATGGTAACCGGCGGTAAGTTCATGTTCTGCTTCAGGAAGGTCGAAGGGACCACGGTTAGTTTCAGCAGTCGCTGCAACTACATATATAAGAAAAGCTATAATTGCCGGGATATGACCGCGGAAAATAAACCATGCTGAAGTCTGCTCTGCAACCAGTTCGTTGATATTCATTGTTCCTGCGAAAAGAACAATAGTGATAATTGCAAGTCCTAAAGAAAGCTCGTAAGAAACCATCTGCGCACCGCTTCGCATCGCACCGATAAGAGTATATTTATTGTTGGAAGACCAACCGGCTAACAATATACCGAGAACACCGACGGAAGAAACAGCTAATACAAAGAAGATACCGATATTAAAGTCGATAATTTGCAAACCATTACCCCAGGGAAGACAAGCAAACATTATCACAGAAGAAGTAATAATGATGTAGGGGGCAAGTTTGAAGAGGAATCTGTCTGTGCCTTTAAGTGCGATAAGCTCCTTGAGGAGGATTTTGAACATATCGGCAAAGACCTGAAGAAGACCCCAGCGACCTACACGCATAGGACCAAGACGACACTGGAACCATGCACAGAGTTTACGCTCATAAAGAATATAGAAGATAGCTAACAAGGCGTATGCCAAGAGCACAAGAACTCCGATGATGACACATTCCACAAGAACTGTGGCCCATTCCGGGAGGAATCCTAAAAGAAGGTCATTAATAAAGGAAGTCCATTTTGCAAAATCAAACATAGCTGATTATTGTTATAGTCGTTTTTGGGTTAGCAATAGTTTATCGGTCAATATCAGGAATTACGAAGTCAAGTGCTGCGCCAATTGTAATAAGGTCGGCAATCATATATCCTGAACAGCAAAGATCCATCACACCTACAAGGTTGAAACAGGGACTCTGGAAGTGAACACGATAAGGAGTTTTATCTCCAATTGACTCTATGTATACTCCGAATGTACCTCTCGAAGCTTCCACCTGCTGATACCATCTTCCTGCAGGGAGCTTGATAATCTTCGGCACCTGTGCCCTTATATCACCTTCAGGAATATTATCAACGAGTTGTTCGAGAATTTTGCAACTTTCTTCGATTTCCCTCATTCTCACCATATAGCGGGCAAAAGAATCACATCCTTTTTCAAGCACTTCCTCGAATTTAACATCTGGATAAGCAGCATACGGATGTTTCTTACGACAGTCGCAACTCCAGTCGGATCCACGTCCGCTGGGACCGGTGATGGCATAATTAACAGCATCTTCTTTTGAAAGGTAACCAACTTCCTTAAGGCGATTCTGAGCGATAATATTACCGGTGAAGACCTTATGATATTCCTTAAGACGTTCAGGCATGATTGCAATCAGCTCTTTTACATCTTTAACAAAGTCTTTATGAAGGTCTGCAATTACACCACCAATCACATTATAGTTCATAGACATGCGGGCACCGCAGGTTTTCTCAAAAATATCAAGCACCTGTTCGCGTTCGCGGAAGCCATAGAAGAATGCCGTTGTGGCACCGAGGTCCATCGCTGTACATCCGAAAGACAGAAGATGGGAGGAGATTCGCATCAGCTCGTCCATCATAGTACGGATTACGACTGCACGTGCAGGCACTTCTATTCCGAGTGCTTTCTCAATACACATACAGAGGCAATGACGGTTCTGATGAGCGGACATGTAGTCCATACGATCGGTAAAGTGAAGAATCTGAGGATAAGTCATCCCTTCACAAAGTTTCTCAATACCACGGTGGATATATCCGGAAACCACATCAACCTTCTTCACATATTCGCCGTCCACTGCTGCACGGAAACGCATCACACCATGGGTGGATGGATGCTGAGGGCCAATGTTGACAACATAATCCTCTTCTGTGAAGACTTTCCCGGGCACGCGCTTGATATTACCCTTTTCATCCTCAATATATGAGCATGTGTCATCCTCATTTTTTTCATCCTCAGTCGGGATCGGATTAGCTTCCTGAGAAGCGTCATAATCCTTTCTGAGTGGATGACCCTTCCAGTCGTTCCGAAGGAAGAAACGACGCATATCGGGATGGTTGATAAATTTAATGCCGAAGAAATCATAGGCCTCCCTTTCCTGGAAAATTGCTACTTTCCAAAGGTCGGAGACACTGTGAATCATAGGGTTCTTCAAGTCCGGAGCAATCACCTTTACCGCAATCACATCCCAATCATGAGAGGTGCTGGTGAGATAATAAATCACTCCGACAGAATCCTTCCAGTCCATACCTACGAGTGCAGTCAGGACATCAAAGTTGAAAGAAGGATCTTCCTTAAGCTGTTTAGCGAGAGAATACCAGTCAGCTTCCGGCACATTGATAAGAAGGTTTTCGCCATCTTCGAATGCTGCAGAAGGACAGATTTTACTTATTCTTTCTTTTATATCGCTCATCTTGGTTAGTTTCGAAAATTATTAAGAGATAAACCTCGTCCGAGGGTTTGTAAAACCGCAATTATCAGCCAATCTGGCCTCTTTCTTCCGGATGTTTTTTAAAGAACTCTTCAATCTTCTCCTGACGGTTAACACCACCGAAGAATTTCTCCACTTTAATTTTACGTTGAAGTTGCATCAGTCCGTAGAAGAAAGCTTCCGGACGCGGAGGACACCCGGGAACATACACATCGACGGGAATAATTTTGTCCACACCGGGCACCACGCAATATGAATTTTTAAAAGGACCTCCGGAAACCGCACAACCACCGGCGGCAATCACATATTTAGGCTCGGCAAGCTGCTCATACAGACGTACAAGAACAGGCGCCATTCTATGAACGATGGTTCCCTGCACCATAATATAGTCTGCCTGACGGGGGGAGTTGCGCGCTACTTCAAATCCGAAGCGTGCCATATCGTAACGGGCGGCACCAAGTGACATAAACTCAATAGCACAGCAACTCGTTCCGAAACACAGCGGCCAAAGGGAATTTGCTCGGCCCCAGTTAATGAGCTTGTCAAGGTTACCTACAACTACATTAGCACCTGTAGCATTGAGTTCTTCAACAAGTTTGTCAATATATTCATTATCCTTGAAGTCCTCACGCTGCATGCTTTTAATCTTTACTTCCATTTCAATGCTCCTTTCTTCCAGGCGTAAGCGAGACCCAGAGCTAAGACAAACATAAAGATACCGATGCAAAGAAGACTGTTAGTGCCCATCTTATTGGCAACAACTGCCCAAGGGTAAAGAAAAACAGTCTCAACGTCGAAAAGAAGGAAAAGAATTGCGAAGATATAATAGCCGGCTTTAAACTGAATCATTGATTCTCCACGTGTGGGAATACCACATTCGTAAGCCTCTGACTTTTTAACCGAAAACGACTTCGGGGCTATCAACTTGGCAATCAGCAAGGCAGCAAACACCAATACAAGACCGGTAATTGTTGCTGTTATCGCTAAGGTGCCGTTGCCTATCTCCAACAGTAAGTTCATATAATCGTTTAATAATTAGTTATTTATTCTCAATTATTGAACATAAGGGCATAATTTCCCCTATATTTCACACTACAAAGG
>CAMWXI010000021.1 GCA_947178175.1 uncultured Porphyromonadaceae bacterium | reverse complement strand
TTGGCTATCAACCTACAAATATAATTCTTTTTATCTTCTTTTGCAATATTTTTCCGATATACTGAAATGGAAGTCTTCCGAACTCCCCATTAAGGGAAGCAACCTTATCAATACATCGGGGTGAAGGGCTCCGACTTCTTCATCTTCTTTGTTACGTCACCTACCAGTTCCTTGGAATTTGAATTATCTATCTTCATTACTGAAGCACCGGGCTTAAGATTACATTTATTAAGATCTATCCAATAATATCCGGGATTGGTGACAAGCTCGAATCCATATACTTTGTCGCGTGTGTCAGCGTATGAACGCCATTGGGTTGAACTGAGATTCGGTTCCCCTTCAATCATATATGTGTAGGGCACGGATGAATTCATCAACACCGAACGCGCAATTGACATTCCCAATTCCTGTTCAGTCACCGCCTTTACATGATGAGCGAAATAATTTGCCCGCACGCAACGATCGGGAGAAGTGACTGTGCCCGGAAGCATATGGCTTCCTCCTATCTTATTCCAGTAATCTATGATTGCTGTCATCTGAGGCCATGTAGGATCATTTGTCATGGCAAGATAATCTCCCATATCGTAGATTTTAATGTCACCATGATCAAATTCAAAGATTATTGACTTCCCGGAGGCATCCGTCACACCCCAATGAAGTGCGGAGACTGTGCCACCATCAAATGTAGCACCACTGATCGTGAAATCATGCTTCTTCAATACTTCAACAACCTCATCGGTGGTCTCATTCTGGTCAAGAAGCCATCCTACGAACATTGCCATAGACATCGGATGGCGCCCTTCTGTCTGCTGATTATTATATACCGTCCCCTTACAGAAAAGACCGTTTATTACCAATCCTTTCTCATTCATACCCTCTGTGATTCCTCCGTCATATCCTACCGCATACACGGCACCATATTTTGAAGTCCAATGAATGGCTCCGGGCAAGTCGGAACTCACCTTCTCCATCCCACGGGGATAGACATATACGTTAGTCGGAATAGGGTTCTTCCAGTCAAGCGAACGGGCAATGATATGGAGTGAGTCTAATCCATTATACTGAATACGTGAACAAGCATCGGCTTCGCTTGCAGAGAAAAACAGAGTCCCGGTCAGAAGACCGGCTCCAAGAAGGGTTAGAATCTTATTTTTCATAGTGATTAATTTAGTTTCGGGATTAATTGAGTTTCGGTCAAAGCCACCTTTGTTGACTTTATCTTAAGTATAACATTGACATCTCTTATATAGCAATAAGCAGAATCTACAATTTTAAAACAATCAACTAATCCGGTTGGTTGAATCTGATATCAAATAAAAAAACAGAGGTATGCCGGAAAGAATCTGACATACCTCTTGTATTTTAGCTCCCTTACGGGAATTTAGGCTTCTGATTAGAGAACTACCTTGCAAGTAGTCTTACCAACCTTTACGAGATAAAGGCCGTTAGAACCATTGAAAGTGTAAGTATCGCCTGCCTTAACAACACCACCGTTTACGATAGCACCGTCAAGAGTGTAGATGGCTACGTTTGCATCGTTTTCAGCTACAATATTGATTGCACCGTTAGCAGCGATAACCTTTACGTTTTCTTCAGCGAGAATTTCATTAACGCTGTCTGTGGGAAGAGTACCGACACTATCGAGATCCTCTGTAAGTCTCATATTCTTTGCATCGTAGTGGTAGATGATCTTACCGGTGAAGGGCTGGCAAGAATATGTATTCTCTGTCAGGTCTGAACCTCCGAGGATGAAACCATCAGGTGTACCGTTAGAAGTCCAAAGGCCAAGAACTGTACGTCCGTAACCCTTGTAGCATACATATGCACCATCTTCGTCAGACCAGGGATAGAGAACTGTATCATAACCATTCGGTACCATAGTGTTCGGTTCCGGCTGCATGAGATAGATTGTCATGTTGCTTTCAGCGTCGTAATATTCGAGAGGTTCGCTCATTGTCCATCTCTGTTCGTAAGGCTTCTCTGTGCCGAATTCTGAATAGAGAGCACCGTGGATGAAGTCAACATCATCAATTTCTCCTGACCAGTCAATCTTAAGAAGAGATGATTCGAAGGGAACTTCGTTGTTCTGGCTGTTGATAATCAGGTCGGCATTCTTGCTGAGACCATAGAGATAGAACTTCTGAACAGGACCCCAAGTTGAAGCTTCGCCGAGTGTCGGGTAATCAAAAGGAAGTTCATAAAGATTGGGGAAATAGTTAGAACCCTGAGGACCGCAGTTGAAGATGTGGAGATGAGTAAGGTCAAGCGGTCTCTCTTCGATATCGAAGTCAAAAATCAGAGCAGGACCGTTATAACGACCTGAGCAGCTTGTATTGTTTGAGAAATAGAAGTCAAACGGCATCAGGATTGTGTCCTTAGCGTCAGGATCGTATGATTCAAGAGTGAAACGAGACACACGTGTTCCGGCAGATGTGAGAGTAAGATTCTGCTGACCGTTATAGATACTCTTGATATCATCCATAATATTTGACCAAATGGGGAAAGAAGTGATTTCTCCGTTTGAGTTAATACTTGGATAAAGGTTTGAAGAAGGGTTTGAGAAGTTGTTCCACTGGAAAGTCTTAACGGTTCCTTCGGTGTTTACGAAGTCATCCAAAGATACTATTTTCGTACTGAGTTCGGGACTCAGGTCAGTATCTTTCCAAGTGCGGTAGGTAGGCCATGAGCAAAGACAGTCAATTTCTGTATCGGGGTTAGCCATGTCTGCCTGACGTGAACGATAAAGAAGCATACGAACGCAGTTGAAAGGAACCTGCTCATGATTAAGAAGGTTGCCGTCTTCTCCGGTAAGGGCAAGAATTGTAGTGAGAGGACCCATGTTCTGAAGATATACTTCCCATGTGAAAGAACCATTAGTCCATACTCGCTTCTGAACCTTTGCAGGATTGGAAACTGCCATGCTCTCGAGGGTTTCACGTGACATCTTTTGTGTCAGTGCCTGCTGATATGCAGGATTAACGCCACCAAAAGTAACCTTTGATGCGTCTACCAGCTCTGCCTGGGCACCAAATACGGCCATTGCGGCAAGAGTGAGGAGTGTAAAGATTTTCTTCATTGCGCTATTTTTGATTGTTTGAATTTTAGCTTGCATCACCCGTTTTGACGGGACGGGATTATGTTGCAAATCTAATAACAATTATTTAAACCTACAAATATTTCTTATCAACTATTTGATTTTTTTAACCGGCTTCCTGTTTTTTTTATTGAAATCTAACTATAAGAGGGGGATGTCTCAGAACTGTTTTCTGAGACATCCCCCTCTTATAATCCTTAGCTTTAGTTGTGGCTGGCTGATATTATCTCACCACAATCTTCCGACCATTAAAAATATATACTCCCTTGGGCATCTTCCTCACCTCCGTTTCCGTCAGCGAAGTGCCAAGAATTACACCGTCTATTCCGTAAAGGTCACCCCTTATTTCTTCATCAGCGACATTTCCGACTTCTGAAAGGGAAACTCTCTTTAATGTAGCTGCGCCTGAAAGTCCGTAAAGACCCGGCAAGATGACACTCTTTTCCCCGACTTTGCGCCCACGTTTTCCATCTATCTCATAATCGCAGACAACCGTATACCCTTCCTCACTTTCAAAATCAATGACAAGAGCTTCATCTGCACCTAAATAATAGGGATTGAATATCTCATTATCCGAATCTCTCAGCAAACCACCGGTGATTACTATATCATCATCCACATCAAGAGTCCAATTGCTCATGCGGAATTCCTCCCATATCGGACTGTTGTGGAAGATATTGGTATATCCCCCGTCGGCTCCGGAAATCACGACCTTCTTCTCCAGATCAGGGTTGAAAACTTCCTCTCCGAGACCAGTAACCTCTTTACGGTTCATCTTTAGATATTCAAGAGAGTTGCTCCAATAAAATGACCCTGAAGGTATGTAGCTGACTCCGGAGGGGAGCGTAACGGCCTGTACTTCTCTGTCAAATGCGAATATATCCGGACGTATGGATGTCACCCTATACCCCTCCACATACTCATCTATATTAAATTTATGAGCTCCTGTTTCGGTCTTTACCGCAGTCAGCTGTGCCTCGTTCGTCACTACATTCGTGGCTCTGTAATAACCCTTTTCCGTCTCCATCTCTTTTCCATAAACTTTCAGCGGATGAAGATGACTTAACACTTTCCCCTTATCGTCTTCGCATACCAAATAATAATCCCCGGCAGGAAGATTAAATCTTCGTGGCACGAACCGCGCTGTCACTTCTTCATTACCCGGGAACACAAAGGGTTGAGAAGTTGAAATAGTTTCAACCTCCGACAAGTCTCCGGCTTTGAGAAGTCTTACCTTCAACATACTCGGAATATCTGATTCGGAACTGTTCAGGGCTGTGATTGTCACACCGGATTCCTCTCCATCTTCAAGATATGAGGGAGATATTCCGCTTATCAACAATTCCCCTTCCGGTGCCGGCAACGGTGTTTTCCTTTCGAGAATCTCCATCTTAACCGGTCCTTTTATGATATTATAATTCAGATCAAGAAGATAGTAATCATAAGTTCCCTTGCCTAAAGGGTTATTATCTGCGAATTCTATATCCGCACTGCTCATTCCTGGAACAGATACGAGTGAGGATATTTCCCTTATTTCTCCCAAATCTTCTTCTGAATACAGACCAACAAGCATGTGGCCGTAGGCATCACCCTCTCCTACATTGTTCATGGTGATTCGGAAAGAGAGTGCATCACCTTCGTAGATCGGTGAGACATACACGGGGTCTGCCGTGATAAGATGGGAAACTGTCTCTGCTCCGGGGCCTTCGTTGGTGAAAGTTCTGACTCCCTTAGACACTCTTAAGGTGACATAACGCTGCATTCCGTATGGAACAAGAATGTCCTGCCATTCTCCATAAATGTTCTGCATGGCCGGATATATTCTGTATTCTCCATCCGGAAGTGTACCGACGCTAAGTGACACTTGGGTGAATCCATACAATGAAGATAGTGTCTGCTCATTGTTGGCTTTAAAATAGACAGGGTCACCACCTATATTGACATTTACAACCTTCAATCCGAAAGTAAAGGTCTGAGGATATGCCAATGGATTATAAACGAGATTATAATCGGCACCGCCCCTTATGACATATATATTATCCGCGTCGTATTCAAACGATCCTGTCGAGATGAGAAGCTGCTGTCTTTTGGTTTCCCCGGCTGCTTTTCTGCAACCGATAATTATTGACTGCTCCTGATTATATCCTCCGGCGTATGAACCGGTTCCACCGGTTGAAGGATTCAAAGCATTCAGCCTGAAATATCCGTCCTGATAACCGCTCCATCCCCAGTTGAAATGGAAAAGATCATTACCTAAATATCCGTCGCACACAAAAGCATGACCCCCATTGTCTGACTGCCCGGAATAATACACAGGTCGGTTTGCCTCAAGCTCTCCATATACCATGTCATTCCATTCTTTCTGCGTGTAGTAATCCCTGAAAAGAATCTCCATCGATGGATTATAATCAAAGTATTCTATCAGTGCTTCGGGAACATTGAAGGGATAAGCACCACTGGCATAGGAAGAATATTGCATTGCTACGGAGGCACCGCACTGACGCATTAGCTGAGCGACGGCGGCAGCCTGCGGACCCGTCCAGTTATAATCAGTATATGAATCAAGCATATTATCCCAGTCAAGAGTAGTGCCGTTAAACATTACGCCATTGGCAGAACCCTTAGGATTTACAGGCCAGGAATGATATTTCATCACCTGAGCCATGGCAGTTGCCACACATCCCGTCACCGAACGCTGCCCGGTACGGGAATCCAACGGACAATCATTATTATAAGGGACTGTCTGGTCCCATGTCGTTTTCAACAACGGAGCGATCTCCACTCTGTCAACAGCCTTACGCATTGGAGCGACTCTTGACGGCAAACTGTCTATATTAGGATCTCTCCGGAGAAAGTCGGAAATATCTCTTGTATACTCGGTAAGCCACCATTTCATATTGTCAGGCATACGACGTTCGTCAAAATTTCCTGATTCTGAAAAGCCGAGAACCATCGGAAGTCTGTCATCCGCCGAAATGATGGCAAAACCTCCATCTGCCGGGAAGTTGAAGATATAATAGCAGTTACCCTCACTCGAGGTTGACGTGTAGCACAACGTCAAATCAGCGGTTGTTGCAACTCTTTTACCTTTGGAGAACGTGGCGGAATTACGCTTGATAAAACTCGCAGCTTCTTCCCGCGCAGTCTCAGGACTGACCGGTGCAGCCTCAACTGATGACTGCAAAGCGCCTACCACGCCAAAAGCGATAATCGCATACCCCTTTATACGAATATTTCCCATTATCTTCATGAGCCTGTTAACGACCTTGATTTTCTCTGCTTTCATATACCTTCCGATTTTAATATGAAAAAAGAGTGTTTCAAATGTGAATCATTTTGAAACACCCCTTTCTCATTAAACTATAAAGTTATTTCACTTTACGATCACTTTCTTCACATTCTTTCCGCTGCGGACAATATACATGCCGGCGGGAAGATTGTCAGCACCTGTGCGTACACCATTGAGGTTGAAGACCTCTGCACCTTCAGGAGCAATCACACAACCGATACCTCCGAATATCTCATTCTCTTCTTCGCCGATACCGTCAACCGCCGTGTATTCAAGCTCGGTCGGTTTGAATGAAATCGTGTTCGATTCTCTTGATGAAGGAAGACCCTTTACAACTCTTACACTTGCCGTGAAGTCCTGTTTCCATGCAGTGGAAGTGATACCGTCAATCTTCACCCAGTTTACATTTCCTACAAAGAAATCATCATAGTTCCCCACGACATTTGTAATTCCGCGTGAATCGGTACGCTTCACAGTCAGCATATAACCGGTTGCTCCGGGCACGGGGTCCCAGGAAAGGAGAAACTCGCGGATAACCGTTCCGTCTTCTCCAACGGGATTTGCCAATTCAGGAGTTGAGTGCATCACTGTCACATCATCCGGTTCGGATGTCACAGTGTTATAACCCAGTTTTGCAACCTTGGTATCTTTGTCATATTCGATACCTGAAAGGAAAATCTGGAAGTCGCCGGCGGCACTTGCGAATTTTATTGCATTTGAAGCTGTAGGCATTGAATATGTAACATTCATTTCACCGGGCCACGCCTCGGTTGTTTTTCCATTTTTGGAGTAAGATGTCATCAGCTCTACACGCGGGGTGCCCATTGAATTGACGATATTGCCCGGCCACATTGAGGGGTCAGTATAATCTACTCTCCAGATAAACACACCCTCTTCAGGGAAGAACTCATCCCAGCCTTCTTTGTGACGTGCCTCAATGAAGAACCACTCGTTATAATATTTTTTCAGCGGTCCGGGACGACGAATCATGATACGATAAATCTTATTGTCGTCAGACATTGATTTGGAAGCAAGCTCAAGGTCGGCTGCCTCATAGAGATCTTCTGTCTCAACCCAGCGACACAACCACTGTTCATAGGCGGAATACAAGGGAGGACATGTAGAGTTATCGTTATAGCTTCCGCTTGCCATGATTGAATAGTCACCCGGAGTCTTTGTTCCGTTATACTGAATATCATACAAGTCAGGGAGACCGAGAACATGACCGTATTCATGGCAGAACGCTCCAATACCGTCAAGCATAGGACGTCCTTCTCCCAAACTCAGAGGATAGTTGAGCTCGTTGGAACATGCGTATGTTCTCATTCTAACTCCGTCAACCCATATTTCAGGATAATCGCCGGGATATGCCTCAGGCCACTGCTGGCTCCAGAGAACATAGTTCTGATAGCTACCCTGGTGAGGCCATATCGTTTCAGGATCCCCGGAATCCGCCTGACCATAGCCGGAATAGAAGAAGAAGATATTATCTATATCCTTGTTGTTGTCATAGTCATACTGAGAGAAATCATATCCTCTCTCATCAAGATAGGCTATCGCTTCCTGAATAGCTTCCCCCCAACGGCGATGACGGATAAGTCCTGCACCTTCAACCGGAGGAAGATCGCTTCCCATATAATATGAGCTGTTATGCTTCAGGGGAACAACCTCTGAGACATCGAAGTGAACATTGAATTTATTATTACTGCAGGCAAGAAAATAATCTCGTGCCGAGCCATGGGCTCCATATTCGGAATAACCCTCCTTGTTGACCATATCATCAATACTCTGCTGAATATTGGGAATACTGAAAGGAGTGCCTGCAAACTCCAGAAGGACTACCAAAGCACGAACGGGTTCATCTGAGACTGTAGGATATGTTGTGCGACCGTCAACCTTGCTAAGCTCTGCCATTTTATGTATAGCATTATCAGCAGATTTTCTCATAGGGACTCTTTCCGCCTTCAACATCTCAATGTTGGAAGCGGAAGGTGTTAACGTGCGGTTGAAACGCATTGCCGGTGCCCAATTTCCACTCTTGTTGATTTCGTAGATTAAGGAGCCATCAACATTTGTATAGTAATTGAAGTTTTCGTCGCCATAGCCACGAAGCTCAACCATGGTACCATCTGCATTCTTTACCTTTGTGATGCCGGGATAAGCCGGGCGCGCCGCTGCCAAAAATGGAAGCGCAAGTAATGTCAGGGGTAATAATCGTTTGATTGTCATATATGTTCGGTTATTTATTATCTTAATTTGTTCTGATGAGGCCTGCATTTATCAAACATGACGTGACTATCCGATATTTCACGATAATCATTTTTTAACTGCAACTTTTCTCCTTATAATAACGCAAATTTACTTCCAAATAATTAATTCAGCAATAGTTTATTCACTATTTTCTTCACAATAAAACTTAAAAATACATAAAAAAGAGGAACAGGTTGCCCTTTTCCTCTTTTTATGTAGACAAATTTTGTTTTTATAACCACAAATCAGTGAGAATATTTCTGAATGAGTGAGTTGTAGTTAACCTCTGCATCGGGGAGAGAAATTCTCCAGCCGTTGATGTCTGAAGGAAGCACTGTTCCAGCAAATGCGGGAGGAATGTTACCTGATGTAGGATCATTGGCCTTCCATGCACGGCGGACACTCGGACGGTTAAGACGCTTGAGGTCGGTCCATGCGAAACCTTCACCCCAAAGTTCGATACGGCGGCTGAGATATACTTCCTCAAGAAGGTCATCACCGCTCTTGGTGCATGTGTAACCGGGAATACGGTTGCCATTGACTTCTTCAAGAGCCTTACGGGCACGATCCTCAAGGTTCTTATGGCATGCTGCCTCTGCTTCGATAAATGCCATTTCAGATGCACGCATGAAGGGGAAAGATGTTCCTGAGAACGGACCTGCTCCCCAGAATTTGAACTGTGCTCCGAAAGGTACGATACCAACCAGTTCACCCTCGGGATCTCCTGAGTTACGATATGCCTGAACCTGGAAATAGCTTATTCCTCTTGCAGGAAGCGCTTCGTTAGCGAATTTCTTAAGCTGAATTGCCATTCCTGTAGGGCTGCCGTTACCGGTCTTGACATTCATGTTCATTGTCAACTCATCAGTATATGCGGGATTCCAGAAGTAAGCGGGTTTAAGGATGACAGGAAGCTTCTTATCCGGAGTCCAGTAGAGAGCTCTACGGGTATCGTTGGGGTCCATCTGGTTGTAAAGGTCGATATTGATTGCGCCGGCACCGTAACCCCAGCTATATACATAACCACCATTACAAGCATACTGGCCACCCCAGGTAATTGTTCCGAGATACTGGTCTTCGAGCTCAAGTGCATTTGACCACATCCACTCATCGTTAGGAGTATTAAAGCCGGCAAGGTATTCATCCGAGCTCATGATAGGATAATCCTGACGTGCGAGAGTGGCATGTTCAAGAGCGGTATCCCAATCATGGAAGATGAGTGCCAGACGTGCCTTGATACCATGAGCGATTGATGCATCCGGCTCATAAATCTTCGTACGATTCTTTCCACATTTGTCAAACAGTCTGATTGCTTCGTCAAGATCTCTGTTAACTACAGTGTGGATTGTATTCATTGAAGACAAAGGTTCGTTTCCGGTGCTGTAGGTTTCACGGAGACAGATACAGAGTGTCTCACCATTGTTGGAATCTTCCCAACGGGGAGCATAGAACTGCAGAAGCTTGGTGTAGGCATGAGAACGGATTGTGAGGAGCTGAGCCTTTATATACTCACGATCTGCCTGCGGACCCTCTGCCTTATCGATTGCGTCAAGGATTTTGTTGCTCTGTGCAATCAAGTTATAGCTATACATCCAGGGCATCCAGGTCATCCAGTAGTTAGTCTGCAAAAGATAACGGCCATCCATGAAGTCCTTGGAGAAATCCTGCCAAAGCGTATAGTAAGCATCCTGTGCATAAACCTCACCATACATTGTGTTGATCCACGGCTCACCATTCATGAACTGAATTCGGCTTGCGATGTTATATCCGAAATACATTGAACGGCAAACACCCCACGCAGCTTTCTGAGCTGTCTCTGTAGAAGAGTTGATGCGGTTCTCGTCTTCGTATGAAATCGGTGCGCGCTCCAGATAGTCACTTGCACATGATGACAACCCGGCTGCTACCATTAATGTCACCGCACCTTTTACAAATATATTCTTTTTCATGTTTATTGTTTCCTGTTTAAGATTGTTTTAGAAACGAGCTGAGAGCTGGAAGCTTACTACTCGTGCGGGGAACCATGTCTGAGCCTGAGTACCATCGAAGCTACCGGGGCAAAGACCCTTACGCTTGGTTACGATGAAGAGGTCGTCAATGCTGAGACCGAGGTTGATGTTCTGAAGCTGAAGAGCGCTCACCCATTTCTTGGGAAGATCATA
Organism: uncultured Porphyromonadaceae bacterium; assembly: GCA_947178175.1. GTDB lineage: Bacteria > Bacteroidota > Bacteroidia > Bacteroidales > Muribaculaceae > Lepagella. The sequence goes on along the minus strand of CAMWXI010000021.1, from coordinate 7,519 downwards.
AGAAAGGATGATGTTCTTGAGAGTAAGATAGCTTGCGCTGATAAGGAAGCGGCTTGAATCAGCATTAGTGTCAGTGTTTGTTTCAGCATTTGCCTGGGGAACACCGTTGGGATCAATGCGATTGGGGCTGTCAGCTGTCATACCTTCGGGAGCTGCTGTCCATGCCTTGAGAGCATCCTTATGAAGAGCTCCGGGCTCTGAACCGTAGGTCATCAATCTATAATAGTTGCTATCGTTGATCTTACCGCCAAGGCTGTAAGTGAAGAGAACTCCGAAGTTGATACCTTTCCAGCTAAGGTTAGTACCGAATGAACCGTAAACTGTCGGCAGTGAACTTCCTAAAGTTTTACGGCCGGCGTAAGCTGTCTTGGTTGTATAGTCAACACCGTTGATGTTGAAGTATGCATCGTCAGCTTTTGCTTTTTCAACCTGGTCAGCGTAAGCCTTCGCTGCTGCTTCAGGCACAAGCTGATGGTTGGAATCATAGCTCCAGTAGTCAGGAGAATCAGGATTCATCTTATAAAGTGACTGACCGGTCAGCTGGTCAACACCTGCCCATTCGTATGTATATTTCTCGAAACGGCTCTTACCCTCGAACAATGATTCACTGGGGAGTGCCTGTCCGTTAGGAAGCTTAACAATCTTGTTCTTTATGAAGGTTGCATCAAGGCTTGCACTCCATTTGAGATCGCGGTTGCGGATGATGTCTACTCCAAACTGGAGTTCCCAACCGATGTTCTGCATCGTACCGATGTTTGCCAACACTGAGGGGTTGGTACCGTTATTACTGATAGTACCTACAGAAGAGGGACGGGTTACATAGAAGAGAAGGTCGGCATTGCGCTTGTTGAAGTAGCCGATGGTGAAGTTGAAACGATCGTTGAAGAGAGAACCTTCAAGAGCGATGTCGAATGTCTTGGTTGACTCCCACTTGATGTCGTCTGACGCCATTGTGATGGGTATATAAGTCATTACTCCATTATACATCACGCCACCATAGAGACTATAGTAAGAATAAGCACCTGCTGTCTTATCGTTACCTACAGAACCATATGCGGCACGAAGTTTCAAATAGTCAATCCATGTAAGGTTCTGCATGAATTTCTCTTTTGAGATTACCCAGCTTGCACCTGCACTCCAGAATGTACCCCAACGATGTTTGGGTGAGAAATATGAAGACCCGTCACGACGGATTGATGCTTCACCGAAGTATTTCTGATCATAGTTGTAGCGTACACGTCCGAGGTAAGATTCAGAAGCTACCTCACCGATTTGCTGGTTAGGAAGACCGAATGATTTCTGGAAGTTGCTGAGAGCATATACTCCTGTGAATACCTGGTCCATCTTGGTAAGGCTGGACTGATCTGTCTTATAGTAGTAGTTCTCATGGTTGAGCAATGCGTCAACATGGTGGTCACCATAATCATGAGACCAGTCAAGAGTCTGCATGAATGTGTGTGAACGATAGTCGCCGTAGGTTGCTGAAATCATACCGTTGTAAGAAACACCGGAACCGGAAAGGTTATTGGTATAACCCATTGTGTTGGTCTTGTCACGGTGCATGCTGCCGCGTACAGTGAGTTCAAAACCATAGGGGATTATTGCTGTTCCGTAAAGAGTAGCGTCAACTACAGTAGCTGAGTTGCTGGAGCGGTCTAAACGAAGACACTGAGCAACGTTGGTTGTCTGCAGATAAGTGGCATTGTTCCATACGGGGTTGCCCATCTCATCTTTTAAGACAGCACCGTCGGCGGAGTGTGCGTAATAAGGATAAACCGGAGCGTAATACTGAGCAGCGAAGGGGTTGTTGATAGCGCTTGTACCATCACCGGCGCCGTTCTGCATTGCTTCCTGAGCTGTCGCTGCCAGGTTAACACCGAAGCGAAGGTAAGAAGTAGGCTGGAAGTTGGCGTTAATACGACCGTTGAAACGTTCGAAGTCAGTCATGAGCATATAACCGTTGCTCTTCAGATATCCGACTGAAGCGAAGATGTTATATTTCTCAGTTGCTGCTGAAGCGTTAAGGTTGTATTCCTGACGATAACCGTTCTGGCTAAGTATAGGCCACCAGTCAAGGTCGTTGTAGCCTGGAAGAACTGTACCTTGGAATATACCTTCTTCGTTAAACAGCTGGTTTGCGTCCTGAGCAAAGATATTGTTCATTTTGGGGTTCTGCATGAATGTCTCACGCACGCTGGCGATTGCATCTTCTCTTGTTCCAGCGAAACTGCTGCGGCTGAGAAGCGCATTAACCTGTGAGTCAAACTGCAACTGCATCCAGTCGTTGACTCCTACACGGTCGTAGAAAGGAAGACCTTTTGAGAATACACCCTGGCGAACCTGAAGATTGACATCAATCTTACCTACATTCTTCGCACGCTTGGTAGTGATAAGGATTACACCATTGGCACCACGGTTACCGTAGAGTGCTGAAGAAGCGGCATCCTTAAGAACTGTCATTGATTCGATATCCGCTGGGTTAAGGTCGGCGATTGAACCGGTGTAAGGCACACCGTCAACTACATAAAGCGGGTCGGTATTCTTACTCTGAACAGAGTTGAAACCGCGGATAAGGATTTTAGGAGATGTTCCGGGATTACCGACACTGCTGTTCACCTGCACACCGGGAGCATTACCTTCGAGTGCGGATGTAACAGAGATTACGGGACGATCCTCAATCTCCTTGGCTCCAACTACCGCTACAGAACCGGTAAGCGCTTCCTTAGTGGCAGTACCGTAAGCTACAACCACTACATCGTCAAGATTAGTAGTGCTGGAGCTAAGAAGAACCTTCATGTTGTTTGCAAGATCTACTGTCTGTGAGGTGTAACCCACGTAAGAGATCGTAGCTTTCTTTACATTGGCCGGGACGTTGATGGTGAAATTTCCATCAAGGTCGGCTGCGGCACCCTGGCCGCCTCCGATGGGCATGATAGTTGCACCGATCAACGGCTCGTTGTTGGCTGCATCAAGCACTGTGCCGTGAATGGTGCGCGTTTGAGCCTGTATGCTCCATGTGCACGCTATCAGCGTCATCAGGATTAAAAACAGTTTTCTCATACTTTAAGTGTTTATACTAAGTTATTATTGTTTTCTATTTCGTTTTATATTTCCTGATGCCCGCGATAGTTCATACGCTTTTTAGGTCTCTATTTTTACAAACCGCTTATGTCGCTTTATATCAGGTATTAAATTCAGGTTAACCAAGCTATCCCCTGCTTTCCGCAGTGTTTTAGCCCTATCTATGAAATAATTTTTAACGCAAATTTAGCATTTTTTTACAAACTGCAATACCATAACCCCTTTTTTAACTATAATTTTTTTACTTTTTCCATTACACGGCTCCCTCTCTAATTATATTCCCGGTAAATTCCACGTTTAATAATCATACAAGGGGGACTCAAAATTTGATTTGAATCCCCCTTCTGATTGAAGTCGTCTGAACTTTGTTAAGTAGGGATAATCAATCCCCTGCAGGATGTTTATTTTAGACTCCTTTCCACAAAAAATGTTAATGCAGGGGACGCAGATTTTGGCCAGATTTGGACTTGCAGGCGAAGGAGCTTAGCGAGCTAAGTGACTGAGCCAAAAGTTCGAAGATGGCTGAAATCTGCGGGACGGAGGTAACTTTTCTTTATTTGACACACTTTCTCGATACAGAGACCGGAATGTTTTCACCATGTCGACCGATATGGATCGGTGAGACATGTACTGACCTCCCGGGAAAACATCGATATTATTAAAGTTACCCTTTGCCCGGTGTCTTTTCGGTGATTTCCGCCAAGCCTCATCGGTCATGTAGCTCGCTACACTCCCTCTTCGACTTGCGAAAATCCCTCGAAAATACCCCGCCCTTGCATTAACATTTTTTGTGGAAAGGAGTCTTAATGCAATCTTAAATCAATCTAATTATTGCAGGGGCACCCGGCATCCCTACATATATAAATGACGGATTCTCCTTTCTGAACTTCCTCAGCCCTTCTGCAGCTCCGGATAAATCTGCGTATGGACCTATTACCGAATACCACCGGTCATTGCCATTTGTGGCAACAAAGGCTTTACGCTTCTTCTCCCGCAAGTCAAAAGCCATCGCCCGTGCATTGGTCTCCATGCGAAACAGTGCCACCGCAACTCCATATTTACTCTTCATCTCCTGCTCCGCAATACTGTCTCCATCAAGACTCTTTCCCCGCAATCCTTCGTGACTCACCCATTGCGAATCTCCATCTATAGAACGAAGCGACAGATGATCATCAAGCTGCAATGCCTTTCCTCCGGCAAATTCCTGCTGCTGTTCTTTCTTATGTTGTGCTATGACATAGGCATCACGATAATTCTTTTCTGTGGGTTTGCAGCCCCAGAATGTCAACATGGCGAGCAAAAACATCCCCATTCCTGCCGCTTTTTTAATATCACGTTTCATAATCTTTCCAATAACATGACTGCTCTCGAATCAAAAGTGAACCGGTCGCTCCCGTCACGTAACTTTATTATCTTACCTGTGAGTATGTCTCTGAATTCCTCCCCTTCGTCTATCAGTTCGGCATAGCGCGACATATCCACATCGTTTTCACTATCCAACCCGTTAAGTATCACTATCACTTCCTCACCCGGAGATTTGCGTGAATAGAGGTATAAACCGTTGTCAGGCATAAAATGCTTCATACTCCCTTCCGCCACTGCCTTTGAGGTCTTGCGCCATCTGTTGATACGCGACAGGAAATCGAAAGCTTCATTCTGCAGTGCGCTCCTCCCCTCACGGGTGAAAACATTCACCTCATCTCCGGGGAAGCCTCCCGGCACGTCGCGCCTTACATTTCCGTCGCCCTGCTTGCGGTCTCCTGCCATCAACAGTTCTGTGCCGTAATATATCTGCGGAATACCGGGAATTGTAAGCAGGAAGAGCATCGCCTGTTTCCAGCTGTCAAGATTCTCAGGCTCAACCTGAATCATTCTTTCCGTGTCATGATTGTCAAGAAAGCGGAGCACTGACATCGGATCTTTATAGAGAAAATCAAGTGCGAGATGGTCATACAGCTTATTAAGTCCGTTCCATGCATCGGTTGGCTCAGCAAACGGTTTCAGTTCACGGCTTTTTATCATCAATGGGAAATCCATCACCACCGGGAGCCGGGAATCAAATCCTGCGGCCGCCGCCTGCGGCGCACCCTTCTGCCAGAAGGCCTCTGCTCCCGTGTCGCCAAACCAACATTCTCCAACGATATTAAACTCCGGAAATTCTTCAATCACGGCGTCTACCCACTCCCCCATCCTGTATCTGTCGGCGTAGGGATACGTGTCCATACGGATGCCGTCTATACCACTCTCTTCTATCCACCAGATGGAATTCTGTGAGAGATATTTCATAAGGTGAGGATTATTCTGATTCAGGTCAGGCATGCCATAAACAAACCATCCGTCAACCGACATGGATCGGTCTCTATCGCTTGCATAGGGGTCGGTGATTGTGGAGAGCCGATAATTCGTCTGCCTCCAATCGTCCTGCAGATTAAACCAGTCGGAGGAGGGAGGGTCTTCAACCCACGGATGTGCAATACCGCAGTGATTGAATATCATGTCCATCACTGTTTTTATGCCATGGCTGTGGAGTGTGGAAATTAGCTCCTTGTATTCCTCGTTAGTGCCGAAACGCGGATCTATTCTATAATAGTCTGTGGTGGCATATCCATGATATGCCCCTCCGGGCATATCATTTTCGAGCACGGGATTCAACCACACGGCGGTTATACCCAGGGAATCAAGATAGTGAATATGATCCCGTATCCCCTTAAGGTCACCTCCGTGGCGAACATTCAGATTCTTACGGTCTACAACGGACTTATTCTTAATCGAAGGATGCTCATTGTTGGAGACATCTCCGTCGGCAAACCGATCAGGCATTATCATATAAAGCACGTCGGCGGCCGTGAATCCTTTGGCCCCTTTGTTCTCTTCTCTGGTTCTCAGGGAATATTTTCTCGTTATCTTCTCTTTCCCTTTTCTCCATTCCAAAGACAACTCACCACTCCCGGTCTCCGGAGAGATGGAAAGATAGATATATTGCCAATCAGGACTTCCGTCAAGACGCACCACACTATCCACTCTTACTCCGGGGTAATCCACACTGAAGTCCGCATTTCGGATATCTTTCCCCTTCACCTGCAATTGCAGTGTTGTGTCTTTCATCCCTACCCACCAATGCGGAGGATGAATTTCTTCAACAGAAATCCTTGCCTTGACTTCCATAGGAGCCAAAGCAAGGATGACTGCACCGATTATTATCGGGTGTATTTTCATTTGCTGTTCCGGATTTCTATTCTTAATTGTCTATCTGAACCACCAATATCGGTGTACGACTCCAGAAAAGGGCCTTGTCTGTGATACGTATGGTCTTCGGCCCATCCTTCTCTCCTACTATCTGATAGGAGTTCTCCGGCATATTACTCCAGATTTTCACCTTCTTTCCTCCGGTAGGAAGGGAGTTGAGAGTACGTTTGTCGGCGGTAGTCAGATAATTGGTGTTGAATTGTCCCTGAAGCACTTTTGTCGCTCCCAGGAATTTCTTCTCAAGAAGACCGTTGTTCTTCAATTCCTTGTTGGTACCGATAGCGTAATATACCTTGTTTGCTTCGTTTTCAGCCGCTACTGTGGCAGCATTTGCTTCTGCTGTTGCAGCGTTGGCTTTCTCAACCTCAACCTTTCCTTCCTCAACCTGATTGGTGAGTTCTGTTATCTGACCCTGTGCAGCCGTGAGCTGTTCCTGGAGCTGTGCTATCTTCTGCTCCTGCTGCTCTATATGTGCCTTAAGCTGAGCAATTGTCTTTGTCAGGACTGTATTTTCATTGTTGGATGACTTAAGCTGCCCTTCCATCTTCTCCAGCAGTTCTTTGTTTGCATAGAGTCTTGCCTTGATATTGGCAAGATTCTGACGCACTTCCGCGCGACGGTCTACATTGTCGCCTGACTGCATATTATAAAGAAGTCCTTCCTGCTGATTGATCGAGTCAAGACCGGTGTATATGTCGCCCATCAGGAGCATCAGCGAGTCGTTGAAATTGGTTGCCTGTTTATAATCCTCTGAAAGTTCAGCGATACGGACTGAGTCTTCTTCAAGTCTCTTTTGGTTGCCGGAACATGCTGAGAGCAAGACCGTACAAACTCCTAAACAAAGAATAATTTTTTTCATATCTTTTTGCTAATTCAAGTTGATGCGATTTATTGCTATTTACCGTGCGTCATTCACTTCTCCTTCGGCATCGGAATATTTCCTTGACGGTTTCTCGGGAGCGGGAGCGCCCTCAACAACAATAACAATTTCCCCCTTCGCCTGGTTCACGGAAAAATAAGAATGGAGTTCTCCCAGAGTGCCATTATGTATTGTTTCATGCAGTTTTGAAATCTCCCGGCACACCGAGGCGTTTCTTTCCTGCCCGAAAGTCTCGGCAAGTTGACGCAATGTCCTCTCGAGACGCTTGGGCGACTCATAGACTGTCTCGTATACACATATCCGAGCCCCCCC